>NZ_JBWKVD010000003.1:0-102371 GCF_059421525.1 Pseudomonas sp. GW821-FHT02H06
GCTTTCTGGTCATGTAGAACTCCTCGATAAATGTATTTTCCACTTATCGAGGTGTCCGGGGAAATTAGACCACTGCAAGTCTGCGCATCATCACTTTTGCGGTGAGGCATCCGACGCCTTCCCGGCTAAAGCCGGTCCTACAAGTCGGCGTTTCAGCCAGTCCCACTGAATGCACGCGAATGCTTTAGTGGGACCGGCCTTAGCCGGAAAGAGGCCATTGGGGGCAACATCACTTTCGCGGTGTGGCATCCGACGCCTTCCCGGCTAAAGCCGGTCCTACAAGTCGGCGTTCCAGCCGGTCCCGTTGAGTGCACGCGAATGCTTTAGTGGGACCGGCTTTAGCCGGGAAGAGGCCATTGGGGGCAACATCGCTTTCGCGGTGTGGCATCCGACGCTTTCCCGGCTAAAGCCGGTCCCACAGGGATCAAGCGTTGTGAATACGCTCAACCGCCGCGGCGACCCCAATCCCGTACTCGGGATCAGCCATCGAGCAATGCTCGATGTGCAGCTGGATGATCGGTGCCGACACGCCGCGCAGCGAGCGTGCGGTGTTGTCGAACAACGACTGTTTCTCCCGTGCGTTCATCAGACGGAACAGATTGCCTGGCTGCGAGTAGTAGTCGCCATCCACGCGGTGGTTCCAGTGAGCGGCGGCGCCTTCGATCGACAACGGCGGCTCTCTGAAATCCGGCTGCTCCTGAAACGCACCCTTGGTGTTGGGCTCATAAGAAGTCATGCCGCCACGATTACCGTCAATGCGCATCAAGCCGTCGCGGTGGTAGCTGTTCACGTGCAGCGCCGCCCGTGGCGAATTCACCGGGATCTGGTGGTGGTTGACGCTCAAGCGGTAGCGCTGGGCATCGCCGTAGGAAAACAGCCGACCCTGCAGCATTTTGTCCGGCGAGAAGCTGATGCCAGGCACCACGTTGGAAGGCGCAAATGCCGCCTGCTCGACGTCAGCGAAGTTGTTCTCCGGGTTACGGTTCAGCTCGACCACGCCCACTTCGATCAGCGGGTAATCGCCCTTCGGCCAGACCTTGGTCAGGTCGAACGGGTTGATAGGGTACGAGCCTGCCTCCTTCTCCGGCATGATCTGCACGAACAGCTTCCAGCGCGGGAAGTTGCCCTGCTCGATATTTTCGTACAGGTCACGGTGATGGGACTCACGGTCACGGCCGACCAGTTCCTGCGCTTCGGCGTCGGTCAGGTTGGCGATGCCTTGTTGCGAGACGAAGTGGAATTTCACCCAGAACCGCTCGTGTTGCGCGTTGAGGAAGCTGTAGGTGTGGCTGCCGAAACCGTGCATCTCGCGATAGCTGCGGGGAATGCCGCGCTCGCTCATCACGACAGTCACTTGGTGCAGCGCTTCCGGCAGTTGAGTCCAGAAATCCCAGTTGTTCTCGGCACTGCGCATGCCGGTGCGTGGGTCGCGTTTGACAGCGTGATTCAGGTCGGGAAACTTCATCGGGTCGCGCAGGAAGAACACCGGCGTGTTGTTGCCGACCATGTCCCAGTTGCCTTCCTCGGTATAGAACTTGAACGCGAAACCGCGAATGTCGCGCTCGGCATCGGCGGCACCACGCTCACCGGCAACGGTGGAGAAACGGGCGAACATTTCAGTGGACTTGCCGATCTCAGAGAAGATTTTTGCACGGGTGTAGCGAGTGATGTCGTGGGTGACGGTGAAGGTGCCAAAGGCGCCGGAACCCTTGGCGTGCATGCGACGCTCGGGGATGACTTCACGATCGAAATGGGCGAGCTTCTCGAGGAACCAGACATCCTGCAGCAGCGCGGGGCCGTGAGGGCCGGCGGTCTGGATATTCTGGTTATCGACTACAGGGGCGCCGAAAGCGGTCGTCAGTTTGTTGCTCATGCGTGTTTCTCCACCAAGGATACTGGCGGGCGACCTCTGTTAAGGCCGCCCTGTGTCTGTCCGATGGGGAGAACGATAGGGAAATCGACGCGTTTAAGCTCATTGTCACTGCGCACTGGGCGGATAGGGGATTTCAATCGATTGCCGATTGATCAATAGCCTCCGCTCATGAGCGCAGCAGGATTACACCGCTACCGGCGCCTTGATGCTCGGATCCGCGTCATAACCCACGATCTCGAAGTCTTCGAAGCGATAGTCGTAGATGCTCCCCGGGCGGCGCTTGATGTTCAGCTGCGGCAACTGTCGAGGCGTGCGGGTCAGCTGCGTCGCGATCTGCTCTTCGTGGTTGGAGTAAGCGTGGGTGTCGCCCAGACTAACGATGATCTCGTGGGGGATCAGGTCGCATTGCTGAGCCAGCATGTGGGTCAGCAGCGCCAGCGCGGCGATGTTGTACGGCAGGCCGAGGAAGACGTCGGAACTGCGAATATACAACTGCATCGACAGCTTGCCGTCGGCCACGAAGGCCTGGTACAGCAAATGGCACACCGCAAGCGCCTGGCGCCCGGCCTTGACGTTCTCCTGCGGCGACAGCTTCTCGTCCGGCAGGTATTCGGTATTCCAGCCATGGAACAGGATGCGGCGGCTGTTCGGGTTGTTCTTCAGGCAGTCGACCATGTAGTCGATCTGGTTGATCTTGCCGCCATCCTTGGTCGGCCAGCCAGTCCACTGCGCGCCGTATACCGGGCCTAGGTCGCCGTCTTCAGTGGCCCACTCGTCCCAGATGGTCACGCCGTTCTCGTTGAGCCATTTGGTGTTGGTGTTGCCGCTGAGCATCCAGATCAGCTCGTTGGCGATGCTCTTGAAGTGCAGCTTTTTGGTGGTCAGCAGCGGGAAGCCATCGGCCAGGTTGTGGCGAATCTGCCGACCGAACACGGCAGTGGTGCCGGTCCCGGTGCGGTCGCCCTTGCGGGTTCCGTTGTTGATGACGTCCTGCAGCAGTTCAAGGTATTGCTTCATGACCAGAGGCCCTCTGTTTCGGTGAATCCGCCGAACCCTTCGGGCCCGGCGTTCAGCAAATGTACCCGGCGCGTCACGCCGCAGCGTTGTTGGCAGCGGGCGCGCGGTGGTAGGCAAGCCAGATCAGCACCAGGCCGCCGATGATCATCGGCAGGCTGAGGATCTGCCCCATGGTGAGCCAGCCCCAGGCCAGATAACCCAGTTGGGCGTCCGGTACGCGAACGAACTCCACCACGAAGCGGAAGATGCCGTAGAACAGCGCGAACATGCCGGAAACGGCCATGGTCGGACGCGGCTTGCGGGAGTAGAAATAAAGAATGACGAACAGGGCCACGCCTTCCAGCGCGAACTGGTAGAGCTGTGACGGGTGGCGCGGCAGTTGCGCAGGGTCGGTGGGAAACACCATGGCCCAGGCCAGATCAGTCGGCTTGCCCCACAGCTCGGCGTTGATGAAGTTGCCGATGCGCCCGGCACCCAGACCAATCGGCACCATGGGGGCGATGAAGTCCATGAGCTGGAAGAATGACTTGCCGTTGCGCTTGCCGAACCAGTACGTCGCGATCATCACGCCGATGAAGCCACCGTGAAACGCCATGCCGCCCTTCCACACCTCAAAAATCAGCAGCGGGTTGGCGATGTAGTTGGGCAGGTCGTAGAACAGCACGTAGCCGAGACGGCCACCGACGATGACGCCCATGGCGACCCAGAAAATCATGTCCGAGAGCTTTTCTTTGGTCCACGTCGGGTCAAAGCGATTCAAGCGACGGGATGCCAGGTACCAGGCACTGCCAATACCGACCAGGTACATCAGGCCATACCAGTGAATTTGCAGCGGACCGATGGCCACGGCTACCGGGTCAATCTGCGGGTAAGGCAGCATTGCGACTCCTTGAAATAGAAGCGCTCATTGAGCGACGAAGCAGAACTATGCGGCGGCGGTAGCAGGTAGTGCCACCCAATAATGATGAAATCTGATGCAAGAGCGACCGCGATGAAAGTCTCGCACGCCGACGATGTCGCCACGCATGGCGCGGACATCTCTCAAAAACAGTGCGGCATGTTACCGGACCGCGCCAATCCGCTCTAGCAGCGTGCGATGGATGTCGGCGTGCGGGGTGGGTAAAGTGGCGCAAAAAGGAGTCATCCATGTGCCTTATCGTCTTCGCCTGGCGGCCATCTCACGCTCAGCCGCTGATTCTGGCGGCCAATCGTGACGAGTTCTACGCCCGCCCTACTCTGCCGCTGGCGCAGTGGGAAGACGCGCCGCAGGTCTACGCCGGGCGCGATCTTGAAGCGGGCGGGACATGGCTGGGGATCAATGCTGACGGACGCTTTGCCGCTCTGACCAATATCCGCGAGCCGGGCAAACCGTCTGGCCGCCGTTCGCGGGGCGACTTGGTTGCTCGTTTTTTGACCAGCGATGTCTCCATGGATGAGTATTTGAGTGAGATCGCGACGCGGTCGTCTGAGTACGGTGGGTTCAACCTGCTGGTGGGTGATCGTCAGCAATTGCACTTTCTCAACGCGAACGATCCGGTACCCCGCCGTCTGGAAGCGGGCGTTTACGGGGTGTCCAACGCAGGGATCGATACGCCGTGGCCGAAACTGGTGAAAGCCAAAGCGGCGCTGTCTGAACATTTGGAGAATCCAGAGCCTGAAGCGCTGTTTGGCTTTCTCATCGATCATGCGCCTGCGCCAGAGGCTGAACTGCCGAGCACCGGCGTAGGCCTTGCGACGGAAAAGTTATTGTCGAGCGTGTTCATTGCCAGCCCCAATTACGGCACGCGGGCGAGCACGGTGTTACTGGTCAATGCGGACGGCAGCCGGCGCCTGATCGAGCGCAGCTTCGGGCCGTATGGCGGGAGATTGGGTGAGGTGGACCTGGAGATTTGACTCCACCTCTTCCCGGCTGAAGCCGGTCCCACTAAGAGCAGCGCAGCGCCAGCCGTCAATGCCCCTTCACAGACCCCGGATTGATCATCCGCGACAGGCCCAGATTTCTCAGCGCCAGCTGCAACGAGCTGCTGATCACTTGCGGGTTGTCGTTCTTCATCAGCTGGGCCAGCAGGTCCTTGGCCATGCTCAGGTTGATCTGACGCAGCATCCACTTCACTTTTGGCAGGTTGGTGGCGTTCATCGACAGGCTGTCGAAGCCCATCGCCATCAGCAGCACCGCCGCCGCAGGATCACCGGCCATTTCGCCGCAGATGCTCACCGGCTTGCCTTCGGCATGGGCATCGCGCACCACGCTCTGCAAGGCCTGGAGCACAGCCGGGTGCAGATAGTCGTACAAATCCGCCACCCGCGGGTTGTTACGGTCGACCGCCAGCAGATACTGGGTCAGGTCGTTGGAACCGACAGACAGGAAATCCACTTGACGCGCCAGCTCTCGGGTCTGATAGACCGCCGCCGGGACTTCGATCATCACGCCCACCGGCGGCATCGGGACGTCGGTGCCTTCATCGCGGACTTCGCCCCACGCCCGGTGGATCAGGTGCAGCGCCTCTTCGGTTTCGTGGGTGCCGGAAATCATCGGCAGCAGAATCCGCAGGTTGTTCAGGCCTTCACTGGCCTTGAGCATGGCGCGGGTCTGCACCAGGAAGATTTCAGGATGATCCAGCGTGACGCGAATGCCACGCCAGCCGAGGAACGGGTTGTCTTCCTTGATCGGGAAATACGACAGCGACTTGTCACCGCCGATGTCCAGCGTTCGCATCGTCACCGGTAGCGGATGGAAAGCCGCCAGTTGCTCACGGTAGATGGCGAGCTGTTCCTTCTCGCTCGGGAACCGCTGCTGAATCATGAACGGCACTTCGGTGCGGTACAGGCCAACGCCTTCCGCGCCTCGCTGTTGCGCGCGGGCCACGTCTGCCAGTAGACCGGTGTTAACCCACAGCGGCATGCGGTGGCCGTCGAGGGTCACGCAGGGCAATTCACGCAGCGCGTCGAGGCCTTGAGAAAGCTGACGCTCCTCTTCGACGACGACGGAGTACTGCTTGATCAGGATCTCGGACGGGTTGGTGAAGACCTCGCCGTGGTAGCCGTCGACGATCAGCTGGATGCCGTCGACTTTCGAGTACGGCAGGTCCACCACGCCCATGACCGTGGGAATGCCCATGGCCCGGGCCAGAATCGCGACGTGGGAGTTACCCGAGCCGAGTACCGAAATCAGACCCACCAACTTGCCTTCCGGCACCTCGCCGAGCATGGCGGGCGACAGCTCTTCGCTGACCAGAATGGTGTTGTCGGGGTAGACCAGGGTTTGTTGACGCGCTTCCTGAAGGTAGGCGAGCAGGCGGCGACCGAGGTCTTTGACGTCCGATGCGCGCTCACGCAGATAAGCGTCATCCATCAGCTCGAAGCGTTTGACGTGCTCGTTGACCACCGAGCGTAAGGCGCCCTGGGCCCACTGGCCGGTCTTGATGACGTTGGTGACTTCACTGCCCAGCGACGCATCGTCGAGCATCATCAGGTACACATCGAACAACGCGCGCTCTTCAGGACGCAATTGCGTCGCCAACTTCGCCGAAAGGGTACGCATGTCGTTGCGTACACCTTCAAGCGCAGTCTGGAACAGTTTGAGTTCAGCAGTGATATCAGAGACGGTTTTGTCCGGCACGACTTCGAGGTCAGCCGGCGGCAACATGACCAGCGCAGTACCGACCGCAGCGCCCGGCGAACCCGGCACACCGACGAATCGGGCTTCCTGAATGCCCTTGCCCTGCCGGCCCAGCCCGCGGATGGAGCCGGTAGCCTCCGCATGGGCGATGACGCCTGCGAGTTGCGCGCTCATCGTCACGAGGAAGGCTTCTTCGCCCTCGTCGAACTGGCGGCGCTCCTTTTGCTGGATGACCAGAACGCCCACAACCCGGCGGTGGTGGATGATCGGCGCGCCGAGGAACGACGCATAACGCTCTTCGCCGGTTTCAGCAAAGTAACGATAGCGAGGGTGATCGGCAGCATTTTCGAGGTTCAGCGGTTCCTCACGCGTACCGACCAGACCCACGAGGCCCTCGTTCGGGGCCATGCTCACCTTGCCGATCGAGCGCTTATTCAGGCCTTCGGTGGCCATCAGCACGAAGCGGTTCGCTTCAGGATCGAGCAAATAGACCGAGCAGACCTGGCTGCTCATGGCCTCTTTGACGCGTAACACAATAATGCCCAACGCCGCCTTGAGATCCTTGGCGGAGTTAACTTCCTGGACGATCTTGCGCAGCGTATTGAGCATGGCTCGGGGTCGAACTCCGTGTCAGTCGCGCGCCAACAGGCGCGGGGCAAGCTCTTTGAGTGCGCGGCGATATACCTCGCGCTTGAATGTCACCACCTGGCCCAACGGGTACCAATAACTGACCCAACGCCAGCCATCGAACTCCGGTTTGCCGGTCAAATCCATCCGCACCCGCTGCTCATTGGAGATCAGGCGCAGGAGAAACCATTTTTGCTTCTGGCCGATGCACAGCGGCTGGCTGTGGGTACGGACCAATCGTTGCGGCAGACGATAGCGCAACCAACCCCGGGTGCAGGCAAGAATTTCAACATCATGCCGTTCCAGCCCGACTTCTTCATTCAATTCACGGTAAAGCGCGTCTTCCGGGGTCTCCTGAGGGTTGATACCCCCCTGCGGAAACTGCCAGGCGTCTTGATTGATGCGCCGAGCCCATAAGACCTGGCCAGCATCATTTGTCAGAATTATCCCGACATTAGGGCGAAAACCATCGGGGTCGATCACGGCTACAACCTCGCAAACGCATGTCGCCGCATTGTTCCACAAAGATCGTGAAGGCAGCAACGAGGCTGGGACAGCTTATCGTGACAACTGCATTAATAGATGCGATCTCTCGGGCAAACCTCGTATTCTTGTGCTCTTTTTTCTGATAATTCAGCGAGTAAAGCCCATGCGCCTGGCCCTGTTCGACCTCGACAACACCCTTCTCGGCGGCGACAGCGATCACGCCTGGGGCGATTACCTGTGCGAACGCGGCATCCTGGACGGCGCTGCCTATAAGGCACGCAACGATGCTTTCTATCAGGACTATCTGGCCGGCACCCTGAACCTGACCGACTACCTGAACTTCAGCCTGGAGATTCTGGGCCGCACTGAAATGGCGCAGCTCGACGAATGGCACCGGGAATTCATGCGCGACTGCATCGAGCCGCTGATCCTGCCAAAGGCCATGGCCCTCATCGCCAAACACCGCGAAGCCGGCGACAAGCTGGTGGTGATCACGGCGACCAACCGTTTCGTCACCGCGCCGATCGTGGCCCGACTGGGCATCGACACCTTGCTGGCGACCGAATGCGAGATCGTCGACGGCCGCTACACCGGGCGCACCACTGACGTGCCGTGCTTCCGCGAGGGCAAAGTGACCCGCCTGAATCGCTGGATCGAAGAGAATGGCTTCAATCTCGATGACAGCTGGTTCTACAGCGATTCGATGAACGATTTGCCTTTGCTGGAGCAGGTGGCTAATCCGGTCGCAGTCGATCCTGATGAAAAGCTGCGCGCCGAGGCCACCCGTCGCGGCTGGCCGGCGATTTCACTGCGCGATTGAAAGCCTTCGCAAACAAGCTCGCTCCCACCGGTCTTTATCGGCAGGAACACCTGCCGTAGCGTCAATTTGGATGACTGAGGTTTAGACCGGTTTGGCGCCCATGAGACCGGCAATCGCCACGAAGCAGACGACGCTGAAGATGGCCAGCGCCAGGGTGAAGCGGGAATTACCCACGATGACTGGCCGGCGCAGGCGATTGACTCGCACCGCCAGCCAGGCCCAGCTCAAGGCGCCGAAGAGATACAGCACACTCGCCGCCAGCAGCCAGGTCTGTCCCAGCGGCCAGCCGGCGTAGTGGACAAGCCACCAGCCGCTGATTGGCAGGGTCAGTAAACACACGCCCATCAGCACCCAGGCAAATGCCCATGGTCGTTGCATGGCGCGGTTCTGCACCGTCGCATCGCCGGCCCGACGGCCGCGCACGATCCACACGATCAACCCCAGCGCGCAGAAGAACAGCAGCACCGTGCTGACGACGTGCAGGATTTTCAGTGCAGCGAAGTGTTCCATGTGTTCGTGTCCCTGTGTATGGCTGTGTTTGAAGCGTAGCAGCGGGTCGCATGCCGCTGCCGTTATCCCAAAAACAGCTTGTAAGCCGGGTTCTTGGTCTCGTCCCAATACGGATACCCAATCTCCGCCAGCGCCTGCGGCACCAGATGCCTTTCATCCTCCGGCACCACCAACCCCGCCACCACTCGGCCATCCGCGGCGCCGTGATTGCGGTAGTGGAACATCGAAATATTCCATTTCCCGCCCAGCTTGTTCAGAAAGTTGAATAGCGCACCCGGCCGCTCGGGGAATTCAAAGCGCAGCACCACCTCATCGCTGACCCGTTCCGAATGCCCGCCGACCATGTGCCGCAGGTGCAGTTTGGCCAGTTCGTTGTCGGTCAGGTCGAGCACCGGGAAACCCTGCTCCGTCAGGCTTGCGATCAGGGCTTTGCGCGGATCGGTGTCGGGGTGGGTTTGCACACCGACGAAGATGTGCGCCTCTCGGTCGGTGTGGTAGCGGTAGTTGAATTCGGTGATCTGCCGCTTGCCAATCGCCTCGCAGAACGCCTTGAAGCTGCCCGGCTGTTCCGGAATGGTCACCGCAATGATCGCTTCACGGCCTTCGCCCAGCTCAGCGCGCTCGGCCACATGGCGCAGGCGGTCGAAGTTGACGTTGGCGCCGGAATCGATGGCGACGAAGGTCTGCCCGGTGACTTCGTATTGCTCGGTGTACTTCTTGATCCCGGCCACGCCCAGGGCGCCGGCGGGCTCGGTGATCGAGCGGGTGTCGTCGTAGATGTCCTTGATCGCCGCGCAGATTTCATCGGTGCTGACCGTGATCACTTCGTCGACGTAATCCTTGCAGATCTCGAAGGTGTACTGCCCGATCTGCGCCACCGCGACGCCATCGGCGAACAGCCCGACTTGCTGAAGCACCACGCGCTCGCCGTAGGCCATGGCCTGTTGCAGGCAATTGGAGTCATCGGGCTCGACGCCAATCACCTTGATCTCCGGGCGCAGGTATTTCACGTACGCCGCGATACCGGCAATCAACCCGCCGCCACCCACCGGGACGAAGATCGCGTCCAGCGGGCCCTGATGCTGACGCAGGATTTCCATCGCCACCGTGCCTTGCCCGGCAATGGTGTCGGGATCGTCATACGGGTGGACATAGACGTAGCCATGTTCCTCAACCAGCTTCAGCGAATACGCCAACGCTTCGGGAAACGAGTCACCGTGCAGTACGACTTTTCCGCCCCGAGAGCGCACGCCTTCGACCTTGATCTCCGGGGTGGTCTTCGGCATCACGATGGTCGCCGACACGTTCAGCGTCTTCGCCGCCAGCGCCAGGCCTTGGGCATGATTGCCCGCCGACGCCGTCACCACGCCCCGCGCCAGTTCTTCCGGACTCAACTGCGCCAGCTTGTTGTAGGCGCCGCGAATCTTGAAGGAGTACACCGGCTGCAGGTCTTCGCGCTTGAGCAGCACGTTATTGCCCAGGCGCGCAGACAGCTGGCGGGCGGCGTGCAGCGGGGTTTCCACGGCGACGTCGTAGACACGGGAATTGAGGATTTTTTTGACGTAGTGCTCGAGCATCGGGGAAGAATCGCTGGCGAAGGGGCAAGACCCGGAAGTCTACCCCTCGCCCCGGCGCACGACCATATCAAGACTCAGGCTTTGACGACGGCATGTCGTTATACTGCCGGCCCTCGGACCTATCGCTATTCCCTGTAACCGGAGCCCACCTCGCATGACCCAGGATCAACTCAAACAGGCCGTTGCCCAGGCCGCTGTCGATTTCATCCTTCCGAAACTCGACGACAAAAGCATCGTGGGCGTGGGCACCGGCTCTACCGCCAATTGCTTCATCGACGCACTGGCCCTGCACAAAGGCGCGTTCGACGGCGCAGTCGCAAGCTCCGACGCAACGGCTGCGCGCCTCAAGGGCCACGGGATTCCGGTGTATGAGCTGAACACGGTCAGCGATCTGGAGTTTTACGTCGACGGCGCCGATGAAAGCGACGAGCACCTGAACCTGATCAAAGGCGGCGGCGCAGCCCTGACCCGCGAGAAGATCGTGGCCGCCGTGGCCAAAACCTTCATCTGCATCGCTGACGCCAGCAAGTTGGTGCCGGTGTTGGGCGCATTTCCTCTGCCGGTCGAAGTGATCCCGATGGCCCGCAGCCACGTAGCCCGCGAACTGGTGAAGCTGGGCGGCGACCCGGTTTACCGCGACGGCGTGCTGACGGACAACGGCAATATCATCCTCGATGTGCACAACATGAACATCACCAATCCGGCGGAAGTGGAAGCGCAGATCAATAACATCGTCGGCGTCGTCACCAACGGCCTGTTCGCCGCGCGCCCGGCGGATTTGCTGCTGATGGGTACCCAGGAAGGCGTGAAAACCCTCAAGCGCTAATGGTTGCGGGGCAAGGCTGATCCGGTTGAAGAGGACTTCCCGACCACCGAGATAACCCTGCCGTGCTCGTCACTGTGGGAGTGAGCTTGCTCACGAAGACTGCAGTGCAGCCGCTGAAAATTCAGCGGATGTACCACCCCTTCGCGAGCAAGCTCGCTCCCACAAGTTATTCGTCGCTCGCTCGATCCTCGCCAGATCCGGCCGGATTAGCGCTTCTTGAATACATAAAACAGGTTCGGCTCGCTCACGACGTACAAGGTGCCGTCGTCCCCCATGGCGATGCCTTCGGCCTGGGGCACGCTTTTGCTCAGGCCCATGCTGCCCTTGGTCAGTGACACATTGGCGACCGGCTTGCCCTCGGTGTCCAGTTCGAGAATCTGCCGCGACTCATCCGACAGCGCCAGCAAATGCCCGCTTCGCTCATCGAATTGCAGGCTGGACAGGTCGCGCACGAACAGGCCCGCATCCCGCTGCTTGCTGGACGTCACTTCCAGGATGTTTGGGGAATGGGTTCCGGCGTCAGGAAAGCCGCGCACCTCAATAATCTGCACCGGCCGCCGCTCTTTGGCGACGAACAGCCGACGGCCCTGATTATCGTAGGCCAGGCCTTCAAAACCGTTGTTGCCGCCGGCGTCGATGCCAAGCGTCAGCTGCTCGGCATCGGCCGCGTCGAGGAATGTCGTGTCGTCATCCACGTGAACCTTGATCAGCCGCTGACTGTGCTCGTCACTGATGACGTAAATTCCGGGGCTGATGTACTCGACTGCTTCGGCGTCCCCAAACCCGGTCAGGGGAATTCGTCTGAGAATCCGCCCTTCCAGGCTCAACTCGACCAACTCGGGGTTTTTGTTGGTCACGGTGAAGAGGGTTTTGCGCTGCGGATCGAAGCTGAGGGCCGAGACGTTAGCCTTCAGGCCGTCGATGACCCGCGCCTCAATCTCGACGTCGTAAGCGTCGAGCCCCAGCGCCTGGGCGTCGCTGGACTGCCAGAACACGTACCAGTTGAACCAGAGCCGCTCGATGACCCGGTACTCGCGCGCCACGAAGAACGACGCGGTCAGTAGCAACAGGACAAGTAACGTGAGCACAACGCTCTGGAACGGGGAAACACGACGCATGCAGGGGGCTCGACTTCAGTGGGGCGGTTTTAATAGCACCGTATTCTGAAGCCAAACTGAAAGCCATGTGACCTCTCGTTTCGGCTTTTCAGAGCTCAAGCGCGAGCGGGCAGACGATCAGGCCGATACCGGCCCGGCGTCACTGCCGCTTGAAGGTGTAAAACAGGTTGGGCTCGCTGACCATGTAAATGGTGCCGTTTTCGTCCATCGCCACCCCTTCGGCGCGCGGGATGGTCTCGCTCAGGCCATTGAAGCCGTGCAGCAGGGTCATGAAGCTGACCTGATTTCCCTTGCCGTCCAGCTCCAGCAGCATATGCGACTCGGCGGACAGCACCAGCAAATGCCCGGTCTTCTGGTCCGCGTACAGGGACGACAGATTGCGCACGATCAGGTTGTCATTGATCAGCTTGCGCTTCTCGCCCTTCACCTCGCTGCTGCCATCGGCCTTCCAGCTGTACAGCGCCGGCGGACGCTCTTCGCCAAACAGGAACTGCTGATCACGCGGGTCCCAGGCGATGCCTTCGAAGGCTTTGTTCTGGTCCTTCGACGGACCGAGATCGTACTTGGGGAAGTCGGCGATGTTCAGGGTTTTGGTTTCGGGCGTGACGTGGACGATGGTCATCAGGTGCTGACGCTCATCAACGATGGCAATCTGCCCGTCGCCCAGAACGGCAACCCCCTCGGGGTTGCCCCACCCCTGAAGCGGGATCTTGCGAATGACGTCGCCGGTCAGGGTGATCTCGGAAAGAAAGGGGTTTTTGCCCATCACCGAATACAGGGTTTTGGTCGACGGGTCGTAAGACAGGTCTGAGGCCTCGTCCTTTTCCATGCCGGCCAACGGCTTGGCGTCGATGTCGACCTTGTAATCCGGCAGCCAGATGCCCGCTGCGCGCTCGGCCGGCGTGACGTTGCGCTCGCGCAGCCACAACAAACCGCGATCGTCCCAGTGCCAGGCCAGGGACAGACCGGCCAAAATCACCAGCGCTGCAACGAGCAACCACCACCAACGGAAACGCAGACGGCTTTTACGCTGTGTCATCCGCGTACGTCGCTTTCGAAGCGGCTCTGGCCGGTGAGCTCCAGCACGATCTCATCGCCAACAGTGAACGGCCCTACGCCGGCCGGCGTGCCGGTCATGATCAGGTCACCGGCCTGCAGAGAGAACTGCGAGGCCATGTGCTGGATCATCGGCACGATCGGGTTGAGCATGTGGCTGCTGTTGCCGTCCTGGCGGACTTCGCCGTTGATGGTCAGGCGGATGGCGATGTCGGTCAGATCGGGGTAAGCGTCAGCGGATACGAACGGCGCGATGACGGCCGCGCCATCGAAGGACTTGGCGATTTCCCAAGGCAGGCCTTTCTCTTTCAGCTTCGACTGCACGTCGCGCAGCGTCAGGTCCAGGCCCGGGGCGAAGCCGGAGATCGCATCGAGGACTTCTTCACGACTCGGGTTCTTGCTCAGCGGCTTGCCGATCAGCACGACGATCTCGGCTTCGTAGTGCACCGAACCCCGGTCCTGAGGAATGCTGAAGCCACCCTCGATTCCGACCACGCAGCTGCCCGGTTTGATGAACAGCAGCGGCTCGGTGGGGACCGGGTTGTCCAGCTCCTTGGCGTGCTCGGCGTAATTGCGGCCGATGCAGACGACTTTACCGAGCGGAAAGTGAACCTTGGTGCCGTCGACGTACTTGTGCTGATAGCTCATGAGCGCTCCTGAGAACTTGTTGTAATGGGGAACCGCTTACACCGCGAAAATTTTGCCAGGGTTCATGATGCCGTTCGGGTCGAACACCGCCTTGACGGCCTTCATGTATTCGATTTCCACCGGCGACCGGCTGTAGTGCAGGTAGTCACGCTTGGTCATGCCGACGCCGTGTTCCGCGGAGATCGAGCCGTTGTACTTCTGGACGATCTCGAACACCCACTTGTTCACCGTCGCGCACTTGGCGAAGAACTCGTCCTTGCTCAGGTTTTCCGGCTTGAGGATGTTCAGGTGCAGGTTGCCGTCGCCAATGTGACCGAACCAGACGATTTCGAAATCCGGGTAATGCTGCCCAACGATCGCGTCCACTTCAGCGAGAAACGCCGGGACCTTCGAAACGGTGACCGAGATGTCGTTTTTGTACGGCGTGAAGTGGGAGATGGTTTCAGAAATGTATTCGCGCAGTTTCCACAGGTTCTGCAGTTGCTGTTCGCTCTGGCTCATCACGCCATCCAGCACCCAGCCCTGCTCTACACAGTGCTCGAAAGTTTCCAGCGCGTGGTTGGCCACTTCTTCGGTGGTCGCTTCGAATTCCAGCAGCGCGTAGAACGGGCATTCGGTGTCGAACGGGGACGGCACGTCGCCGCGCGCCATGACCTTGGCCAGCGCCTTGTCCGAGAAGAACTCGAAGGCGGTGAGGTCGAGCTTGCTCTGGAACGCGTGGAGCACCGGCATGATCGCGTTGAAATCCGTGGTCCCGAGGACCATTGCGGTGAGGTTTTTCGGCGCGCGGTCCAGGCGCATGGTGGCTTCGACCACAAAGCCCAGCGTGCCTTCAGCGCCAATGAACAGCTGACGCATGTCGTAGCCGGTGGCGTTTTTGATGAGGTCTTTGTTCAGTTCGAGAAGGTCGCCCTTGCCGGTGACCACCTTGAGGCCCGCGACCCAGTTGCGGGTCATGCCGTAGCGGATCACTTTGATCCCGCCGGCGTTGGTGCCGATGTTGCCGCCGATATTGCTGGAGCCTGAAGACGCGAAGTCGACCGGGTAATACAGGCCGTTCTCTTCCGCGAGATTCTGCAGTTGCTTGGTGACAACGCCCGGCTGGCAGATGGCAGTACGATCCGTCAGGTTGAGTTCGAGCACCTGATTCATGTAATCGAAGTTGACGACCACCTCACCATTGGCGGCAACGGCGGCGGCGGACAACCCGGTGCGGCCGCCCGACGGGACCAGCGCCACCTTGCGTTCGTTGGCCCAGCGGACGATGGCCTGCACCTGTTCGGTGGTCTTGGGAAAGACGATGGCGGTGGGCGCCGGGGCGAAATGTTTGGTCCAGTCCTTGCCGTAGGCTTCGAGGGAATCGGCGTCGGTCAGGACCTTGCCGGGCTCAACCAGGGTCTTCAGCTCATCTATCAGCGCAGGATGGGTCATCAACAGAACTCTCGAACAATTCATGGTCATCCTGAGAACGGCTCACGTCCAGGAATGGGGTGTTTCGCGGGGTGCATATGCTAGCATACGCCCCCCGCCAATCGAGCTTTCGGCCGATTTGCGCGCGCTTCACTTACTGCCATTTCTCTCCGGGACACAGGTTTACGCAGATGAGCAAGACTTCCCTCGACAAGAGCAAGATCAAGTTCCTTCTTCTCGAAGGCGTCCACCAGTCCGCGGTCGACGTCCTCAAGGCCGCCGGTTACACCAGCATTGAGTACCACACCAAGTCTCTGCCGGAAGCCGAACTGAAGGAAAAGATTGCCGACGCTCATTTCATCGGTATTCGTTCCCGCACCCAACTGACTGAAGAACTGTTCGACAGCGCCAAGAAACTGGTCGCGGTCGGCTGCTTCTGCATCGGTACCAATCAGGTTGACCTGAACGCAGCCCGCGAACGCGGCATCGCTGTGTTCAACGCCCCCTACTCCAACACCCGTTCGGTGGCGGAGCTGGTGCTGGCCGAGGCCATCCTGCTGCTGCGCGGTATCCCGGAGAAGAACGCTTCCTGCCATCGCGGTGGCTGGATCAAGAGCGCGGCCAACTCGTTCGAAATTCGTGGCAAGAAGCTCGGCATCATCGGCTACGGCTCGATCGGTACTCAGTTGTCGGTCCTGGCTGAAGGCCTGGGCATGCAGGTGTACTTCTACGACACCCTGACCAAGCTGCCGCTGGGCAACGCCACTCAGGTTGCCAGCCTGAACGAGCTGCTGGGCATGGCCGACATCGTCACCCTGCACGTTCCGGAAACCAACGAAACCCAGTGGATGATCGGCGAGAAAGAAATTCGCACGATGAAGAAGGGCGCCATCCTGATCAACGCGGCGCGCGGCACGGTGGTCGAGCTCGACGCCCTGGCTGACGCGATCAAGGATCAGCACCTCATCGGCGCGGCCATCGACGTGTTCCCGGTCGAGCCACGCTCCAACGACGACGTGTTCGAAAGCCCGCTGCGCGGCCTGGACAACGTGATCCTGACCCCGCACATCGGCGGTTCGACTGCCGAGGCCCAGGCCAACATCGGTCTGGAAGTGGCAGAGAAGCTGGTCAAGTACAGCGACAACGGTACGTCGGTTTCTTCCGTCAACTTCCCGGAAGTCGCCCTGCCGGCTCACCCTGGCAAGCACCGCCTGCTGCACATCCACGAGAACATCCCGGGCGTGCTGATGGAGATCAACAAGGTCTTCGCCGAAAACGGCATCAACATCTCGGGTCAGTTCCTGCAAACCAACGAGAAAGTCGGTTACGTGGTGATCGATGTCGACGCCGAGTACTCCGATCTGGCGCAAGAGAAACTGCAGCACATCAAAGGCACCATTCGTAGCCGTGTTCTGTTCTAAAGCGGTGGTTTCGAGATGATAAAAAAGGAGACCTTAGGGTCTCCTTTTTTTGCGCAAATCACGCAACACGCGGGCTGTACGTGAGACGACCCATCTGCGGTGAGTCATTTCACCGTAATGGTGATCTTCTGCGACTCGACCGGCGGGTTCAGCGGGACGTGGTTCTTGTCGCCGACCAGCAGTTGCAGGGTGTGCTGACCCGGCGCCAGGTTCAGCTCGGTTTCGGTCTGGCCCTTGCCGAAGTGGCGGATGTTGTCGGTGGTCGGCAGCGGCGCGGTCATGTCGGGCTGATCCTTGACGTCGATCAGCAGGTGATGATGGCCGGTGTCCGGGACGTCAACGCCGGCCGGGGCGACGCCCATGCCCTTAAGGCCGAACTGCACCTTGAAGGCGCCATTGACCGTCGCGCCGTCCTTCGGCGAGATAATGTAAACCTCGGCGCCTGCAGGCGATGCCGTGCGAGGGATGTCGGCGGCCTGGGCCAGGACACTAGCCCCCAGCAGCAGTCCGGCAAGGGCAGTTCTAGCGAATAACGTCTTCATGATCTCTCCGTTTTTATCGATGTGCGGCTGGCGGGTTCGGGAGTCAAAGTCTCTTCACCCCGACAGACAACCGCTCAGGAACGACCTTTACCTTAGCTGCGGTTGGCCGCGAAGTATTTCGCCGAGTGGCTGGATGTAGAAGATTTCATGTTGGACCGAGCGGTGTCGGGCAGAAACCACAAATCCTGTAGGAGCCGTCATGCCGCTGTTGCGCAGCAAACACCGTCCATGTGGGAGTGAGCTTGCTCACGAAGGCGGCATTTCAGGCGCTCAATATGTAGCGGATGTCTGGGCCTCTTCGCGAGCAAGCTCGCTCCCACGGGATCGGGGGTCGGCTTGTAATCTCCGGCTGCCGCAGGACTTGTATGAGTGAGCTTGCTCACGAAGAGGCCAGCTCATTCAGCCGCTTTCTCTGGGGAATGAACCTATGCCTTCGCGAGCAAGCTCGCTCCCACGGGATCGCGGGTCGGCTTGCAATCTCCGGCTACCGCAGGACTTGTGGGAGTGAGCTTGCTCACGAATAGGCCAGCACATTCAGCTACTTTCTCTGTAGACGGAAAGTAAGCCTTCGCGAGCAAGCTTGCTCCCACGGGCTCGGGGTCGGCTTGTAATCTCCGGCTGCTGCAGGACTTGTGGGGGTGTGCCTGCTACAGCTCAAACGGCTCGTTCCCGCGCCGCCTGAACCAGCCGGTCAGTGACAGTCGCTCGCGGGTCGAGGGCATGACTTCGTGGGGCATGTCGCCCGAAAGGAACACCACCAGGCAGCCGCCGGTGGGTTGCACGTCATACTCGACACCGTCTTTGAGGTACATCCGCAGCTGGCCGCCGTGTTCTGGCAACCAGCCGTCATTGAGGTAGACGACCGCCGAGACCATGCGTTTGTCGTCATCACGAAAACGGTCCACGTGCTTGAGGTAGAAGGCCCCTGGCGGATAGAGCGCGAAGTGGCTTTCGTAGTCCTCAAGGCCCAGAAACAGGCCTCGGTTCAGCGCCTGACGCAGGCTCTCCATCAGATCCAGATAGCGATCGCACGGTTCGGCCTGCCCCGCTTCCAGCCACTGAATGTGATCGCCGCGAATCCCCTCTCGAACCTCCTGCGCCGGCCCGCGCCCCACCGCAGCAGGTGCGAGCTCGCCCTGAACGGCACGCGTGCGGCATTCAAGCGCCAGCTCTCGGGTCAGAGTGTCGGGCAGGAAGATGTTCTGCTGCGACCAGCCACGCTCGGCCAGGTCGTCGACGATTCGCAACAGCAGCGGGTGATCAGGGGATATGCGCATGGCGCGCATAGTATCCATACGCCGATTAATCCGACAGGGCCTGCAGTCCGACGAATGAGGAATATTTTTGCGGGTTTGAATACGCCCGGCGGTTTTGCCCGACCACTGATCGAACCCACGGTTTTTAGCGGGGTCTGGCAAGTGTTAACTCGACAAATCCCCGCTGCCCCACCGAGAATGGCGGCCTGCCGACAGGAGTCTCTAATGCGCCGTCTGTTTTTCCTGCTGTTGATGTTCTGCACTTTGCCCGCCTGGGCAGACGGCCACGATCAGCTGTACAAGCTCGCCGGCTGGCCGGAACAACGCGCTCATTTTGTCGATGCCTTGAAAGCCGCTCAGCAGCGTTACCGCAACAGCCTTCCGCCGGCCGTGTTCGACGCTCTGGTGAGCAACAGCAATCAGCGTTTCGCGCCCCAGGCGATGGACCAGCGCGGGGAGCAAATGCTGCGCCAGACGCTGCAGGACCCGAACCCGGCGCTGCAGTTTTTCCAGTCGCCCCTGGGCCGCAAGATCGTCAACGCAGAACTCACCGCGACGCGTCCGGATCAACTGGCCAAAAACGCTCAAGGTCTGCCGCACATCCAGGCGGACGACAACCGTCTGCTGATTATCGGCCACCTGGCCAACGCGCTCCCCGCCAAGGAAGCCGGCGCCGAGGTCAGCATGGCGATTGCGGGCGTCGCTGCCGACAGCCTGAGTTCGATGATTCCGGGCCTGATGGGCGGCGGCACGACCCAGGCGATGCTCGACAGTCAGCGTCAGCGGCTCATGGGGCAGATCGGCAAGGACGTGAACAACACGCTGCTTTACGTGTACCGCGACCTGTCGGACGGGGAGCTGGACGAGTTCGCGACCTTCGCCGAGTCCAACGAGGGCAAGGCCTATTACAACGCCGCGCTGGCCGCCGTTCGCGCGGGATTGGCGGTGGGGCAGACTGTCAAATAACATCAGTGGGATCGACTCCAGTCGGGAAGCCCGCCCTCCGAGCCCTACCCCATCCGCTGCGTCAGAAACTCAAAAAACCGCGCCCGCAGCTCGGGTGACTCGTTCACCAGGTGATGCCGCGCTTCGTGCAGCATGAAAATCTGCGGCTCGGCGAACTTGTCCTTGAGCACTGGCAGATTATGTCTCCAGTCCACGGTCATGTCCGACTCGCCCTGCACGATGAGCGGGCTGCGGCGGCTGCGGGGCGCGCGTTCGATGCGCTCGATCCATTTGGCCAGCGCGCCCACCCAGACGGTCGGCAGGCGCCGCGGCTGCAACGGATCCGCCAGCAGGAACGGCAGAAAGGTCGGGGCGTTGGAGTTTTCGCTGAAGCGCCGGTCGATGGCTTTGACGAAGCCGCGCAGCAGGTAATAGCTGAGTTTCGACAAGGCCCAGCCACGCGGCCGCACCAGCGGCGCCAGCAAGATGGCCTGACCTTGCACCGGGCTGGCGTCGCCGTGATGCAGCAAGTGGTCGATGACAATCGCGCCGCCGGTGCTTTGCCCACACAGGTGCCACGGCTGCGGCAGGTTGAGGCTTTCGGCTTCGACAAAAAGCCGATCCAGCACCGCCTGATACTCCGCGAAGTCGGTAATGCTTGCCCGCGCCCCACTGGACAATCCATGGCCCGGCAGGTCGCAGGCAATCACCGCCAGCCCAAGCCCCAATGCCCAGTCGATGACGTGACGATACAAGCCGATGTGATCGTAAAACCCATGCATCAGCACCAGCGTGCCGACCGGCTGTTCGGGCATCCACAGCTGCGTGACAATGTCGTAACCGCCCACTTCAAAGCGCCCGATTCGGCTGCTGATCAAACCATTCGGGCCAAGCGCGTTCAGGCCGTAGAAACGCTGATAAGCCTGCGCTTCTTCAGATGGCGCTTGGGACACGCTCAGCGGCAACAGCTCAGCACGCAGGTGATCGGGATCGAACGTGTCAGACATCGGAATTCCAGATGAGGGTGTGTGTGGGAAGCGGCCGCACGGAAGTGTCATCTGTCCGCTGCGGCGTGGCAAGTTACGCGGCCTAAATCCATAGGCGGTCCGTCTACCCAGTCGCGAGACAAATCTGTAGCCTGCAAAACCTTCACGATTCTCATTTGAGCCCCCGGATGAAACGCAGCCTTTATGTCGTCGTCGCAGTGTTGGTGCTCATCGGGGGCGCGGGCGCCTGGTACATCCACGGCAAGCAGCCGGTCCGCGATGGCGAGATCAAACTCGCAGGGCTGCAGGCCCCGGTCACCGTGCGTTACGACGAGCGCGGCGTGCCGCATATTCGTGCCGACAACCAAGATGATTTGTACCGCGCTCTGGGCTATGTCCACGCTCAGGACCGCCTGTTCCAGATGGAAATCCTGCGCAGGCTGGCGCGCGGCGAGCTGGCTGAAGTCCTCGGCCCCAAGCTGGTCAACACCGACAAGCTGTTCCGCAGCCTGCGCATCCGCGAGCACGCCGATGCCTACGTGGCGCGCCAGGACAAGAACACGCCGGCGTGGAAGGCGCTTCAAGCGTATCTGGACGGCATTAATCAATATCAGGCGACGCATCCCAAACCGGTCGAGTTCGACGTGCTGGGCATTCGCGAGCGGCCGTTCACGGCGCAAGACACCCTCAGCGTCGGCGGTTATCTGGCCTACAGCTTTGCGGCGGCGTTTCGCACCGAGCCGTTGATGACCTATGTGCGGGATCAACTGGGCCCAGAGTATCTGAAAGTCTTCGACATGGGCTGGCGGCCGCAAGGGGGCCTTGGCCAGTCCCCTGCATTGACGAGCAACGACTGGAAAGGCCTCAATGACCTGGCGCTGCTCAGCCAGCAGGCGCTTGAGAAAGCCGGCCTGCCGCAGTTCGAGGGCAGCAATGCCTGGGCGGTGTCCGGCAGCCGCACCGAGAGTGGCAAACCGTTGCTGGCGGGTGATCCGCACATTCGTTTCTCGGTGCCGGCGGTCTGGTACGAAGCCCAGCTGACCGCGCCAGGTTTCGAGCTGTACGGGCATTTTCAGGCGCTCAACCCCTTCGCGCTGCTCGGCCATAATCTGGATTTCGGCTGGAGCCTGACCATGTTCCAGAACGATGATCTGGACCTGATCGCCGAGAAGACCAACCCCGACAATCCCAATCAAGTCTGGTACCACGGCGCCTGGGTGGAAATGACGTCTCGTACCGAGCAGATCGAGGTGAAGGGCGAATCTCCCGTGACCCTCACGCTTCGGCAGTCTCCCCATGGCCCGATCGTCAATGACGCGCTGGGCGCCCCTGCTGCGCAACAGCCGAGCGGTACGCCGATTGCGATGTGGTGGTCGTTCCTTGAGTCGGACAACCCGATCCTGCAGGGCTTCTACGAAGCCAACCGCGCCGACACGCTGGAGAAGATGCGCAGCGCCGCCGAGAAGATCCAGTCGCCGGGCCTGAACATCGTCTACGCCAACGCTCGCGGCGATATCGGCTGGTGGGCGGCGGCGCAGTTGCCGAAGCGACCTGCGGGGGTGAATCCGACGTTTATTCTCGATGGCAGCTCGGAGCAGGCCGACAAGAACGGTTTCTACCCCTTCAGCGCCAACCCGCAGGAAGAAAATCCGGCGCGGGGTTATATCGTCTCGGCGAACTTCCAGCCGGTGTCGCCGACGGGGATGGAGATTCCGGGTTACTACAATCTTCCCGAGCGCGGTCGCCAGTTGAATAACCAGTTGAGCGACGACAAGGTGAAATGGAATCTGGAGAACAGCAAGGCGCTGCAGCTCGGCACGCGGACGGATTATGCCGCGCAGATTCTGAGGCCGCTGATTCCGGTGCTGCGCCGCGTGGTCAGCGAGCCAGAGGAGCACGATCTGCTGGAGCGACTGGCGGCGTGGAACGGTGAGTACTCCGTCGATTCGGTGGGGGCGACGCTGTTCAATCAGTTCCTGTTCAATCTGACCGATCAGGTGTTCCATGACGAGCTCAGCGACGGGATGTTCACGACGCTGCTGTCGACACGACTCATTGACCTGGCCCTGCCGCGACTGGCGGCCGACGCCGATTCGCCGTGGTGGAACAATCGCCATTCTCGAGAGCCCGAGAGCCGCGACAACACGGTGAAGGTCGCCTGGCACGCAGCGGTCGCACATTTGAAATCGCTGTACGGGCAGAACCCGGATGAGTGGACATGGGGCAAGGCGCACACGCTGACCCACGAGCATCCGCTGGGCAAACAACCGCCGCTGGACATGCTGTTCAACGTCGGGCCGTTCGCGGCGCCCGGTACCCATGAGGTGCCGAACAACCTGTCAGCGAGCATGGGCCCCGCGCCGTGGCCGGTGACTTACGGACCATCGACGCGCCGCCTCATCGATTTCGCCGACCCGGCCCACGCTCTGGGGATCAACCCGGTGGGCCAGAGCGGCGTGCTGTTCGACAAGCACTACGCCGATCAGGCGCAGCGCTACGTCAACGGCGAGTACGCGCCGGAGCGGTTCAGCGAAGGAGATGTGGCGGGGAACAGCAAAGAGGTGTTGAGGTTGGTGCCGGGGCGATAACCGTATGAACGGTGGGTCTAGCTGGAGCCCCAACTTGTGGGACCGGCTTTAGCCGGGAAGGCGTCGGACGTTACAACGCAAATCTATAGCGTACATACCGGTCTCTTCCCGGCTGAAGCCGGTCCCACTAACAGCATCGCGTGCATCCAGTGGGAACACCTCACTGGAGCAGTGATCGGGATCAAACCGACTCAACCACCTTTGCACGACGCAGGTCCGGCTGTTTCCAACCGTCTGCCGCAGCTTCTTCGATGGCTTGCTGGATGGCGCGTTTGCGGTTGTTTTCCGCGCGGCGGCTGAAGAACCAGACCAGGAAGGTCGCAATCGACACCGCCAGCAGAATCAGGCTGGCAATCGCGTTGATCTCAGGCTTCACGCCCAGGCGCACCGCCGAGAACACTTCCATCGGCAGGGTGGTCGACCCCGGGCCGGAGACGAAGCTCGCCAGCACCAGATCGTCCAGCGACAGCGCGAAGGACATCATCGCCCCCGCCGCCAGCGATGGCGCGATCATCGGGATGGTGATCAGGAAGAACACCTTCCACGGCCGCGCACCCAGGTCCATTGCCGCCTCTTCGATGGACATGTCCAGCTCACGCAGACGCGCCGACACCACCACCGCCACATACGCCGCACAGAACGTCGTGTGAGCGATCCAGATGGTGACGATCCCACGCTCCTCGGGCCAGCCGAGCAACTGCGCCATCGCCACGAACAGCAGCAACAGCGACAGGCCGGTGATCACTTCCGGCATCACCAGAGGCGCGGTGACCAGACCGCCGAAGAAGGTCTTGCCCTTGAAGCGGGTGATGCGGGTCAATACGAACGCCGCCATGGTGCCCAGTGCCACCGCCGCAATCGACGTATACAGCGCGATTTCCAGCGAGCGCATGACCGCGCTCATCAGTTGGGTGTTGTCGAGCAGCCCGACGTACCACTTCACCGACCAGCCGCCCCAGACCGTTACCAGCTTGGAGGCGTTGAACGAGTAGATCACCAGAATGACCATGGGCGCGTAGATGAAGATCAGGCCCAGCACCAACATCAGGTTCGAGAATCGGAAGCCTCTCATGCCTTGCCCTCCAGCTCTTTGGCCTGACTGCGGTTGAACAGAATGATCGGCACGATGAGGATCAACAGCATCACCACTGCCAGCGACGACGCTACCGGCCAGTCACGGTTGTTGAAGAATTCCTGCCACAGCACTTTACCGATCATCAGCGTCTCGGGGCCGCCCAGCAGTTCCGGGATGACGAACTCGCCCACCACCGGAATGAACACCAGCATGCAGCCGGCGATGATGCCGTTCTTGGACAGCGGTACGGTGATTTTCCAGAAGCTGTTGAAAGTGCTCGAACCCAGGTCCGATGCGGCTTCCAGCAGGCTCTGATCGTGCTTCACCAGATTCGCGTACAGCGGCAGAATCATGAACGGCAGATACGAATAGACCACGCCGATGTACACCGCGAGGTTGGTGTTGAGTATCTGCAATGGCTCGCTGATCACGCCCAACCACATCAGAAACGCGTTGAGCAGACCGTTGTTGCTGAGGATGCCCATCCACGCGTACACGCGGATCAGGATCGCAGTCCAGGTCGGCATCATGATCAGCAGCAACAGCACCGTCTGCATTTCTTTGCGGGCGATGGAGATGCCATAGGCCATCGGATAGCCGATCAACAGGCACAGCACGGTGCTGATGAACGCCATCTTCAACGAGCCCAGATACGCCGAGATGTACAGGTCGTCACTGGTCAGCAGGGCGTAGTTGGCGAAGTTGAGCACGATGTCGAGCTTCTGCTCGACGTAGGTGAAGATCTCGGTATACGGCGGAATCGCCACGTCCGCTTCAGCGAAGCTGATCTTGATGACGATCAGAAACGGCAGCGCGAAAAACAGGAACAGCCACAGGAACGGCACGCCAATAACGGCCTGGCGCCCGGTGGGTTTTATTCGATTGAAAGCCCGTTTTATTTTTCGGATTTTCATGAGCGCAATACCACGCCGCTGTCGTCTTCCCACCAGACGAAGACTTCATCGTCCCAGGTCGGTCGTGTGCCCTGACGTTCGGCGTTGGCGACAAACGACTGCACCAGCTTGCCCGACGGCAGTTTCACGTAGAACACCGAGTGACCGCCCAGATAGGCGATGTCGTGAACCTTGCCCCGCGACCAGTTGTGCTCGAACGTCGGCTGTTCGGTGGTCACCAGCAGCTTTTCAGGACGCAGCGCGTAGGTAATCCGCTTGTCTTCCACCGACGTGGTGACGCCGTGGCCGACATAGATTTTGCGTTCCAGCTCAGGGCTGCTGATCAGCGCGTGGCCTTCCATGTCTTCGATGACTTCGCCATCGAACAGATTGACGTTGCCGATGAACTCACAGACCAGGCGGCTGGTCGGCGTCTCGTAGATATCGATCGGGCTGCCGATCTGCGCGATCCAGCCCAGGTGCATGATCGCGATGCGCTCGGCCATGGTCATGGCCTCTTCTTGGTCGTGGGTCACCATCACGCAGGTCACGCCGACGCGCTCGATGATTTCCACCAGCTCCAGTTGCATCTGCGAACGCAGCTTTTTATCCAGTGCGCCCATGGGTTCGTCGAGCAGCAGCAGCTTCGGCTTCTTCGCCAGCGAACGTGCCAGCGCCACACGCTGCCGCTGACCGCCGGACAACTGGTGCGGTTTGCGCTTGGCGTACTGGGTCATCTGCACCAGCTTGAGCATCTCGGCCACGCGGGCCTCGACTTCGGCCTTGGGCAGCTTGTCCTGCTTGAGGCCAAAAGCGATGTTGTCCGCCACGGTCATGTGCGGAAACAGCGCGTAGGACTGGAACATCATGTTGATCGGACGTTCGTACGGCGGCATATCGGTGATGTCGACGCCGTCGAGGTAAATGCGCCCTTCGGTCGGGCGCTCGAAGCCGGCAAGCATGCGCAGCAGGGTGGATTTCCCCGAGCCGGAGCCGCCGAGCAGGGCAAAGATTTCACCCTTGTTGATCTGCAGAGACACGTCGTCCACAGCAATCGTCTCATCGAACTTTTTCGTGACCCGATCGATTTTGACCAGCACCTGTTTCGGTTGCTGACCACCCTCAAGGGATTTCTTGTAGGCGCCGGAGGCAACTGCCATGGGTGAAACTCCCAACTGTTTTTGCGCCCGGCCAATGGGGTCGGGCGCCAAGGTCTTTATTTACCGGTTTTGATCTTCGTCCAGCTGCGCGTCATGACGCGCTGGATCTTCGGCGGCAGCTCGGAGTTGACGTACAGGCGCTCCTGTATCTCCTTCGACGGGTAAACCGCCTCGTCGTTGCGAATTTCCTGATCCATCAGCTCGCCCGAAGCCGGGTTCGGGTTGGCATAACCCACCTGGTCACTGACCTTGGCGATTACGTCAGGCTTGAGGATGTAGTTGATGAACGCGTGCGCGGCCTTCACGTCCGGCGCATCCGACGGGATGGCGAGCATGTCGAACCACAGATTGCCGCCCTCTTTCGGGATCGAGTAAGCGATGTTGACGCCCTTGCCGGCTTCTGCGGCACGGGCCTTGGCCTGGAAGACGTCACCGGAGAAACCGGCTGCGATGCAGATGTCGCCGTTGGCCAGGTCAGTGATGTATTTGGACGAGTTGAAATAGGTCACGTACGGGCGGACTTTGAGCAGCTTGGCTTCAGCGGCTTTGTAGTCTTTCTCGTCGGTGCTATTCGGGTTTTTGCCCATGTAGTTAAGAACTGCGGGCAGCATCTCGTCAGCCGAGTCGAGGAACGCGACGCCGCACTTCTGCAGCTTCTTGATATTCTCGGGCTCGAACAGCGTGGCCCAGGAGTCGATGGTGTCGACACCCAGCACTTCCTTGATCTTGTCGACGTTGTAGCCGATGCCGTTGGTGCCCCACAGATACGGCACGGCGTACTGGTTGCCCGGGTCGTTCTTTTCCAGGCGCTTGAGCAGTTCGGGGTCGAGGTTGGAGTAATTCGGCAGCTGTGATTTGTCGAGCTTCTGAAACGCCCCCGCCTTGATCTGCTTGCCCAGGAAGTGGTTGGACGGGACGACCACGTCATAACCGGTGTGGCCGGCCAGCAGCTTGCCTTCCAGGGTTTCGTTGGAGTCGAAGACGTCGTATTTGGTCTTGATGCCGGTGGTGGACGTGAAGTCCTCCAGCGTTGTGGTGCCGATGTAATCGGACCAGTTATAAATGCGAACGGTGGAATCCGCGTAGGCACCGGCGGCGAGCGTGAGCCCGGCGCCGAGCAGCAAGCCTTTTGAAAATAAAGAAATAGACACGTGTGCAGTCCTTTTTTAGTAGGTGGGCCTGTTGCCCGTACCGATGACAGTAACGACTGCCTGTGACCCATCCGGCGCGCAACTTACCTTCGATAAACCCTTCTCGCAAAAAAACTTTTTGTGACGCGGGTGTCATGACGGGTGACGCAAAACCTGTAGGAGTGAGCTTGCTCGCGATCAGGGGGTGTCAGCAGACATTAACGTCGTATGCACTGCCGTCATCGCGAGCAAGCTCACTCCCACAGTTTGGGTGGGGCACTTGCCCCACCCGGTCAGGCTTATTTACCCGATTTGATGTTGGTCCAGCTGCGGGTCATCAGGCGTTGAGTCGCCGCTGGCAAGTCGGCGATCGCATACAATTTGGCCAGCACGTCTGCCGGCGGATAGACGCCTGGATCAGAGGTGATGTCCTTGTCGACGAACTCGGTTGCTGCCTTGTTGCCGTTCGGGAAGTGAACGGAGTTGGTGATTTCGGCCATCACCTTCGGTTGCAGGATGAAGTTCATGAACTTATAAGCGCCTTCGACGTTTTCGGCATCTTTAGGGATGGCGACCATGTCGTAGAAGCTGCCTGCACCTTCTTTCGGAATGTTGTAGCTGACTTTGACCTTGCCGCCTGCTTCTTCAGCGCGCGCCTTGGCCTGGTAGACGTCACCCGAGTAACCCACGGCTACGCAGATGTTGCCGTTGGCCAGGTCCGAGATGTACTTGGACGAGTGGAAGTAGGTGATCGAAGGACGAATCTTCTTGAACAGATCCTCGGCCTTCTGAATGTCTTCCTTCTTCTGGCTGTCGGTCGGCAGGCCCAGGTAATGCAGCGCCACTGGCAGCATTTCGGTCGGCGAGTCGAGGAAGCTGATCCCGCAGCCTTTCAGCTTGGCAGCGTTTTCCGGCTTGAACAGCAGGTCCCACGAGTTGACCGGTGCGTCAGCGCCCAAAGCGGCTTTGACTTTTTCAGCGTTGTAGCCGATGCCGATCGAGCCCCACATGTACGGGAACGCGTGCTTGTTGTCCGGGTCGCTAATGGACACGGCTTTCAACAAGGCAGGGTCGAGGTTTTTGTAATTTGGCAGCTTGGACTTGTCCAGCTCCTGGTAGACGCCGGCCTTGATCTGCTTGGCCAGGAAGTTGTTCGACGGAACGACGACGTCGTAGCCCGATTTACCGGCCAGCAACTTGGCTTCCAGGGTCTCGTTGCTGTCGAACACGTCGTACACCACTTTGATGCCCGACTCTTTTTCGAAGTCGGCGATGGTGTTCGGTGCGATGTAATCGGACCAGTTATAGACGTGGAGGACTTTGTCATCGGCGTGTGCAGCAGCGGCCACTGCGCCCATGAGGGACAATGCCAGGAGGGTTTTGCCAAATTTCTTCATGCGTACGGCTCCAGTGTTTTTATGTAAGCGGCGTCTAGACGGCGGACAGTCTGGCAATTTCCGGAAAAAAATTCAGCCTTGCAATGACTCAAGCGTCAGGTCCAGGCACTTGCGCGCCTTTTCGATCAACTCGTCGATCTCGGCGAAGGTAATCACCAGCGGCGGCGAGATAATCATGGTGTCGCCCACGGCCCGCATGATCAGGCCGTTATTGAAGCAAAAAGTGCGGCAAATCATGCCTGCGCCTTTGCCGACATAACGCTCGCGAGTGGCCTTGTCCTTCACCAGTTCGATTGCGCCCAGCATGCCGACGCCCCGCACTTCACCCACCAGCGGGTGATCGCTCAGCTCGCGCAGACGCTTTTGCAAATAGGGTGCCGTTTCGGACTTCACCCGTTCGACGATCTTTTCTTCACTCAGAATGCGAATGTTCTCCAGGCCCACTGCCGCCGCCACCGGGTGACCGGAGTAGGTGAAGCCGTGGTTGAAGTCGCCGCCCTCGTTCAGGACCTTGACCACTTCATCGCGCACGATGACGCCACCCATGGGGATGTAGCCCGAGGTCAGGCCCTTGGCGATGGTCATCAAATCCGGCTTGAGGTCGTAGAAATCGCTGCCGAACCATTCCCCGGTGCGGCCAAAGCCACAGATCACTTCGTCGGCCACGAAGAGGATGTCGTATTTGGCGAGGATCTCTTTGATCTTCGGCCAGTAGGTGTCGGGCGGAACGATAACGCCGCCGGCGCCTTGAATCGGCTCGGCAATGAACGCGCCGACGTTGTCTACGCCCAGTTCGAGAATCTTCTTCTCCAGTTGTTCAGCCGCCCAGACGCCGAACTCGTCGGGCGTCATGTCGCCGCCTTCACCGAACCAGTAAGGCTGCGGAATGTGCACGATGCCCGGAATCGGCAAATCGCCCTGTTCGTGCATGTAGGTCATGCCGCCCAGGCTGGCGCCGGCGACGGTCGAACCGTGGTAACCGTTGACGCGGCTGATGATGACTTTCTTGCTCGGCTGGCCTTTGATCGCCCAGTAATGGCGAACCAGGCGCAGCACCGTGTCGTTGCCTTCTGAGCCGGAACCGGTGAAGAACACGTGGTTCATGCCCTCGGGGGCGATGTCGGAAATGGCCTTCGCCAGTTGCAGTGCCGGCGGGTGAGCGGTCTGGAAGAACAGGTTGTAGTAAGGCAGCTCGCGCATCTGCTTGCTGGCCGCGTCCGCCAGTTCTTCTCGACCATAACCAATGGCGACACACCAGAGCCCGGCCATGCCGTCGAGGATCTTGTTGCCTTCGCTGTCCCAGAGGTAAACGCCCTTGGCGTTGGTGATGATGCGCGGGCCTTTCTCTTTCAACTGCTTGAAATCGCTGAACGGCGCCAAGTGATGATCACTGCTGAGGGCTTGCCATTCGCGGGTTTGCGGGTTGTTGGAACTCATGAATCACTCCAGTCAGGTATCGCGTGTGGGGCGCCGTGGATCCACTGGAATCCACGACGCCCCGGAACGTCAGACGGCAAAGAGCAGGAATTCCCGCTCCCACGAACTGATCACACGCTTGAAGTTCTCGTGCTCGGCACGCTTGACCGCGACGTAGCCGGTGATGAATTTCTTGCCGAGGTACTTTTCGACCGTCTTGCTGTTTTCCATGCGCTCCAGCGCGTCTTCGATGGTCAACGGCAGGCGCAGGTTGCGGCGTTCGTAACCACGGCCGACGACGGGGGCGCTGGGGTTGAGGCCCTCGACCATGCCGATGAAACCGCATAACAGGCTGGCGGCGATGGCCAGATACGGGTTGGCATCGGCGCCGGGCAGACGGTTTTCCACGCGACGGTTCTGCGGGCCGGCATCCGGAACGCGCAGGCCAACGGTGCGGTTTTCTTCGCCCCACTCCACGTTCACCGGCGCGGAGGTGTCCGGCAGGAAGCGGCGGAACGAGTTGACGTTGGGCGCAAACAGCGGCAACAGCTCGGGGATCAGCTTCTGCAAGCCACCGATGTGTTGCAGGAACAGCTGACTCATCGTGCCGTCTTCATTGGAGAAGATGTTCTTGCCGGTCTCGATGTCGATGATGCTCTGGTGCAGGTGCATCGCGCTGCCGGGCTCGCCGGTCATGGGCTTGGCCATGAAGGTCGCGGCCACATCGTGCTTGAGCGCGGCTTCGCGCATGGTGCGCTTGAACACCAGGATCTGGTCGGCCAGAGACAGCGCGTCGCCGTGACGGAAGTTGATCTCCATCTGCGCGGTGCCGTCTTCGTGAATCAGCGTGTCCAGGTCGAGGTTTTGCAGTTCGCACCAGTCGTAGACGTCTTCGAATAGCGGGTCGAATTCGTTGGCGGCTTCGATGGAGAACGACTGACGACCGGTTTCCGGACGACCCGAGCGACCCACCGGTGGCTGCAGCGGGTAGTCGGGGTCGTCGCTGCGCTTGGTCAGGTAGAACTCCATCTCCGGCGCCACAATGGGCTGCCAGCCTTGATCGGCATAGAGCTTGAGGACTTTCTTGAGGACGTTGCGCGGGGACAGCTCGATGGGGTTGCCTTGCTTGTCGTAGGTGTCGTGAATCACCTGCGCAGTCGGCTCGATGGCCCAGGGCACCAGAAACACCGCGCTCTGGTCAGGACGGCAGAACATGTCGATGTCTGCGGGGTCCAGCAATTCGTAGTAGATGTCGTCTTCGACGTAATCGCCCGTCACGGTCTGGAGCAGTACGCTTTCCGGCAAGCGCATGCCCTTTTCAGCAATGAACTTGTTGGTCGGTGAAATCTTGCCCCGTGTGATACCGGTGAGGTCGGCGATCATGCATTCGACTTCGGTAATCCTGTGTTCTTTCAACCAATCGGTGAGCTGGTCGAGGTTGGTACTCATAAATACCTCAGGGTTTTAATTCCTGGTCGCCGTCATGGCGGTCAGGCGTTCTTTGAAGCGCTGGCGTTACGGTGCTGCTCGTTTTCCACAGGCATCGCCAATTGCCTGGAAGACTCAAAGATAGTCGTGCTTGTGCAAAAAGCGCGGCGGCGGATGCCGCGGAAAGTCAGGGCCGGATACGTCAGCGGAAGCAAAAGACGCGCCCGCTGGAACCGCTGCGCGGATAAAGAGTAAGGTGTCGAGGTGCCGCACAGAGGCATGCGCAGTGCCCGGCGCGCTGAATGGGCCGCTACACTGAAAGCATGTGATGTGAAAAAGCAGGTGCCCGAATGGCTGAGTGCAGGCGGTGAGGCCGATCAGCGGAAGGCGAAGCATGAGACCCCCGGTATTATTGCTGTTATGGGTTGCAATCGAGCTTAGCGTTGTTCATTTTTTTCCACAACACACCCGTAAAAAATAAAACACGCCCTGCTCAAACCCGCAGTTTGCATGACCTTTGGCGCACAACATTTGCCCTAAAGTGCGGCGAAAATAGCTCTTTGGCGCCCTTTTAGGGCAAATCAGGGCTCCCTTGACTTCGTCTGGCCTTTCGGATTGACTGAAACCCGTAATGCTCGATGATTGATATTTTCAACAACAAAGGTGTTGCATCATGTCGGTACCCCCGCGTGCCGTTCAGCTCAACGAAGCGAACGCGTTCCTTAAGGAACATCCTGAGGTTCTATACGTTGACCTTCTGATTGCAGATATGAATGGAGTGGTGCGCGGCAAGCGCATCGAACGCACCAGCCTTCATAAGGTTTACGAAAAAGGCATCAACCTCCCAGCTTCCCTATTCGCACTGGATATCAACGGCTCGACGGTGGAAAGCACCGGTCTGGGTCTGGACATCGGTGACGCTGACCGAATCTGCTATCCAATCCCCGACACTCTCTGCAATGAGCCCTGGCAGAAGCGTCCTACCGCACAACTCCTGATGACCATGCACGAGCTGGAAGGCACGCCCTTCTTCGCCGATCCGCGCGAAGTGCTGCGCCAGGTTGTCAGCAAGTTCGACGAGATGGGCCTGACCATCTGCGCTGCATTCGAGCTTGAGTTCTACCTGATCGATCAGGAAAACGTAAACGGCCGACCACAACCGCCGCGCTCACCGATCTCAGGCAAACGTCCGCACTCGACACAGGTCTACCTGATCGATGACTTGGACGAGTACGTCGACTGCCTCCAGGACATTCTGGAAGGTGCAAAAGAGCAAGGCATTCCGGCCGACGCGATCGTCAAGGAAAGTGCTCCGGCGCAGTTCGAAGTGAACCTGCACCACACTGCAGACGCGCTGAAAGCATGTGATTACGCGGTACTGCTCAAACGCCTGATCAAGAACATCGCCTACGACCATGAGATGGACACCACCTTCATGGCCAAGCCGTATCCAGGCCAGGCGGGTAACGGTCTGCACGTGCACATTTCGATCCTTGATCGCGATGGCAAAAACATCTTCACCAGCGAGGATCCCGAGCAGAACGCCGCATTGCGTCATGCGATCGGCGGTGTGCTCGAGACCCTACCCGCGCAGATGGCGTTCCTTTGCCCGAACGTCAATTCTTATCGCAGGTTTGGTGCTCAGTTCTATGTTCCAAACTCGCCGTGCTGGGGTCTGGATAACCGGACCGTGGCCGTGCGCGTGCCTACCGGGACGGCCGACTCGGTACGTATCGAGCACCGGGTTGCCGGGGCGGATGCCAACCCGTATCTGCTGATGGCATCGGTGCTGGCAGGCATTCACCATGGCCTGACCAACCAGATCGAGCCCGGTCCGCCCGTAGAAGGCAACTCCTACGAGCAGAACGAGCAGAGCTTGCCGAACAACCTGCGTGATGCACTGCGCGAGCTGGACGACAGCGAAGTGATGGCCAAGTACATCGATCCGAAGTACATCGATATCTTCGTTGCGTGCAAGGAAAGTGAGCTGGAGGAGTTCGAGCACTCCATCTCCGACCTTGAATACAATTGGTATCTGCACACGGTTTGATGGCTGCACGAGTTACGAAAACGCCACCTTTTCGAGAGAATCGGTGGCGTTTTTCATTCTCCCGGCTGGCACTGTAGAATGCCCGCGCCACCGACCGAGAGAGCGCCGATGACCCGCCTTGCCCCACCTCGCAAACCTCGTGCACGGAGTCAGGCGCGGATCGACTCGATCCTCGATGCCGCACGTGCGCTGCTGGCCTCGGACGGCGTGGCGAGCCTTTCCATCTACAGCGTCGCCGAGCGGGCCGAGATCCCGCCCTCCTCCGTGTATCACTTCTTCGCCAGCGTTCCGGCGTTGCTGGAAGCGCTGACGGCTGATGTCCACGAGGCGTTTCGCGAAAGCCTGCAGCAGCCCATTGATCACGATCAGCTGAACCAGTGGCGTGACCTGTCCCATGTGGTGGAGTCACGCATGCTCGCGATTTACAGCGACGACGCTGCCGCGCGACAGCTGATCCTCGCCCAGCACGGTTTGACCGAAGTCACTCAGGCGGATCGTCAGCACGACATTGAACTGGGCAACCTCATGCACGCGCTGTTCGCCCGGCATTTCCAACTGCCGATACTGCCCGATGATGTAGAGGTATTTGCCCTGGCGCTGGAACTGGCCGACCGGGTCTATGCGCGCTCGGTGCAACTGCACAACGCGATTACCCCGCGCATGGCCGAGGAAGGATTGCGGGTGTTTGATGCGTATCTGGGGTTGTACCTGCCGCCGTATTTGCCGAAGCGTTCAATCGAGCAATAACGCAGGTCAGTTGTGGGGGCGCCACCCCGATCACGCCCACACGTCCTCGACCAGCCCGAAGCCCGAGTCAGACGCTAAACCTGTGGGAGCGACCGGGGTGGCGCTCCACCTTGCTCGCGAAAGCATTCTGTCAGACAGCCTAACTATTACTGACCCACCGCGTTCGTGAGCAAGCTCACTCCCACAAGTCCTCGACCAGCCCGAAGCCTGAGTCAGACGCTAAACCTGTGGGAGATCGCTTGGGATCCAGCATCGATCACAACTTGGCGATCGACACCTCGGTGGACTTCACGAACGCGATCACTTCGCTGCCGACCACCAGCTCCAGCTCTTTGACGGAGCGGGTGGTGATAACGGAAGTGACGACGCCCGACGCGGTCTGCACGTCGATCTCGGACAGCACGTCACCGGTGACGATTTCCTTGATGGTGCCTTTGAACTGGTTACGCACGTTAATGGCTTTGATAGTCATGGTAAGGCTTCCTTTGTGAGATCAGTTCCGGGGGCAGGATTGCCTCTGGAGTTAATTGGCCCAACGCAGTTGCGTGGGCAGCGGTGAAGTCGGTTCGGGGTCGGGTGGTTTGCCTGGTAGCGACAACACGCGGTTGAGCACTTCGGTTTCCAGCGCGGCCAGTCGGTAAGAGCCGCGCGCCCTCGGACGGGCCAGATCAACCTGCAGGTCAAGACCGATGCGGCCCTCTTCAATCAGCAAGACCCGGTCGGCAATGGCGACCGCTTCGCTGACGTCGTGGGTCACCAGCAACACGGTAAAGCCATGCTTCTTCCACAGGTTTTCGATCAGTTGCTGCATCTCGATTCGTGTCAGGGCATCCAGCGCGCCAAGGGGTTCATCGAGCAACAACAAGCGCGGCTGGTGAATCAGCGCACGGGCCAGCGCCACCCGTTGTTTTTGCCCACCTGATAACGCAGCCGGCCATTCATTGGCGCGCTCGGCCAAACCAACGGCTTCCAGCGCTTCCAGCGCTTTGCCACCCCAGTCGCCGCTGAGACCAAGGCCGACGTTGTCGATGATCTTTTTCCAGGGCAGCAAACGCGCTTCCTGGAACATCAGTCGCGTGTCTTCCCGCGCATCCGCCAACGAGCCATTACCCGCCAGCAGTTGGCCGCTCGACGGTTGATCGAGTCCTGCCAGCAGACGCAACAAAGTGCTCTTGCCGCAGCCGCTTCGGCCCACGACCGCGACGAACTGGCCGGCCGGGATGTGCAGATCGATGTCTTTCAGTACTTCCCGCGAGCCGAAGGTTTTTTTCAGCTTGCGGACCTGCAAGGGAATCCCGCGCAACAGGTTTGCCGGTTGTTGGAGATTGCTCATTGCGCGCCACCTTTAGCCACTTGATACGCCGGGTGCCAACGTAGGCAGACCCGTTCCAGACCCCGCGCGGCGAGGTCTGCCAATTTGCCGAGTACGGCGTAAAGCACGATCGCCAGCACCACCACGTCGGTCTGCAGAAACTCTCGGGCGTTCATCGCCAGATAGCCGATGCCGGAGCTGGCCGAAATGGTTTCCGCGACGATCAGCGTCAGCCACATGAAGCCCAGCGCGAACCGCACGCCGACCAGAATCGAAGGCATCGCGCCCGGCAGAATCACATGGCGGAACAGTCCGAAGCCGCTCAAACCGTAGCTGCGGGACATCTCCACCAGCGCCGGATCGATGTTACGAATGCCGTGGTACGTGTTCAGGTAAATCGGGAACAGCGTGCCGAGCGCGACCAGAAATATCTTCGCTGTCTCGTCGATGCCGAACCACAGGATGACCAGCGGAATCAGCGCCAGGTGGGGCACGTTGCGGATCATCTGTACGGAGCTGTCCAGCAGGCGTTCGCCCCATTTCGACAACCCGGTGATGAAGCCCAGGGCCAGGCCGATCCCGCCGCCAATGGCAAAGCCGATCCCGGCACGCCAGCCACTGATCGCCAGATGAGTCCAGATTTCCCCGCTGCGCACCAGCGTGACGCCGGCCTCAATTACGGCGCTCGGCGCCGGCAGAATGCGGGTCGACAGCCAGCCCGCGGTGACCGCCAGTTGCCATATCGCCAACAACAGGACCGGTAGCAACCAGGGCGCCAGTCTGTGGGTGATTTTTTCCACGCTCATGGAGTTGTCTCCTTCCAATGCCGGGCTTACTGGGCTTTCGCGACAGCAGCGGGTGGCGTCCAGATCACATCAGCGATACGCAACGGTTTAGGGATCAGCTTGAGCTGGTAGAAGGTGTCGGCGATTTTCTGTTGCGCGGCGACGGTTTCAGGCGTGATGAACGAGGCGCCGTAGCCCTGACGCTTCACCGACGTGCGGGTGATGTCTTCCGGCAGGCCGAGCAGTGGCGCAACCTGTTTGGTCACCTCTTCCGGGTTGGCCTTGGACCATTCGCCGACCGCGCGCACTTCTTCAACCAGGGTCTGAATCACCTTGGGATGCTGCTGCGCATAGGGTTTGGTCGCCAGGTAGAACTGGTTGTTGTCGACGATGCCTTTGCCGTCGCGCAGTGTCTTGGCTTGAAGCTGCTGCTCGGCGGCAGCCTGGTACGGATCCCAGATCACCCAGGCATCGACGCTGCCGCGCTCGAAGGCCGCACGCGCATCGGCGGGCGGCAGGAAAACGGTCTGGATATCGGTGTACTTCAGGCCGGCGTCTTCCAGCGCGCGCACCAACAGGTAGTGCACGTTGGAGCCCTTGTTGAGGACGACTTTCTTGCCTTTGAGGTCTTTGACCGAGGTAATCGGCGAATCCTTGGGCACCAGAATCGCTTCGCTGGTGGGCGCCGGCGGCTCAGAGGCGACGTACAGCAGATCAGCGCCAGCGGCCTGGGCAAAGACAGGCGGTGTTTCGCCCGTCACGCCGAAGTCGATCGAACCCACGTTCAGGCCTTCAAGCAACTGCGGACCACCGGGGAACTCGGTCCACTGAACCTGCACGCCTTGGTCGGCGAGTTTTTTCTCGAGCGACCCTTTGGCCTTGAGCAATACCAGCGTGCCGTATTTCTGGTAACCGATGCGCAAGGTATCGGCCTGGGCCTGAGTAAGGACGCCGAAGGAAACCGCCGCAACAAACAGAGCGACCAGGCTTCGACGCAAAATAACGGTGCCCATGGCACGCTCCTTTGGTGTGTAGCTAACAGGTGGCACCTGCTCGTCCGATGGCGGACCAGTAAGGCGGAAAGGGATTCATTGCCGGCGATCTCGCCAGGACGGAGAGACCATAACAGGGGATAGTTATTCTCTAAAATCATATTTATTCATTTGGTTAGCACCAAAAAGAATATATAACTTCTGCCGTGCTTCTTGGCATTACGCGAACTCGTGGGAGCGAGCTTGCTCGCGAAGACTGACTTTCATTCTCCAAAGCAAGTGGCTGCATGCCCCGGCCCCTTCGTGAGAAAGCTCACTGCCACATAGGTGGGGATTTCTTCGTGGATGGCGTTTTCAGCAGAAAAAAAGGGCCGATAAATCGGCCCGAATGTCATGGTTGAAACCGGTGTATCAGCGATTCGGCTGTGGCGTCAGGCGCAGGTAAGGGGTAACGGCGGTATAGCCTTTAGGGAAGCGTTCCTTGATCTCTGCTTCATCCTTGATCGACGGCACGATGACAACGTCTTCACCATCCTTCCAGTTTGCCGGCGTGGCGACTTTGTAGTTGTCGGTCAGCTGCAGCGAATCGATTACCCGCAGGATCTCGTGGAAGTTGCGACCGGTGCTGGCCGGGTAGGTGATGGTTAGGCGCACCTTCTTGTTCGGATCGATCACGAACAGCGAACGCACCGTCAGGGTTTCGCTGGCATTGGGGTGGATCAGGTCGTAGAGCTCGGAAACCTTGCGATCTTCGTCCGCCAGGATCGGGAAGTTCACAAGGGTGTTCTGCGTGGTGTTGATGTCGCCAATCCACTGGGTGTGGGATTCGGCCGAGTCCACGGACAGGGCAATCGCCTTGACGTTGCGCTTGTCGAATTCGTCTTTGAGTTTTGCGGTGAAGCCCAGCTCGGTGGTGCATACCGGGGTGAAGTCGGCAGGATGAGAGAACAATACCGCCCATTTATCGTCCAGCCATTCGTGAAACTTGATCGGTCCTTCGCTGGAGTTCTGTTCGAAGTCGGGTGCGATGTCGCCGAGTTTGAGGCCCATTCAGTCGTGCTCCTTGGATGGTGAGGTATGAATCACTGTGCATGCCAGCATCTGAAAACAAAAGGAACGATTGGTGCTGGATGACATTGTTTCAGGCATAAAAAAGCCCCGCCGAAGCGGGGCTCTTTTCAACACATCACGCTTACTTGAAGGCGTAGGTGTAGTTGAGGACCACACGAGTCTGGTCGGTATTCTGCTGCGAAGCGTACAGATCGGTATCGGAGCGCAGGTTCGCGCGACGAACTGTAACGCCGAAGCCTTTCATGAAGCCGTCCTGGAACACGTAGTCGATGCGCATGTCACGTTCCCACTCCGAACCACGACCCAGTGATGCGTTCTGCAGACGAATCTGATCGCCATACAGGTAAGCGATGGCAGCTTTCAGACCAGGGACGCCCAGGCGTGCGAAGTCATACGAGTACTGACCGAACTTGGTCTGCTCACCGGCGCGGGTGAAGTTGGTGATCATGCTGTCGGTGAACAAGTAAACGCTGTTACCGCCTTCACCTTCGTTACGACCATTGGAGAGGTTGTTGCGGGTAACGTTGCCGTTGCTCATGACCGGCATGCCGCCGTCATCGCTCACCGACTGGTAACCCAAGAGGAATGCATTGCCACCCAGGGTGTAGGTGAACATGGCAGTCCAGGTGTCGTTGTCAACTTCGCCCTGGCCGTCTTTGCTGTAGCCGTTGGAGAAGCGATAGCCGGTGTTGACTTCCTGATGGGCGTTCTTGCCATCGGAGGTGCTGTGGAAGTAACGCAGGTCGGTCTTGAACGACTGGTCCTCTGCGATCGGCAGGATGTGGACCAGGCCCAGGAAGTGCTGCTTGTAGTAGTCTTCCAGGTTCGCGTAGTAGTACTGAACGGTCAGGTCTTTGGTGACTTTGTAGTCGCCGCCTGCGAACTGGAAATTGTTCGAACCTTTGTAACCACCGGCCAAGGACATGTCAGCGTAGTTACTGGAAGCACGACCGGCAGCTTGGGTCAGCTTACCGGCGGTCAGTGTCAGACCGTCGAGTTCCTTGGAAGTGACGATGCCACCTTGGAAGGTCTGCGGCAGCAGACGACCGTCGTTCGATACGAGGATCGGCAGGTTAGGCTGCAGAGCGTTACCGACTTTCAACTCGGTCTTCGAGACTTTGACCTTGGCGTTGGCCCCAGCGCGAGCCCAGTCAGCCACCGGCGTACCGTCGGAAGTTGTAGGGGAAACGGTGTTCGCAGTACTGCCGTTAGCGGCACGGTTGTCGATACCGCCGCTCAGGTTGATGCCGTACATGCCCTGAACGTCGAGGCCGAACCCAACAGTACCCGGGGTGTAACCCGAGATAAAGTTGAACAGGAAACCCTGAGTGGTCTGACGCTGGTCTTGCCCTTTGGCGCCAGTCGACGACGGCTCGCGCGGATCACCTTCGAAATACAAAGTACGGGAACTGAGTGTCGCTTTGCTGTCATCCAGGAAACCAGCTGCACCGGCCTGAGTAGCCAAGACACCTGCGTATACGGCCAAGGCCAGGGTGGACTTCTTCATTGTGTATCGCTCCTCATGAATCTAATTTTTGTAGTTCCCGGGCTAGAGCCTAAGGCTCAAAACCGAGGATGCGCGATTAGCGCCGGACCTGACTCGGCGAGTCAATGGCCCCAAGACTAATTGACTAGACCGCGGTACAGCTGGCTGCAAGGTAAGGGAAATCCTTTAAACCTAAAAAGACTTGTTAGACCTGCTTTTATGCCAAGCAGTTATATGTCACAAGCCGTTTCAGCCGTCCGTTGCGGAGTGTATCGGCCCTAATCCCTAATTCCCAAAACATATTTCGATGCCGTTCGTCAGATCGATATGTTTAGCGGCGACGTACGACCGGAACTTGACCGGTAAGTCACGGTCGTCCTGCGAAATCGGGTGAGAATTGCCTCTCCAACCGACTGAAATACATGGAATTTCTTTTCCGGTAGTCGCAAACGTTGCAGTTGTCACCCTGCTCCCCGTCTGTTTTCTGACGAAGCCAGAAAAAACCTCATCGGGGAGAAAACCACGGCAAAACTCGGCGCCGTATCGTGCATCCATCCAGATCAGTCCGTGAGAAACGCCCCATCCTTGCAGGTACATCGCTGAACAGGCGTCGCGATCATATTTACAAGTTGTGACGATTCGATGAATCGTCCATGAGCTCGGGTTTTTCCTCTCGCGATGCTCACCCATCAAGCCCGCGCGTATAGGAATTAACACTAAGCAAATTCCAAAAGGTTATTTATTTCGACTTTCTTAGATCATTTACGCTCTGCGGCATTCGAAGGCGGTGTGCCTTTCTACGGAGCGTCACCATGAAACTGCTCAAACCCCTACGCGTCCTGGCCGCCTTGTCGCTTGCCGGCTCGGCACTCTTCGCCCAGGCCGCTGACTTCACCGTCGCCTACCAGACCACCGTGGATCCGGCGAAGGTCGCTCAGGCTGATGGCGCCTATGAAAAGGCGACGGGTTCGAAGATTTCATGGCGCAAATTCGATAATGGCGCGGACGTGATCACGGCGATCGCGTCGGGTGATGTCCAGATCGGCTACCTCGGCTCCAGCCCTCTCACTGCGGCGGCAACGCGCAAAGTGCCGGTGGAAACGTTCCTTATTGCCACCCAGATCGGCGCTGCCGAGGCGCTGGTTGCGCGTAATGGCTCCGGCATCAACGGCCCACAGGATTTGATAGGGAAGAAGATCGCCGTGCCATTCGTTTCGACCGGGCACTACAGCCTGCTCGCTGCCCTGAAGTACTGGAAAATCGACCCGGCGAAAGTGACCATCCTCAATCTCGCCCCACCGGCCATTGCGGCGGCATGGAAGCGCGGTGACATCGACGCCACATACGTCTGGGATCCGGCGCTCGGCGTGGCCAAGGAGACAGGCAAAGTGCTGATCACCTCGGGCGAGCTGGCGAAAGTCGGCGCGCCGACCTTTGATGCGTGGATCGTGCGCAAGGACTTCGCCGACAAGCATCCTGAGGTCGTCAAAGCCTTCGCCAAAACCACCCTGGAAGCCTACGCCGCCTATCGCAAGGACCCCGCCGCTTGGCTGGCCGATGCCAGCAACGTCGACAAGCTGGTGAAACTCTCCGGCGCCAAACCTGGCGACATCCCGGGCCTGTTGCAGGGCAACGTCTACCCGCTGGCGGCTGATCAGGTAACTGAACTGGGCGCGCCAACCACCGACGCCATCACCAAGACCGCAGCGTTCCTCAAGGAACAAGGCAAGGTCGACGCCGTCCTGGCCGATTACACCCCTTACGTGAGCGCGAAGTTCGTCACCCAGTAAGCGAAGGCGTCCACCCGATACCGAGCCGGCTTCGACAGCCATGCCGTTGACGCACATCTATTAGAAGCGGAGTCCATGCCATGGCCCTGTTACAGCTGGAGCGCATGAGCGCACAGTATCCCGGTGCGGCCGAGCCGGTGCTGTCGGATATTTCCCTGACCCTTGGTCCGCAGCAACTGCTGGTTGCCCTGGGCCCATCCGGCAGCGGCAAGACTTCGTTGTTGAACCTGATTGCCGGGTTCGTCGCGCCAAGCGCAGGCCGCATCACCCTTGATGGCGTCCCGGTGAACGGCCCCGGCGCCGAGCGCGGCGTCGTGTTTCAGGATGACGCTCTGCTGCCTTGGCAGGATGTACTGGCAAACGTTGCATTCGGGCTGGAGCTGACGGGCATCCCCCGTGAAAAACGCGAGAGCAAAGCGCGGGACATGCTGGCACTGGTTGATCTGGCCGGCTTCGAGAAGCGTCGTATCTGGGAGTTGTCCGGCGGGCAGAAACAACGTGTGGGCCTTGCCCGCGCATTGGCGGCCGATCCGCGCGTGCTGCTGATGGACGAGCCTTTCGGCGCCCTCGACGCCTTCACCCGCGAACAGATGCAAGAACTGCTGCTGGAGGTCTGGCAACGCAGCGCCAAACCGGTCTTCCTTATCACCCACGACATTGAAGAAGCGGTGTTCCTGTCGACCGATCTGATTCTGCTTGCGCCCAACCCCGGTCACATTGTCGAGCACCTGAAGCTGGACTTCGGTCAGCGCTACAGCGCAGGTGAATCGGCCCGCGCCATCAAGTCCGACCCTCGCTTCATCGAAACCCGTGAGCACGTGCTCGCGCGGGTATTTTCCCAGCGGCAAAGCATTCGGGAGCAACGGGCATGAGTATTTATCAATCGCCGGAGCCCGCCCTCACTCGCGCGCCGGTGCAAACAGCACCGCGCCAGCCCTCTTCTTTCTATGTGAGCACGCGCGCCATCAGCGTGCTGACCCTCGCTTTCCTGCTGGGCGGCTGGTGGTTGGTCACAGCCCTTGAGTGGGTCGAACCGCTGTTTCTTCCGCCGCCTGCCGCTGTGCTGGAAAAAGCCTGGCTGTTGATGACCAAAGGTTACATGGACTCCACGCTGTGGCAGCACTTGGGGGCGAGCCTGCAACGCATCGGACTGGCGCTGTTCTTCGCCGTGCTGACGGCCATTCCCGTCGGCATCGCCATTGGTCATAACCGAATCGCGCGTGGGATTTTCGACCCGCTGATCGAGTTCTACCGCCCGGTGCCGCCCCTGGCCTACCTGCCGTTGATCGTGATCTGGTGCGGCATTGGCGAATTCTCCAAGGTCCTGCTGATTTATCTGGCGATCTTCGCGCCGATCGCCATCGCCACCGCGACCGGTGTGCGCACGGTCGACAGCGCAAAACTGCGCGCGGCTCAGTCTCTGGGCGCCAGCCGCTGGCAGCTCATCCGTCACGTCATCCTGCCCAGCGCCCTGCCCGACATCCTGACCGGCGTGCGCATCGGCCTCGGCGTGGGTTGGTCGACGCTGGTGGCGGCCGAGTTGATCGCCGCCACCAGTGGCCTCGGCTTCATGGTCCAGTCCGCCGCGCAGTTTCTGGTGACCGATGTAGTAGTGCTGGGAATTCTGGTCATCGCGCTGATCGCCTTCGCGCTGGAAATGGGCCTGCGCGCACTGCAACGCAAGCTCGTGCCCTGGCACGGCCAGAATCACTGAATCCAAGACCTTATTACTGACTACGCCGACACTTCGGCGCCGAACACACGAGAACACCATGAGCATTGACATCCACCCGCTCAGCCCGGCGTTGGGCGCACAGATCAGCGGCATTGACCTCAGCCGCGACCTGACCGATGAACAACGCAACGCCATCGAGCAAGCGCTGCTTGATCATCAGGTGCTGTTCTTCCGGGATCAGCCGATCACGCCGCAACAACAAGCGCGATTCGCCGCCAACTTTGGTGACCTGCACATCCATCCGATCTACCCCAACGTGCCGGAACAGCCTGAAGTGCTGATCCTCGATACCGCGGTCACTGACGTGCGCGACAACGCCATCTGGCACACCGACGTCACCTTTCTGCCGACCCCTGCGCTGGGCGCGGTGCTCAGCGCCAAGCAGGCGCCGGCTTACGGTGGGGATACGTTGTGGGCGAGCGGCATCGCTGCGTTCGAGGCGCTGTCCCGGCCGATGCAGATGTTGCTCGATGGTCTCACCGCGACCCATGACTTCACCCGGTCATTCCCGCTGGAGCGCTTTGGCAATACGGCTGAAGACCTCGCGCGTTGGGAGGAGACCCGCCACAAGAACCCGCCGCTGTCGCACCCGGTCATTCGCACGCACCCGGTGAGCGGTCGTAAAGCATTGTTCGTGAACGACGGCTTCACTACCCGGATCAATGAATTGGAAGCCGCCGAGAGTGAGGCCATCCTGAAATTACTGTTCGCCCACGGTACGCGTCCGGAATTCACCCTGCGCTGGCGCTGGCAGGCAAACGACGTGGCGATGTGGGACAACCGCGTAACCCAGCATTACGCAGTCGACGATTACCGTCCGCAGCGCCGCGTGATGCACCGCGCAACGATTCTGGGTGATGCGCCGTTTTGATAATAGGCCGGCAGGCGCGCTGATGCGTTTAGTGGGACCGGCTTCAGCCGGGAAGAGGCCGCCAGGTGCGCTATGGATTTGCGGCGTAACGCCTGACGCCTTCCCGGCTAAAGCCGGTCCCACAATTTAGGGTTCAGCGAGCCCACTGCATGCACGCGATGCTTTTAGTGGGACCGGCTTCAGCCGGGAAGAGGCCGCCAGGTGCGCTGTAGATTTGCGGCGTAACGCCTGACGCCTTCCCGGCTAAAGCCGGTCCCATAATTTAGGGTTCAGCGAGCCCACTGCATGCACGCGATGCTTTTAGGGGGACCGGCTTCAGCCGGGAAGAGGCCACCACGTGCGCTATGGATTTGCGGCGTAACGCCTGACGCCTTCCCGGCTAAAGCCGGTGCCCCAAATTTGAGGGTCAGCGAGCTCAAAGACCATCCAGGTACCCAGATGTAATGGAGGCCGATAGTTGATGCGCAACCTTGCCGCTCCGCTTTGGCGTGCATCACTTTGGTCACTCGGTACGGGTAAATGCGCGAATAGCGTGCAAAAACGCTCACCAAATATCCAACTCCGAAAGTCGATTCGAACCTCGTCCCTATACCCGTCTATAAAAGGCGCGGGCTGAAAGGCCCTAAACCCGTCGCCTGCAGGACATTACGAATATTCCTACAGAAATTTCTTAAAACTGGCACGCACGCTGCAATAGGTTATACATCACCAGTTTTGGGGACCTTGGTACAGGCAGGCCGGGGATTCCCCTCTTTTATTCCTCCCGGAGACTGACCTCCAGTCTCCAGCGCCCGTCCTGGGTTGCACCGCGCCAGTCGCCGTGCAGAGGACGGGCCGCCAGCAGGTTCAGCAACAGCCCTTTATCACTTCGTTGCACTCTCCAGCGCACGTCTTTGCCGTTGAGCTTCAGTTCGCCTTTCTGCGCCTGACCCTGGGCGTTGAACAGCAGCGCCACAGCACCGTCGATGTGTTCACCATGAAGCTGCGGCTCGCGGTTAAACCACACGGCAACGCCGTTCGGCAGCACTTCGACGGTTTGCAGCTGGATGGGGTCCGGGGTCGTCACGCGGCCGATCATCAGCCCGACCATCACACCAACGATCGCCACCGAGCCCAGAAACTTGGGCCATAGCTTCGGCCTGGGGTCTTCTTCAGGGGTAGAATGCATCCCGTCCTTTCGTTCGGAGCCGTGCATGTTTCACGTGATCCTTTTTCAACCAGAAATTCCGCCGAATACCGGCAACATCATCAGGCTCTGCGCCAACAGCGGCTGCAGCCTGCATTTGATCGAGCCGCTGGGCTTCGAGCTGGATGACAAACGCCTGCGTCGAGCCGGCCTTGATTACCACGAATACGCCACGCTGCATCGTCACGCCGACCTGCCGAGCTGCCTTGAAAGCATCGGCCACCCGCGGCTGTTTGCTTTTACCACAAAGGGCTCGCGGGTTTTCCACGATGCGCAATTCCAGGAAGGCGATGCTTTCCTATTCGGCCCGGAAAGCCGAGGGCTGCCGCCGGAGGTGCTGGATCCGCTGTCGAGCGACCAACGCCTGCGCCTGCCGATGCGCGAAGGTTGCCGCAGTTTGAATCTGTCGAATACTGTCGCAGTGGCGGTGTATGAAGGCTGGCGGCAGTTGGGGTTCAAGTAACCCACCCGCAGCACCGCCGAATGCCGCCCACAAAAAAGCGCCCTCACAGGCGCTTTTTTATTGCGGCGACAACGCTTACTGAACGGTAGGCGTTGGCGTTTCGCCGCTTTCCTGCATGCGTTGCAGTTCTTGCGCGTACAGGGCGTCGAAGTTCACCGGGGCCAGCATCAGCGCAGGGAACGAACCACGGACAACCAGGCTGTCGATGGTTTCGCGAGCGTACGGGAAAAGAATGTTCGGGCAGAACGCGCCCAGGGTGTGGCTCATCGAGCTGGCATCCAGGCCCTTGATCAGGAAGATACCGGCTTGCTGGACTTCAGCGATGAAGGCGATTTCGTCGCCGTTCTTCACTTCGACCGACAGGGTCAGCACGACTTCGTAGAAGTCATTTTCCAGCTGCTTCTGACGGGTGTTCAGGTCCAGGCTGACGCTCGGGGTCCATTCTTGACGGAAGATCGCCGGGCTTTTTGGCGCTTCGAACGACAGGTCGCGGACGTAGATGCGTTGCAGGGAAAACTGCGGTGCTTCTTCTTCGTTGGAAGTGGCGCCGTTATTCGGTTGATCAGTCATCTCAGATCCTTACATTGGGGTCTTGTAGGCTTCCGGGCTGTGCAAAAAACCATCGTTTCCACATCCCGGTTCGAATTCAGGCGCTCAGCAGCTTATCCAGCTTGCCGGCGCGCTCCAGCGCGAACAGGTCATCGCAACCGCCAACATGGACCGGGCCGATCCAGATCTGCGGAACCGAGGTACGCCCGGATTTCTTGGTCATTTCAGCGCGAATCTGTGGCTTGCCGTCGACCTTGATCTCTTGGAAGCCGACACCCTTGCCCGCCAGCAACGACTTGGCGCGGGAGCAATAAGGGCAGTAATCGCTGGAGTAGACGACGACGTCGGTCATTTCACTTCACCAGCGGCAGGTTGTCACCGCGCCATGACGAAATACCACCGGACAGCTTGGCGGCGTTGAAGCCCGCTTTTAGCAGTTCGCGTGCGGTATGGCCGGCGTGCTGGCCAGCGGCGTCGACGATGATCAGGGTTTTAGGCTTGAATTTCTCCAGCTCCGAAGTGCGAGTCAGGATTTTGTCCTGGGGGAAATTCACCGCGCCGACGATGTGGCCGGCAGTGAAGTCTTTCTTGGCGCGGACGTCGATGACAACGGCTTCGTCGCGGTTGACCAGAGCGGTCAATTCGCCGGTGCTCAGGCTGCGGCCGCCTTTGCTAAGCTCGGTTGCGATCAGCAGGCCCAGCAGGATGACGAAAGCACCCGTCAGCAAATAGTGATTCGTGGCAAATTCAATCAGGTGAGCAACCATCATCAGGTTCCAGGGCGTTAAAATGTCGGCCAGTATACACAGCACCCAAGGTCGGCCAAAGCCCGTACGGCAGTGACGTCGTTTAGCTTGTTGCCGATTTGAACTTGTCCCTAAACTGTCGATCTTTTTTCTACTTCACCTATTAGCCAAGAGTGGGATTCATGACTACCACGCCTAAACCTTTGGTTCTGATCATCCTGGACGGCTTCGGTCACAGCGACAGCCACCACGGCAATGCGGTCTACGCAGCGAAGATGCCGGTCTTCGATCGCTTGTACCAGACCATGCCAAACGGCTTGATCTCCGGGTCCGGCATGGATGTCGGTCTGCCTGACGGGCAGATGGGCAACTCCGAAGTCGGCCACATGAACCTGGGCGCCGGCCGCGTGGTGTATCAGGACTTCACCCGCGTGACCAAAGCGATCCGCGACGGCGAGTTCTTCGAAAATCCCGCCATCTGCAAAGCGGTCGATCAAGCGGTCAGCGCCCGCAAGGCCGTGCACATCCTCGGCCTGTTGTCCGACGGCGGCGTTCACAGCCATGAAGATCACCTGGTGGCGATGGTCGAGCTGGCCGCCAAGCGCGGCGCCGACAAGATCTACCTGCACGCCTTCCTCGATGGTCGCGACACGCCACCGCGCAGTGCCCATCAATACCTGCAGACCATGGAAGCAGCCTACGCGCGCCTGGGCAAAGGTCGCACCGCCACGATCATCGGCCGTTACTTCGCCATGGACCGCGACAATCGCTGGGACCGTGTCGAAGCTGCCTACAACCTGATCGTCGACGGCACTTCGGAGTTCCACGCCGACAACGCCAAGGCCGCGCTGGACGCCGCTTATGAGCGAGGCGAGAACGACGAATTCGTTAAAGCCACCAGCATCGGCGCGCCGGTGACAGTCGAAGACGGCGACGCGGTGGTGTTCATGAACTTCCGTTCCGACCGCGCCCGCGAACTGACCCGCGTATTCGTCGAAGACGATTTCGCGGACTTCGCCCGTCGCCGTCAGGCCAAGCTGGCCGGCTTCGTCACGCTGACCAAGTACGCCGCCAACATCGACGCACCCGCGGCGTTCGAAAAGGCCGGCCTGCACAACGTGCTCGGCGAATACCTGTCGAACAACGGCAAGACTCAGCTGCGCATCGCCGAGACCGAGAAGTACGCCCACGTGACGTTCTTCTTCTCCGGTGGCCGTGAAGAACCCTTCCCTGGCGAAGAGCGCATCCTGATCCCTTCACCCAAAGTGGCGACTTACGACCTGCAGCCAGAAATGAGCGCGCCGGAAGTCACCGACCGAATCGTCGACGCCATCGAACATCAGCGTTATGACGTGATCGTCGTCAACTACGCCAACGGCGACATGGTGGGCCACAGCGGGATCATGGAAGCAGCCGTCAAGGCCGTTGAGTGCCTGGACGTCTGCGTCGGGCGCATCACCCAGGCGCTGGAAAAGGTCGGCGGAGAAGCGCTGATTACGGCCGACCACGGCAACGTCGAACAGATGACCAACGAGGAGACCCACCAGCCTCACACCGCTCACACCACCGAGCCGGTGCCGTTCATTTATGTCGGCAAGCGTGACCTGAAGGTGCGCGATGGCGGCGTATTGGCGGACGTCGCGCCCACCATGCTGACGCTGCTCGGCATGGAAATCCCGCAAGAAATGACCGGCACGTCGATTCTGGTCGCCAAGTAAGCCTCTCGAACCGGTCCGCCAGTCGCTGGCGGGCCGGTTTTGTATGAAATGTCTGACGGCCAAGTCGTCCGAGCGTTTTTTTTGCAGCCACCGCCGGGCATACTAGTCCCGTCTTCACTCCTGGTATCGCCCAACCTCATGCTTCGCGCCCTGATCACCCTCGCTTTGATTTGTATGCTCAATCCGGCCTTTGCCGACGATGATCGCGCACAAACGCAGAAACAGCTGGATGCCACGCGTCAGGACATCACCGAACTGAAGAAAGCGCTGAGCCAGCTGCAGGAAGAAAAGTCAGGCGTTCAGAAAGACCTGCGCTCCACTGAAACGGAGATGGGCAAGCTGGAAAAGCAGGTGGAGGCCCTGCAAAAAGAACTAAAAAAGACTGAAAGCGAGCTGCAACGGCTCGACCAGGAGAAAAAAAAACTCCAAAGCGCACGCGTTGAACAACAACGACTGATCGCCATTCAGGCCCGCGCTGCGTACCAGAGCGGCCGCCAGGAATACCTCAAACTGCTGCTCAATCAGCAGAACCCAGAGAAATTCGCCCGCACCCTCACCTATTACGATTACCTGAGCCAGGCGCGCCTGGAGCAGTTGCGCAACTTCAATGAAACCCTGCGCCAGCTGGCCGGCGTCGAGAAAGACATCGACCTGCAGCAAGCGCAGCTCCTGGTGCAGAAGAGCTCGCTGGATGACCAGAAAGCCCAGCTCGATACCGTGCGCCAGGAACGGCAGGTAGCGCTGGCCAAGTTGAATCAGGACTACAAGGTTCGCGACCAGAAGCTGCAGTCGCGGCAGCAGGATCAAGCCGATCTGACCAAGGTCCTCAAGACCATCGAAGAAACCCTCGCCCGCCAGGCCCGCGAAGCCGAAGAGGCGCGCCAGAAGGCGTTGCTCGCGCAGCAAGAGGCCGAGAAACGGCAGCGCGAGCAGGAAGCGCTGGCGAAAAGCCGTGAAAAAGACAACAGCAAGGACGACAGCGATGAAGCGCCGCGTCGCCCGATCAAAGCGCCCGGCGCGATGGTTTCCAGTGCCGGTCAGTCGTACGGCGGCGCTTTTGAGCAAGCAAAGGGAAAACTTCCTTGGCCCGTCGATGGTCGATTGTTGGCGCGATTCGGTGAAAGCCGTGGCGATGACGAGCGCACCAAGTGGGACGGTGTGTTGATCAGTGCGGCTGCAGGCAGCCAGGTCCGCGCGGTGCACGGTGGTCGGGTGGTCTTCGCCGACTGGTTGCGCGGCGCCGGGCTTCTGGTCATTCTCGACCACGGCAATGGTTATTTGAGTCTGTACGGTCACAACCAGAGCCTGTTGAAAGAGGCCGGTGACGTCGTAAAAGCCGGAGAAGCGATCTCCACTGTCGGTAACAGTGGTGGCGGTCAGGACACTCCAGCGTTGTATTTCGCTATTCGTCAGCAGGGTCGCCCTAGTGATCCGGCCCAATGGTGTCGCACTCAAGGATAAGTCGACACCTCACTCAGGAGTTCGTAAGACATGCTGTTTTCGTCCCGCCTCACCTCGCTGGCCCTGACTATCGCCGTCGTTATCGGTGCTCCTCTGGCCCAGGCTGCCGGTGCCGCACCTGCTGCTGCGCCAGCCGCCAATGCGCCCGCCAATGCCGCGAACATCAAGGCGCCGCTGCCGCTCGACGAGCTGCGCACCTTCGCCGAGGTCATGGACCGGATCAAAGCCGCGTACGTCGAACCCGTAGATGACAAGACCCTGCTGGAAAACGCCATCAAGGGCATGCTCAGCAATCTCGATCCGCACTCCGCTTACCTGGGCCCGGAAGACTTCCAGGAGCTGCAGGAAAGCACCAGCGGCGAGTTCGGCGGGCTGGGCATTGAAGTGGGCGTCGAAGACGGCTTTGTAAAAGTCGTCTCCCCCATCGATGACACCCCTGCGTCCAAGGCCGGCATTGAGGCAGGTGACCTGATCGTGAAGATCAACGGCACGCCGACCCAGGGCCAGACGATGCAGGAGGCCGTGGACAAGATGCGCGGCAAGCTCGGCGAGAAGATCACCCTCACGCTGGTACGTGACGGCGGCACCCCGTTCGACGTGACGCTGGCGCGTGCGACCATTCAGGTGAAGAGCGTGAAGGCGCAGATGCTGGAGCCGGGTTACGGCTACATCCGCATCACCCAGTTTCAGGTCAAGACCGGTGAGGAAGTGGGCAAGGCGCTGGCCAAGCTGCGCAAAGACAACGGCAAGAAGATGAGCGGCCTGATCCTCGACCTGCGCAACAACCCGGGTGGCGTGTTGCAGGCGGCAGTCGAAGTGGCTGACCACTTTCTGACCAAGGGCCTGATCGTTTACACCAAAGGCCGCATCGCCAACTCCGAACTGCGCTTCTCGGCAGACCCGGCCGACGCCAGCGAAGGCGTGCCTCTGGTTGTGCTGATCAACGGCGGCAGCGCCTCGGCGTCGGAGATCGTCGCCGGTGCCTTGCAAGACCAGAAGCGCGGCATCCTGATGGGCACCGATACGTTCGGCAAAGGCTCGGTGCAGACTGTTCTGCCGCTGGCCAACGACCGCGCGCTGAAGATCACCACGGCGCTGTATTACACGCCGAACGGCCGCTCGATTCAGGCTCAGGGCATCAACCCGGACATCGAAGTCAAACGTGCCAAGCTCACCGCCGAAGCCGATGGCGACAACTACAAAGAGGCCGATTTGCTCGGTCACCTGGGCAACGGCAACGGCGGCGCGGACAAACCGACCACCAAGGCCAAGGCTGGCAAGGCGCGTCCGCAGGACGATGACTATCAGATGAACCAGGCCCTCAGCTTGCTCAAGGGTTTGAGTGTCACGCGCGGCAATTGAGATGCGCGTCTGGTTGGCCGGGCTCATTTGCGCCCTTGCCGTCACAACGGGTGCTGCACACGCCGCGCCCGCCGAATCCTCAGCGACCGCCGGCAAAGCGCCGAAGGTCGCCTATCTCAGTCTGATCATCGACGACCTCGGGCAAAACCCTGAACGGGACAGCCGCGCGCTGGCCCTTCCCGGCCCCGTGACGCTGGCGATCATGCCCGACACGCCCCACGCCACCGACTTCGCCCGCCAAGCGCACAAGGCTGGCAAGACAGTGATGCTGCACATGCCCATGGATCCGGCGACCGGGCCCTACGCCTGGCATCCCGAACTGCCGCTGCCCGAGCTCGAATCGCGCCTGAACGCTGCGCTGCTGAAAGTCCCCTACGCCGCTGGCATCAATAACCACATGGGCAGCCGCATGACCGCTGAGCCAGTGGCCATGGGCTGGCTGGTAGGTGAGCTGCAGCGACGTCATCTGTTTCTGGTCGACAGCCGCACCAGCGCCAAAACCGTTGCGGCGGCTGAAGCCCAGAAGATTGGGCTGGCCAGCGTGTCCCGGGATGTCTTTCTCGACGACGAGCGCACCGTAGAGGCCATCAGCGGCCAGCTTCAGACGGCGATCAAGCTCGCTCACAAGCAAGGCTCGGCCGTGATGATCGGCCATCCCTATCCGGTGACGCTCGATGTGCTTGAGCGCGAGCTGCCCAAGCTTAAATCCCAAGGTATAGAGCTGATCGAGATCCGCCACATGGTCACTGAGCGCGGAAATGAGGCGATGGTCGGCCATGGCAAGAACGGGCGTTATCGCTAAACCGAAGGCGCTTCGCCACAGAGGTGCCAGAAGTAATCAGAGGTATTTGGCGAAAATTGAATCGACCACGCCTTCTCTGCGCAGTTGGTCCAGCGCACTTTGCAGCCGCTGGACCACGGCATCGGGGGTGTCTTTGTTCAGCGCCAAAAACAGTTCGGCGCTGTTGAAGCGCAGCACGGTCTTCAATCCCGTAATGCCCTCCTGCCGCGCCAGGTACCGCCCCGCCGGATCGCCGGTGGCCCACAGATCGAGCTCACCATCGACCAGCTTCCTGGCGTTGTCTTTGTCGCTGAGCACGGTGATCGGCTTCATGCCCTGACGCGCAAGCTCCACTGCGATGGCGTCGCCCTTGTAGGCCCCGATTCGGTAAGACCGCGCGGCCTCAAGCGTACTCAGCTGGATTGGGCTGTCAGCCCGCGCCAGCAGAATCCAGTCGTCGGGGCCAATGGGGCCGACCCACTTGAAGAGCGTTTCGCGCTCGGGCAATCGCGCAGTCACAAAGACGCCATAGCCGGGATTTTCCATCGCCAGTTTGTAGATGCGATCCCAAGGGAAGCGCAGGGTCATGTTGTAGCCGATACCGGCGCGCTTGAAGGTCTCGCGCACCACTTCGACGGCGATGCCCTTGATGTTGGCTTCCTGGGCGAAATTCTTGCCGTCGGTGGCCATGTTGTAAGGGGGGAAGTTTTCGGTCAGAAGGACCATCGAATAGGCCGGTGCATCGTCGGCCCGGGCGGCTCCTGACAGCAACGTCGCGACGCTGATCAGTGCAAGAAAAACACCTTTGAACATATCCCTGGCACCTGATCCTGACGACGGCAAGAGAGTGCCGTTAACGATCTGCAAAGTCCAGTTCGGCGGTAGGCATGGTCGTTTTCAGAGCAGGTCGGTCATGACCCCACCGCGGCGCACGCCCCCAATGTGGGAGCGAGCTTGCCCGCGAATAGTGCTAGACGGCCGCCGATATTCAGCGGCTGAACGGCCGGAGGCGCCTCAGCGAACCACGATCCCTTGCGCCGCCATGTACGCCTTTGCTTCTGGCACAGTGTATTCGCCGAAGTGGAAAATACTCGCTGCCAGCACGGCACTGGCGTGGCCTTCCAGCACGCCGGCGGCCAGATGCTCAAGATTGCCTACGCCACCCGATGCGATGACCGGGATGCCAAGGGCATCGCTGATCGCCCGGGTCACGCCCAGGTCGAAACCGTTCTTCATGCCGTCCTGATCCATGCTGGTCAGCAGGATTTCCCCAGCGCCCAGGTCTTCCATCTTCTTCGCCCACATCACCGCGTCCAGCCCAGTCGGCTTGCGACCGCCGTGGGTGAAGATTTCCCAGCGTGGGGTTTCGCCGGGCAGCGAGACCTTCTTGGCGTCGATGGCCACGACGATACATTGCGAACCAAACCGCGCAGCGGCTTCACCGACGAACTCGGGGTTGAATACCGCGGCGGTATTGATCGACACCTTGTCCGCACCGGCGTTGAGCAGGTTGCGGATGTCCTGCACCGTGCGCACGCCGCCACCCACGGTCAGCGGGATGAACACCTGACTGGCCATGCGCTCGACGGTATGCAACGTGGTGTCGCGGCCATCAACGCTGGCGGTGATGTCAAGGAAGGTAATCTCGTCGGCACCCTGCTCGTCATAACGCCGGGCGATCTCGACCGGATCACCGGCGTCGCGGATGTTCTCGAACTTCACGCCCTTGACCACACGGCCGTTGTCGACGTCGAGGCAAGGGATGATGCGTTTGGCGAGGGCCATGGGCCGGTTCTCCGAAAACGGTTGGGAATCTGCCCAACATCACAACATTCTGATTTGAAGCACGTCCCTGTAGGAGTGAGCTTGCTCGCGATGCGCCGGGTCAGTCAGCAAACATACGTCTGACACACTGCTATCGCGAGCAAGCTCACTCCTACACGGGGGCGTGCCAGTCAGCCTTTGTACGAATCACAAAACGCCTGTGCTTCAGCCACATCCAGCGTGCCTTCATAGATCGCGCGGCCGGTGATTGCGCCGATGATGCCCGGTGCCTTGGCGTCGAGCAGCGCTTTGATGTCGCCCAGGTTATGAATGCCGCCCGAGGCGATCACCGGAATGCGGGTCGCGGCGGCCAGCGCGGCGGTGAACGGGACGTTGCAACCCTGCATCATGCCGTCTTTGGCAATGTCGGTATAAACGATGGCCGAGACGCCGTCGGCTTCGAAGCGCTTGGCCAGATCGATCACCTGCACGGTGCTGACTTCAGCCCAGCCGTCGGTGGCGACAAAGCCGTCTTTGGCGTCCAGGCCCACGATCACTTTGCCCGGGAACGCACGGCAGGCTTCGGCGACGAAGTCAGGGTCCTTGACCGCCTTGGTGCCGATGATCACATAACTCACGCCGGCTTTGACGTAGTGCTCGATGGTGTCCAGCGAGCGGATACCGCCGCCGATCTGGATCGGCAGATTCGGGTAACGACGCGCAATCGCCGTCACGACCTCGCCATTGACTGGTTGGCCTTCGAACGCACCGTTCAGGTCCACCAGGTGCAAGCGACGGCAACCGCCTTCAACCCACTTGGCAGCCATGCTCACCGGATCATCGGAGAACACCGTGGAATCTTCCATCCGGCCCTGGCGCAGACGTACACAGGCGCCATCTTTAAGGTCGATCGCGGGAATAATGAGCATTCTTTTTCCTTCGTCAAAAGAGCTGCGAGCCGCGAGCTATAAGCTGCAAGTCTGCGCATCTAACCATTCTTGCAGCTTGAAACTTGCCGCTTCTAGCTGCTTTTCTCCAACGCCCACAGGTCGCTTTCGATGCTTTCGAAACGCTCCTTGAGGTGCGTCTGAACATCGAAGATCGCCCGGTTGTAGTAATGCGGTGCGATCTCGCGGGTGAACAATTCCAGAATTTCAGCCGCTTCAAACGAACCCAGGTCCAGTTCGAAACGGTCTTCCATGAACCGCTTGATCGTGTGGCACGCCTCGCTCTCCTGTTCGGGAGTGAGGGTCAGAATCGGCGGTTTGGTCTTCTTGCTCATTACCGGCGGCCGTCCCACGCCGCGAAGTTCTGCAGCAACTGCAGGCCATGGGTATGGCTCTTCTCGGGGTGGAATTGCACGGCGAAGCGCGAGCCATCGGCCAATGCAGCGGCGAAGTCGTGACCGTAATGGCCACGACCAACGATCTGCTGGGGGTTCGGCGATTCGATGTAGTAGCTGTGCACGAAGTAGAACCGCGCCATGTCCGGAATGTTGGCCCAGAGCGGGTGATCCACGGCCTGCGCCACTTCATTCCAGCCCATGTGCGGGACTTTCAGATGCTGGCCGTCTTCGTGGAGATCCTTGCCGAAGAAACGCACCTGACCGGGGAAAGTACCGATGCAGTCAACGCCGCCGCTCTCTTCGCTACGCTCCATCAGCGCCTGCATGCCGACGCAGATCCCGAGAAACGGACGGTCCTGGCTGACTTCACGCACCAGAGCATCGAAGCCCAGGCGACAAATTTCCGCCATGCAGTCGCGAATCGCACCAACACCGGGAAACACGACTCGATCAGCTTCACGGATGACGTCGGCATCGCTGGTGATCAGCACGCGACCGGCGCCGACGTGCTCCAGCGCCTTGGCCACCGAGTGCAGATTGCCCATGCCATAGTCGATAACGGCAACGGTCTGCATTACAGCACGCCTTTGGTCGACGGCATCTGGCCAGCCATGCGGTCGTCCAGTTCTACCGCCATGCGCAACGCACGGCCGAACGCCTTGAAGACGGTTTCGATCTGGTGGTGGGTGTTGTGGCCGCGCAGGTTATCAATGTGCAGCGTGACGTTGGCGTGGTTGACGAAGCCCTGGAAAAACTCCTGGAACAGGTCTACATCGAAGCCGCCGACGGTGGCGCGGGTGTACGGGACGTGCATTTGCAGGCCGGGCCGACCGGAGAAGTCGATGACCACGCGCGACAGCGCTTCATCCAGGGGGACGTAGGCGTGGCCGTAGCGACGGATGCCCTTTTTGTCGCCGATGGCTTTGCTGAACGCCTGACCCAGCGTGATGCCGACATCTTCCACGGTGTGGTGATCGTCGATATGCAGGTCGCCTTTGCATTCGATGTCCAGATCGATCAGCCCGTGACGGGCAATCTGGTCGAGCATGTGTTCAAGAAAAGGAACGCCGATGTCGAATCGGGACTTTCCTGTGCCATCCAGGTTGATCGAGGCTTTGATCTGGGTTTCCAGAGTGTCGCGCTCGACGAACACCATACGTTCGGCCATCACCAGCTCCGCAAAATCATTGGGCGAAAAGGCGGCCATTATAGGCGTGTGGCAGGGAAACAGAAACATGAAGCGAGCAATGCCGGACCGAGGGAATGCGGCCTGCATGCGATAGACATGTGTGTACAAGCGAATACATTTCGGCAAAAAAAGTGGGAGCGAGGTTGCTCGCGACGAGGTCCTTACATTCGACATATCTGTCGACTGTCTGACCGCCTTCGCGAGCAAGCTCGCCCCCACCCTCACACTAACGGGTTCAGCCTGAAATCTTCAGACCGATCCCGCCATGGTTTTAGTGAAACAGCACCGCAGTTTTCTGCAGAGTGATCCACACGCCCCACGCCAACGGAATGCCCACTGCCAGCCAGGACAGAATCGCCAAAGGCTTGGTGCTCGGGTCCGCTTTCCATTCCAGCGAAGTGCTGTGGTCGGCGCCGGCATCGTGGCCGATGGCTTGTTCAGCCTTCAATTGCTCGTCGGTCATGAAGTATTTGTCGGCTACCGGACGCACCAGCAGGTTGCAGATAAAGCCCAGCACCAGCAGACCCGCAAGGATGTACAAGGTGATGTCGTAAGCATCGGCCCGTGCAACGCCGTGGCTCAACTGATACTCACGCAGGTAGTTCACCAGCACAGGGCCGAGCACGCCAGCGGCAGCCCACGCGGTCAGCAGACGACCGTGGATCGCACCGACCATTTGCGTACCGAACAGGTCAGCCAGATAAGCCGGAACGGTCGCGAAACCGCCGCCGTACATCGAAAGCACGACGCAGAACGCCGCCACGAACAGGGCAACGCTGCCCAGGTGACCCAGGGTCGGCACCGACGCGTAGAGCAAAAAGCCCAGCGCGAAGAACACGAAGTAGGTGGCTTTGCGGCCGATGTAGTCCGAGAACGAAGCCCAGAAGAAACGACCGCCGATGTTGAACAGGCTCAGCAGACCGGTGAAGCCGGCCGCGATCGCCGCGATGGCCGCCAGTTGCGAGGCATCCAGTTGGCCGAACGGCTGATCGGTGCCCAGCAGCTTGCCGCCGAACACTTCCTGCAGCAGGGGCGAAGCCATGCCGAGGATGCCGATGCCTGCCGAAACGTTCAGGCACAGCACCAGCCAGACCAGACGGAACTGAGGCGTCTTCCACGCAACACTGACGTGCACATGGCGGTTGGTGATCATCGCGCTGTTGGCTTTCTTCGCCGGAGCGGTCCAGCCTTCAGGTTTCCAGCCGGTCGGCGGAACGCGATAGGACAGTGCGCCGCCGATCATGAAGATGAAGTAAATCACCGCCATGACCACGAAGCTCTGCCAGACGCCAACGCTGTCAGGCGTGGCGAAGTGGCTCATCAGTGCGGTTGCCAGCGGAGCGCCAACCATCGCGCCACCGCCGAAACCCATGATCGCCATGCCGGTCGCCATGCCGCGCTTGTCCGGGAACCACTTGATCAGCGTCGAAACCGGCGAGATATAACCCAGGCCCAGACCGATACCGCCGATCACGCCCGAGCCGATCCACATCAGCCAGATCTGGTGCGTATAAACGCCCAGCGCCGAGATCAGCAGACCGCCACACCAGCACAGCGCCGAGACGACACCCGCCTTGCGCGGGCCTGCGTGTTCCAGCCAGCCGCCCCAGATTGCTGCGGAGCAACCCAGGAAAATGAAGAACAGGGTGTAGATCCAGCCGAGCATGGAGATCGGCCAATCACAGCTGGACGAAACGACTTGCTCGAAGAAACCCATGTCAGCCGGGCAGGCAACAGCGGTCTTGATGCCGATTGCCTTGGACAACGGCAGCCAGAACACCGAGAAGCCGTAGGCCATGCCGATACACAGGTGGATTGCCAATGCAGCTGGCGGAACCAGCCAACGGTTGAAACCGCGTTTGGCGATAATGCGCTCTTTGGACAAGAACGCAGGCTGAGCGGCAGTACCGCCCAGAGCAGTGCTCGTGGTCATTTGATTGTTGCCCCCAATTTATAGTTGTATCCCGCAAGAACAGCGACATAGTTCCGCCACCACTCTTAAAGCACGCAGGCCTCGGTGGTTTATCGGCAGGACATCTCTTTACGTGACAATTCGACGCAGCAAGGCTGGCGAATGGCGCGAGATTACCATTTGCAGCCCAAAAGAAAGCATTCTGCTATTACCTTTTTCGCGCCGTTTGTCACTGTGCGGGGCGCTGCCAATTCGAACGACGGCGTCGGTGGCGATCCAAAACCCGGTGCTTGCCTGAGAACGCTATACTCGCGGGCTAAATTTTGAACGACTCGACACAAGGACTCGCCCATGAAAGCGTTCGGCAAAATCCTGGGGCTCACCCTTCTCGGGCTGTTGCTGATCATCGTGGCTCTCGGCTTTGCCTTGACCCACTTTTTTGATCCCAACGACTACAAAGACGAGATTCGAAAACTGGTTCGCGATCGCGCCCACGTCGAGCTGACGCTCAATGGCGATATTGGCTGGAGCCTGTTTCCGTGGTTGGGCCTGGAGCTGCACGACGCCAGCGTCGCCACCTTGAGCGAGCCGACCAAACCCTTCGCCGACTTGCAGATGCTCGGGCTGTCGGTGCGTGTGCTGCCGCTGCTGCGCAAGGAAGTGCAGATGAGCGACGTGCGCGTCGAGGGCCTCAACCTGACGCTGACCCGCGACGAAAACGGCCACGGCAACTGGGAAGACATCGGCAAAGTGCCTGCCACCGCGACCAATCCAGCCCAGCCCCCCGCGACACCCGGCGCTCCAGCCGATACCGTGTCGGCCAAGCCCGACAAGCAGTGGCAGCCGCTCAAGCTGGACATCGACAGCCTGACCGTGAACAACGCGCGCATCGATTTCAACGATATTCCCAAAGCCCGGCAATTCAGCGCCGAGAGCATCCAGTTGAGCACGGGGCCGATCCACAACGCGACTGACATCCCGCTGAAACTCACCGCATTCCTCAGCACCAACCAACCCGTCGTGCGCACCAAAACCGAACTAACCGGCAAGCTGCGTTTCGATCGCGTGCTCAAGCGTTACCAGTTCGACGACATGCGTTTCTCCGGCGATGTGACGGGCGATCCGCTCCAGGGCAAGACGCTGACGTTCTCGGCCCAGGGCCAGTTGCTGGCAGACATGTCCGCCAACGTGGCGGAATGGACCAATCTGAAGCTGTCCGCCAATCAACTGCGCGCCATCGGCGAGCTGCACGTTCGTGACCTGGACAAGACGCCGCAGCTCACAGGCGGCATTTCGATTGCCCAGTTCAACCTGCGCGACTTCCTCGACAACATCGGCCAGCCTGCGCCAGCCCTTGGTGACGGCAGCCTGAACAAACTGGAACTGGTCACCCGCATCGCGGCGACGCCCAACAGCGTGTCGCTGGATGACCTCACGGTGAAACTCGACGACAGCACCATCACCGGCCACGTCGCTGTAGAAGACTTCGCCAAACAGTCTCTGCGCCTGCAACTCAAGGCCGATACGTTCAACGCCGACCGCTACCGCGTGCTCGAAGGCGAACAGGCGAAGAGCGCCGGCGCCGCGCGCAGAGCAGAAGTTCAAGGTGCCGAGGCCGAAGCCATGGTGGCCTCGGGCACTTCGCCGCTGCCGAACCAGCCGACCCAAGGTGCATGGAGCGACGCGAAGCTGCTGCCCCTCGAGCGCCTGCGCAAACTGGATGTCGACGCCGACCTCAGCTTCGGCAAGCTGACCCTGGAGAAACTGCCGATCCAGAATGCGGCGCTGAAGACTTCGGCGCTCGATGGCGTGATCACGGTCGACAGCCTGCGCGGCGATTTGTACAACGGCAATTTCGAGGTCAAAGGCAATCTCGACGCGCGTCCCGAAGTGCCCTTGGCCAGCGTGCAGACGCATATCGCCAAGGTGCCGGTGGAGCACTTCATTCAGAGCCAGGGCACCACGCCGCCTCTGCGCGGCCTGCTCAACCTCACCAGCGATGTGACCGCCAAAGGCAACAGCGAGAAGGCATTGGTCGAGAGCCTTAACGGCACCGCCAGTTTTGCGCTGAACGACGGCGTGCTAGTCAATGCCAACCTTGAGCAGCAGCTGTGCCGTGGCATCTCGACGCTCAACCGCAAGAGCTTGAGTGGCGAACCGCGCGGCAAGGACACGCCGTTCCAGCAGCTGAATGGCAATCTGGTGTTCCGCAACGGCGTGGCCAGCAACCCGGACCTGAAGGTCCGCACGCCGGGCCTGACCGTCAACGGCGATGGCGACATCGACTTGCGCGTCATGGGCATGAATTACCGCGTCGGCGTGATCATCGAAGGCGACAAGAGCGACATGCCGGACCCGGCCTGCGAAGTGAACCCGCGTTTTGTCGGCATCGAATGGCCGGTGCTCTGCCGTGGCCCGCTCGAAATGGGCGCCAAGGCCTGTCGTCTGGATAACGACGGCTTGGGCAAAGTCGCCGCGAAACTGGCAGGCGACCGGATTGGCGACAAGATCGATGAAAAGCTGGGGGACAAGGTCAGTCCCGAGCTCAAGGATGCGATCAAGGGATTGTTCAAGCGTTAACCCTGACTAACAGGCGCCGCGCCGTTCAGTTGTGGGAGTGAGCTCACTCCCACATTCATTTTTGGCTGGCCTCCGACAGCGCGGCGTCTGGCGACGTATATAGCAACCCAACATCTTTTGATCACCGGAAGCCTTGATGCAACCCGAGCAGTTTTCCTCCGCCGTTCTCGACTGGTACGACCGCCACGGCCGTCACGATCTTCCCTGGCAACACGACATCACCCCGTACCGGGTGTGGGTGTCGGAAATCATGCTGCAGCAAACCCAGGTCAGCACGGTGCTTGGCTATTTCGACACATTCATGGAAGCGCTGCCCACGGTGCACGCTCTGGCCGAAGCACCGGAAGATGAGGTCCTGCATCTGTGGACCGGGCTGGGCTACTACACCCGCGCGCGCAACCTGCAGAAAGCCGCGAAAATCGTGGTGGCCGAGCACGGCGGTGAATTCCCCCGCGACGTGGAAAAGCTCGTCGAGCTGCCCGGTATCGGCCTCTCGACGGCAGGCGCGATTGCCAGTATCAGCATGGGCCTGCGCGCGCCGATCCTCGATGGCAACGTCAAGCGCGTACTCGCCCGCTTCACCGCCCAGGAAGGCTATCCCGGCGAGCCCAAGGTGGCGAAGCAGATGTGGGCCACGGCCGAGCGCTACACGCCGCACAGCCGGGTCAATCACTACACCCAGGCGATGATGGACCTGGGCGCCACGCTCTGCACCCGGACCAAACCCAGCTGCCTGCTCTGCCCCCTTGAGCGCGGTTGCGAGGCGCACATGCTCGGCCAGGAAACCCGCTATCCAATACCGAAACCGCGTAAGGCCGTGCCGCAAAAACGCACCTTGATGCCCATCTTCGCCAACCAGGAAGGCGCGATTCTGCTTTATCGCCGCCCTTCGACAGGGCTGTGGGGCGGACTATGGAGCCTGCCGGAACTGGACGACTTCAACGACATGCAGCATCTGGCCAATCAGCACGCCCTTGAGCTGGGCGAGCATCAAGCCTTGCCGGGCCTGATCCACACGTTCAGCCACTTTCAGCTGAGCATCGAACCCTGGCTGGTCCGGGTCCGTGAGTCCGCCCATCACGTGGCCGAGGACGACTGGCTCTGGTATAACCTCGCCACCCCGCCGCGCCTGGGCCTTGCCGCCCCGGTGAAGAAACTGCTGAAACACGCAGCCGACGTATTGAATGCAGGAGAGTCCTCATGACCCGCACCGTGATGTGCCGCAAATACAAAGAAGAATTGCCTGGCCTGGACCGTCCGCCGTATCCGGGCGCCAAAGGTGAAGACATCTACAACCATGTCTCGCAGAAAGCCTGGGGCGACTGGCAGAAACACCAGACCCTGCTGATCAACGAGCGCCGCCTGAACATGATGAACGCCGAAGATCGCAAATTCCTGCAGACCGAGATGGACAAATACCTGTCCGGCGAGGAATACGCCAAGGCCGACGGCTACGTTCCCCCTGCCGAATAAGCCTTTGCAGACAGTGGTCGTCGTAAGCGGAGGAAATAATTCAGATTTTTTTCGACACCATGCTTGACGACCTCCTGAAAAACACGTTTAATGCGCCCCGTTGCCCAGATAGCTCAGTCGGTAGAGCAGGGGATTGAAAATCCCCGTGTCGGCGGTTCGATTCCGTCTCTGGGCACCACCTTCCGTTTTCAGGTGATGCCAAGCACACCTGAAAGCACACAAGAAGCCCGCCTCGTGCGGGCTTTTTGCTTTTCACGGTTCCCCACCGTTTCCATGTAATCCCGGATAGATGTGAATGGATTCGTGAGCTCAGAGCCGGATCTGCGTGAAGACGCCCAGGTGCTGGCCGACGTCTCCGACAATCGCGCTGTGTCGTCGCTCAAATCGCGCGATTGGAGGTATGGGAGCAGATCGCCGGGCTATCGATCATGCTTGTTTTTCTTGTGCCCATGTCGCTTGCCGTGAGATCGATTGTCGCCGCCGTCATCTGCCAAGTTGCTACCCACTGCGCCTCCCGCAGCGCCGCCCAAGCCGGCACCTATGGTTGACCCTGTTGAGCCACCCAACTGGTTACCAATGACAGACCCACCCGCTGATCCCAGCCCCCCGCCGATAGCCGCTTCGGTCTTGCTTCCTCGTTTGGCGCCCAAAGCCCCGCCAGCGGCTCCGCCCACACCAGCACCAACCGCCGCGCCGGTGCTTCCACCCATTTGCTGTCCAATGACATTCCCAAGCGCACCGCCTATGCCTCCGCCCACTGCGGATGTTCCATCCCCAGCCGCCAGCGCGCATTGAGCGCCAAGCATTCCTAAAAGTAGTACCGGTAAAGTGATTCGCATGGATTCAATCTCAAGTGGGTGAAGTAGCCTCTCGGAGAAGCATCGAGCAGGACTAAAACAACGGTGCTGGACTGGGCAAGGGAGATTCAACTCAGAGTATGTCCAGCGGGATGCTCATACCCACACATCGGCTGCCGTGGATAAATCTTGATAAGGTAGAACTACCGGCGGGTGGCAGGCGCCGGGATGGACAGCCACAAGGAATTCCTATTCGCCACGCACCGGCTTTTTACAATTTTCCCCTAAGCGCTCGCCCAAGATGAGTTGAACGAGACCCTGATCAACCTCAGAATGCACTTCTTGAGCAACCACGGACACGGGAGGTGTGCATGAAGACTATCGAAACGTCGAGCCGCCTCATTGGAGTCGGCGTATACACGCCATCAGAAGCAGCCCTCTACACGGGCATTCCCGCCAAGGATATTCGCAGATGGCTCTTCGGCTATAAAGCGGATGGCGTGGAGCATTCCGGTCTGTGGCTACCTGAGCTGGGCGTCAACGATGAGAAGCTGCTTGGCTTCCACGACCTGCTCGAGATCAGATTTGTCGATGCCTTCCGAAAGCACGGCGCAAGCCTTCAAGCTATTCGCGCAGCATCCAGACAGGCCAAGGAAATTTTTCACCAGCACTATCCGTTCACCTGCAGAAGATTCCAGACTGACGGCAGGAGCATATTCGCCACTGTGTTTGACGAGACTGGCGACGAGGCGATCCTGGATCTGGCGAAACGTCAGTACGCATTCAGGCAGGTAATCGCGCCTTCGCTGTATGAGGGCATTGACTATACGGGTGAGGGAAAGGCGCAGCGTTGGTATCCGGTCAAGCGCAGCAAGGCAATTGTGCTCGACCCCAACCGTAACTTTGGAAAACCGGTGCTCTCCTCCGCTGGTGTCGATACGGCGTCGATTTATCAGGCTTATCTGGCGGAAGGCCAGGACGCAAAACGTGTGTCTGTGATTTTCGAAATTCCCACCGCGGCAGTGGACGCTGCGGTGACCTATGAGCACAGGATTGCTGCTTGAATTTTCTGATCGATAACAATCTTCCACCGTCCATTGCCAGAGCCTTGCACGAGCTTTGCAGCGGCGAAGGCCATGTCGTCGTCTCGCTCAGGGACAGGTTCCCAGCGGACACAAGTGACATCCACTGGATTACCGACCTCACTGCCGAAGGCGGATGGGCCGTGGTGTCGCAAGACAAGTTCTCCAAGGGAAACGCCGAGCGGCAGGCCTTCAGAGAATGCGGACTACCGGTTTTCTGTCTCGCGAGGCAATGGGGTCAAACGACCTACTGGAGTAAGGCCGAAAATCTTGTCCGATGGTGGCCTGCCATCATCCGGCAGGCAGAACTGATATCCGGCGGTGCAGCATTCAAGGTGTCCTGGAAATTTTCAGCGCCGGGGAAGTTTGAGCAATTGAAAATGTAACCCCGCATCAGACCTACCCCTTGCGACTCCGTCTCCGGGCACCATGAATACCGAAAAACCCCTGCATCGAAATATTCAGGGGTTTTTTATTGGGCGTGATTTATTAACATTGCAGGCTTGAGCCGACTAGAGGACTTCGTGATGGCATCTGTCAGCAAGCAACAGAAACGAGCCAAGCGCGCCAAGACCAAAGCCAAAGAGCAGCGAGTCGCTCGCCAGCACCCGCAGACGCCCAGCCCGATCGTCCCGGATTACTTCATGCCTGATTTCTTCTCGGACGACGAAGCATCGTTGCTCGACGACGATACCCTGCTCAAGAATTTCGTAGAGCCCGACATCCTCGAGACCATGGACGAGGAAGAGCGGGAGGCGATGGCGGCGGTGATCAGGGGCGAGGACATCGGGATGTCGATCACTGAGGACGAAATGCTGTTGACGGAGGTCTATCAGTCCCCTGCGCCAGAGCCGTCTCAGGAACAACGCCTCGGCCACTACGAAGTGCTCAAGCGTGCCGAGCAGCAAGGGTTCCTCGATCTGCTCGATGCCTTCGCCAGAGGTCCGATAGCGGCCCACGCTTTCTACGACATCGACTTCGACAACTACCTCGACGTCCTGGTGAACACGCTGGGCGCCTACATGATGTGGGCCCACGGGCTGGATGAGGCGACCGTTCGGGCGCGCATTCACGACGACGATTTCTATGAAGCCTTCCGCGCCGTTCTCGGCGAGATAGAGATGGAATCCACAATGGAGATGCTGGGGATCGACCGCAACAAGTACGACGAACCGGCACAAGACTGAATACAATACGCGCCCGATGATCTGGGCCATGCGAATGGCTGCACCGCACAAGGAACCGCCGTCATGGCCTCCCCCGACAAACAGCAAAAACGCGCCCAACGGGCAAAGGCCAAGGCCAAGCAGAACCGTTCCGGCAAGGCCCGGCCGAGCGTCATTCACCCAGTGCTCAATCATGCCTTCGTCAACGAGCCCTTTGATGACGTCGAGATCGACCTGAGCACGTTCGATTTCAAAGACATCGAAGAGAACGGCTTCGACCCGGCGGATTTCGACGACCTGTTCGAAGCGATGAAGCAGGCTGAATCGATAAGTTTGCTGGCGCTGTGCATAGTCTTCCTGCAATACCCGGTGCTTGAGCTGGTGATCGCTGAAGAAGATGAAGAGCCGGCGACCGACTTCATGATGGGCCTGCTGATCACCTACCGCGGGCTCTTCCATGAGGAAGACGAAGACTCGGCCGTTGAATGGATCGGCAGCGACGCCTTCCAGACCGCCTACAACGAAGCGTCGGTGATCCTGCAGAAAAAGAACGCGCAGGGTGCAGGCGGGCGCTCTTAAAACGTTTTTTGATTTACATGACCCCGGTCAAAACGGTAGCTTTGCGCCATTACGAGAATGCAACTCCTTCTCAACTAAAGGCTGGCCGTTTTGACACTCCCAATCACTCCTTCGCCTGAACCGGCTTCAGACGGAACGAGCCCTTACTCCCGAACCCGAATCTTCCTGCATTGGCTGTCTGCGGCCGTCATCCTGTGGGCGACCTTCAGCGGCTTCGGCGTGGCATTGCTGGATCAGAACGAGCCATTTCGGCAGTGGGTTGAGTCGTTCAACCCGCAGCTGACCAGCCTGTTTATTCCGTTTTTCGTCTGGCGGTTGTGGCTGGCGGTCAAAGCTCCAACGCGGCACTCCGCCAAAAACGCTCAGGCGCGACTGGCGAGCGCTGCGCACAAGGCGATCTATGCGGTGGTGGCGGGCGTATTGATTACCGGGGTGCTGATGATGAGCCATCCGGTCATGCTGCTGGCGCTGGTGCCGCTGCCACAGCTCATCCACTCGAAAATCATGCTGCTGGAGCTGCATCAGGTGCATCACGTTCTGTGTGCCGTGTTGGCAGGATTGGTGGCGCTGCATCTGGCGGCGGTGGTGCTGCATCAGGTGCGGGGGAGATCGGTGCTGGGCAGGATGAGCTAAGACGCTGAACCTCCCACCGTGACCCAACCGTCGAGACAAAAAAAACCGCCATCATCCCTGATAGCGGCTTCTCGACAGCGGTCGGTCACAACCGACTCACTCCCCCATCAATTCAGCACAACCTTTCCAGCCTTCCCCGCCTTGCGACGGTTCGACACGATCAAACCGGCCGCCACGACCAGGATGCTCAGCAGCCCGGTGGCGATGATTTCCATGCGGTGGCCTTCCTGGAACAGCATGATGGTCAGTACGGCGACGATGAACACGATCACCGCCCAGGTCAGGCCCGGGAACAGCCACATGCGGAAGTCGATGGCCTGGCCTGCTGCTTCACGCTTGCGGCGCATACGCAGCTGGGAGACGGCGATGACCAGATACACCAGCAGCGCGATCGCGCCCGAGCTTGCCAGCAGGAAGTCGAACACCGCTGCGGGTGCGACGTAGTTGGCGAACACGGCGGCAAACGCGGCACCGGTCGACAGCAGCACCGCCCAATAAGGCGTGCCGGCTTTGGTGGTGCGCTGGGAAACAGCGGGCGCGTCGCCACGTTTGCCGAGGGAAAACAGCATGCGCGAAGCCGTGTACAGCGCCGAGTTCAGGCAACTGGTCACGGCGACCAGCACGACGATGTCGACAATCAGCTTGGCGTTCGGAATGCCCATCAGATCAAGCACGGTCTGGTACGAGCCTACTTCAGCCAGACGGCTGTCGTTCCACGGCACCAGCGAGACGACGAGGAGGATCGAGAGCAGGTAGAACAGGCAGATCCGCCAGATCACCGAGTTAGTGGCCTTGGTGATTTGCTGACCGGGATTCTTCGATTCAGCTGCCGCGATGGTGACAATCTCCGTCCCCATGAACGAGAACATGGTGGTTAGCATCGCCGCCAGCACCGCACCCATGCCGTTAGGCAGGAAGCCCTGCGTGTCATACAAGTGACTGACGCCGCTGACCTGGCTGTTAGGCAGCAGACCAAACACCGCCGCAATGCCCAGCAGCACGAAGCCAATGATCGCAATGACCTTGATCAGCGCGAACCAGAACTCGAACTCCCCGTAGTTCTTCACGCTGAACAGGTTGGTCGCGGTCAGCAGCAGGGTGATCACCAGCGTGAACGCCCAGATCGCCACGTTCGGGAACCACGCGTGGAGAATCGTCGCGGCGGCGTTGGCTTCCAGCGGAATGACCAATACCCAGAACCACCAGTACAACCAGCCGATGGTGAAGCCGGCCCAGTGCCCGATTGCGCGATCGGCGTAGGTCGAGAAAGAACCGGTATCCGGCGAAGCGACGGCCATTTCCGCCAGCATGCGCATCACCAGCACCACCAGCGTACCTGCGGCGCCGTAGGCCAGAAGTACGGCCGGTCCGGCTTCGGCAATCGCGTGGCCGGAGCCTACGAAGAGGCCGGCGCCGATTACGCCGGCGATCGACAGCATGGTGATGTGTCGCGGTTTGAGCCCTTGTTCAAGGTTTGAAGCGTTGGGTGTGCTGCTCATGGAACCAACCTTAGAAGGATTTTTGTACGGATCAGGACGTGTGGCGGCTCTTCGTAAAGAGAACACAACAGCTCTGTTATTTATTTTTTACGCAAGAATTACGCCAGGATGTTTCAGATACGACGTCGCAGCGGGATACGGCCGTTCCAGACGATTTGCGCAAGTCCATGAATGCAATAGCAATTCGCCAGTCGTGTAGGAAACGTTACCGAGCGCAACAGGAGGGAGACGATTGGCCGCACCGAAAATACACATTTAAAACGAAATGGCACCAAATAAGCGCACAAGACCAGCCGCCGATCGCGCCCGTGGCCGAAACACCCTTCCCCACGGCGGTTAAAGCTGGCACCATCGCGCCCTTTTTGCGCAAAGGCATTCTGAGCCGGCGCCCATCAAGCTCATCTTCATAAGCCTTCGCGCGATGCGCCAGTTGCAACTGCCAAGTAGCGTGTAACGGGTCAACCGATGAGCCCACCGAACACACGAGGACTGAACATGGCCGAGGCCACGCCCGCCCTGGAAATCCGCAATCTGCACAAGCGCTATGGCGAACTCGACGTGCTCAAGGGCATCTCGCTGAGTGCGCGCGATGGCGACGTGATCTCGATTCTGGGTTCCTCCGGCTCAGGCAAGTCGACGCTGCTGCGCTGCATCAATTTGCTGGAGAATCCCCATCAGGGGCAGATTCTCATTGCCGGCGAAGAACTCAAGCTCAAAGCCACCCGCAAGGGTGAACTGATCGCCGCCGACAACCGTCAGATCAACCGCCTGCGCAGCGAGATCGGCTTCGTCTTTCAGAATTTCAATCTCTGGCCGCACATGACCGTCCTCGATAACATCACCGAGGCGCCGCGTCGCGTGCTGGGGCAGACCAAAGCCGAGGCCACTGAAGTTGCCGAAGCGCTGCTGGCCAAAGTGGGTATTGCCGACAAGCGTCATGCCTATCCGGCACAGTTGTCGGGCGGCCAGCAACAACGTGCCGCCATTGCACGCACGCTGGCGATGCAGCCCAAGGTCATTCTGTTCGATGAGCCCACGTCTGCCCTCGATCCCGAGATGGTGCAGGAAGTGCTTAGTGTTATTCGTGGCCTGGCCGAAGAAGGCCGGACCATGTTGATGGTGACCCACGAAATGAATTTCGCCCGGCAGGTATCCAGCGAAGTGGTTTTCCTGCATCAAGGGCTGGTAGAAGAACAAGGTTCGCCAGATCAGGTCTTCGATGACCCACGGTCGGCGCGCTGCAAACAATTCATGTCCAGCAATCGCTAACGGAGCAACATCGATGCAGACCCTGAGAAACATTCTGTTGGCCGCTGCCGCCACCCTGGCCATGGCATCCAGCGCCTTTGCTGCCGACACCTTGAAAATGGGCATCGAAGGCGCCTATCCGCCGTTCAACAACAAGGACGCCAGCGGTCAGGTCGTGGGCTTCGACGTCGAGATCGGCAACGCGCTGTGCGCGAAGATGAAAGTGACCTGTGAAATCGTCACCTCCGATTGGGACGGCATCATTCCAGCGCTGAACGCGCAGAAGTTCGACTTCCTGATCTCGTCGATGTCGATCACCGAAGAACGCAAGCAGGCGGTCGACTTCACCATTCCGTACTACTCCAACAAGCTGCAATTTGTCGCGCCCAAAACCACTAACCTCAGCGGCGACCTGGCCGCGATCAAGGAGACGTTGAAGGGCAAGACCATCGGTGCCCAACGCGCGACCTTGTCCGGCACGTGGCTGGAAGACAACTGGGGCGACGACGTGACAGTCAAGCTGTACGACTCCCAGGAAAACGCCTTTCTCGACCTGGCTTCGGGCCGCCTCGACGCACTGCTCGGCGACAAATACGCGAGCTACGAGTGGCTGAAAGGCAAGGAAGGCCAGAGCTTCGAGTTCAAGGGTGACGCGCTGCCGGTTGACGACAAGATCGGCATCGCCGTGCGCAAAGACGATCCGCTGCGCGACAAGCTCAACGAAGCGCTGAAAGAAATCATCGCCGACGGCACCTACAAGAAGATCAACGACAAGTATTTCCCGTTCAGCATCCTCTGACCTGCCTGACCATCGCCTCCGTTTGCTCATGCAGACGGCGGCGTCTGTCCTTTAGACAAACAACGCCATGAACTTCGATCTCTATGGATTCGGCCCGGCCCTGGCGGCCGGCATGCTGATGACCCTCCAACTTGCGCTGTTGGCCCTCTGCCTGGGGCTGGTCCTCGGCCTGCTCGGGGCGCTGGCGAAGACTTCGCCGAATCGTGCCTTGCAGTGGCTGGGCGGCACCTATTCCACACTGGTGCGCGGCATCCCCGAATTGCTGTGGGTGTTGCTGATCTACTTCGGCACGGTCAGCTCGATGCGGGCGATCGGCAAGCTGTTCGACATCCCGAATCTATCGCTCAGTGCTTTCGCGGCTGGCGTTATCGCGCTCGGTCTGTGCTTCGGCGCTTATGCCACCGAGGTGTTTCGCGGCGCCATGCTCTCGATCCCGAAAGGCCACCGCGAGGCGGGGCTGGCGCTTGGCATGTCGCGCTCGCGCATCTTCTTCAAGCTGGTGATGCCGCAGATGTGGCGCATTGCACTGCCGGGGCTGGGCAATCTGTTCATGATCCTGATGAAGGACACCGCGCTGGTCTCGGTCATCGGGCTTGAGGAGGTCATGCGTCACGCGCAGATCGCCGTTACGTCCACCAAGCAGCCTTTCACCTTTTATATGGTCGCGGCGCTGATGTACCTGTGCATGACCGCGCTGTCGATGATGGGCCTGGCGTTGCTGGAAAAACGCGCGTCGGTGGGCTTTGCGAGGAGCGCGTCATGAGCTGGGAGTTCGTCCTCAAATGGCTGCCAAAACTGCTGCACGGCGCCACCGTCACGCTGGAACTGGTCGCCGTCGCGGTGATTGCCGGCCTCATCCTCGCCATTCCGCTGGGCATCGCCCGCGCTTCGCGTAACGCCTACGTGCGGGCGCTGCCCTACGCCTACATCTTCTTTTTCCGTGGCACGCCCCTGCTGGTGCAGCTGTTTTTGGTCTATTACGGCCTGGCGCAGTTCGACGTCGTCACCAAGGGGCCGCTGTGGCCGTACCTGCGCGATCCGTTCTTCTGCGCGGCGCTGACCATGACGCTGCACACGACCGCCTACATCGCCGAGATCCTGCGCGGCGCCATTCAGGCCGTGCCGCCCGGCGAGATCGAAGCGGCGCGCGCACTGGGCATGTCCAAAGGCAAAGCGCTGCTGTACATCATCCTGCCCCGCGCCGCACGCATCGGCCTGCCCGCGTACAGCAACGAAGTCATTCTGATGCTCAAGGCCAGCGCGCTGGCAAGCACCGTGACCCTGCTCGACATCACCGGCATGGCCCGCACCATCAACGCGCGGACCTACATGCCGGAACAGACCTTCCTCATCGCCGGGTTGATCTATCTGGTGATGTCGTTCGTGCTGGTGCAAGGCTTCAAACTGCTGGAGCGGTATTTGCGGGTAGACGCCAGCCAAGGGCGATGAGGACCGAGGCGCATCCTAGCGGAGATCCCCCGTCGTTCAGACGCCGGGGTTTCGCGCATTAAACACGGTCCATGTGGGAGTGAGCTTGCTCACGAAGGCGGCAGCTCAGCCGCCATAGATTTCCATGCCGGATGAGCGCCGCCCTGCCCCTGAATCACCGTATGCTGCACATCATTGCTCAACTGCCATAAACCAATGCCACTCACACCCCCGCAACTCCAATCCCGATTCGCGGCGCTTGATGCCTTCCTGCTCGAGCATCAGGCCCTATGGCGCCCGCGCCCCTTCACCCATCGCCATCTACCGTGGGAATCGCAGCACCCGGAGCTGTCCCGCTGGCTGCGACAACGTTCCCTGGAAGAGGCAGAAGCTGCACACAACCACCCCGAACAGCTTGATGCGCCAAAGCCCTTTATTCAGCTGGCTTTAGAGTCGACGGCATTAAGCGAGATCGACGCCCTGCCGCTCGCTAGCCTGGAAGCCGTGTCATCGCGCATGAGCGTCGACGTACCCGGCCGCAAGTGGCAACAGATCGAAGCCTTCACCAGCAGCTTGAGCTTTCAGCGGCAGCCAACTCACTGGCTTGATTGGTGCTCTGGCAAAGGCCACCTGGGTCGGCGCCTCGCCCATGGTGGCCAAGCCCTAACCTGCCTGGAACACGATGCGCAACTGGTTGAAGCAGGACGGCAACTCAGCGGCAAACTGGGCATCACCGCGAACCATCTGCATCAAGACGTCATGGCCGACGACGCCGGCGCGCGCCTCGAAGCGCATCACACGCCCGTCGCCCTCCACGCCTGCGGCGACCTTCATGTGCGTCTCATGCACCTCGCCAGCGACGCGCGCTGCCAACAACTGGCCATTGCGCCCTGCTGCTACAACCGCATCGAAGGCGAGCAATACGTGCCGATCTCCCAGCTGGGCAAAGCGTCCGCGCTTACGCTCTCCATCGACGACCTCGGCCTGCCCCTCAGCGAAACCGTCACCGCCGGCGCCCGCGTACGCCGCCAACGCGACACCTCCATGGCCCGACGCCTCGGCTTCGACCTGCTGCAGCGACAGCTACGCGGCGTCGACGACTACCTGCCAACGCCTTCGCTGCCCAGCGCCTGGCTCGACAAACCCTTCGCCGACTATTGCCGCGACCTGGCTGAACTCAAACAACTGCCCTCGCCCGGCACTCAAGACTGGACCGCCCTTGAAGCCGCGGGCTGGGCGCGTCTTGCCGAAGTGCGAAACCTCGAAATGCTGCGCAACCTCTTCCGCCGGCCCCTGGAAATATGGCTCATCCTCGACCGAGCTCTTTATCTGACTGAGTGCGGGTACGACGTGCAGATCGGCACCTTCTGCGACAGCCACGTCACCCCACGCAATCTGCTGGTTCTCGCCGAACGACGGTGAGCATTTTTTGACGCCCGAACCTGTGGATAAGTCTGTTGATGAAATTTCAGCCAACGCCCGGAAATCCTGCGCTGGAGGGGATGTAACCATTTGTTCATTTTTTGGCCAGCGTAAAATTGGCGCTAAAACAGTAGCTTGCGAACGATTGAGAATGGTTCCTGAATCTGACCGATCGTCGCCTTCGGCTTGTGCGGATTGTGAATAACGGTAATCACCTTCCGGCATAAGGGCGGCGAAAAAACTGAAATTAGGGCTTTACTCGCCAGATCAAATCCCTATAATCAGCGCCCACAACGCCGGTATAGCTCAGTTGGTAGAGCAACTGACTTGTAATCAGTAGGTCCCGGGTTCGACTCCTGGTGCCGGCACCAGACTTAGCAAAAAGGCTCACCGAAAGGTGGGCCTTTTTTGTTTGTGCCAAATGCCACACCGCCAATCCCCGCGAAAGCGCACTCCGCCGCACTACCGTCCTACCTCGCCGCCCAACCCCCACAAAAAGTCCGAAATCCCGTAGGACGCTTCTGAAATTAAGCGATATCCTCTCGACCGCTTGAACGTGTCTGATCCGGCGACTACCTTCCCGCGTGTCGTTGCAAACAACGACCGGGTTTAGTCGCCCGAACACGTCAGGCGCGTAACGCCCCATAACCTGAGCCGCTGTCATCGACATCGGTTCTGTTCTTTTATGGTGGCTGTACGAGGGGCACCTTCGGGTGCGCCGGGTGCCTGACTTCCCGGTCGACTAACCCGCGTACAGCCGCCACCTATTCGTTTAGTCGCGAACGGTGTCGGTCTCATCCAAGTCAGGAGAGACACCATGATTAGATCCACCCCTCACCCACCCGAAACACCCGCCCCACAATCACCCTGCACCAACGCCAACCTCGGCAACCTGAGCCTGTTCTCGGTCAAGCCCGGCGTCAGAGTTGAGGACGCATTGCTCACCGTCTCCGAATACCTCGCCTGCGCCGCAGCCACCGCCTACGAAGTCGCAGATAACTGCACGCTGGAATTCCGCCCGTTGGCGCGCTCGGTGGTGCATCAGCTTGATGCGGCGCGGGCGTTGATTGAGGTGTCGATCGCCAAGGTGGGGGGTTCGTCTTTGTAGCTGCCCTGCTGCGATCTATTCCCGTAGGCATTTCCTTGCGCCAACCTGCGCCCGTCTCTTTCTCGCGGAAAGAGACGGGCGCTCCTACCGCTGCTGCAGCCCAACTCGTAAACGGCTTTGCGGCATTCCCCCTCGTGACAATCGGCGTGACAAACACCGAAGTCACCAGCAACAGCGACGCAGATGATGGTCCCGCAGCCCAGGGAGTGGACTGCACCTGACTGACAGTCAGGCATGCCCTGGTCATCGCATAGCTGCTTTTACCTAGCTCAGGATCTCGCGGCGCTGGTCTCGTCAGCCAATGCAGCCACCACCCGCCCACTTCCTCGGAAGTGTTCAGGAGGCCAGATCATGAGATGCCCACCTCCCAGTCGTAAAAAGCCGCCAGTCCCGCGTTAGTGGACAACCCTCACAGGTCGCAGGGGCCTTGATCCCTGATAACACTCAACACTCTTGGCGGGATGACGTGGGGAAAGGCTTGAAAGGGCTTGGCTACGAGAGGAGTTTGGTCATGGCGTTGGTGGGTAAACGAGATGGGCGGAATTTTGGCTATGGCCGGCGAATGAGCTATGCCGGGCCGCAAGCGCTCAAAGATCTATTTGGCTGCGGACATTACGGCACGGTCAAAGCGCACAGTGATCGCTGGCAGGCGTTTGTTCGTTGGTGTCGGTCGGAGGATGGACCAGGATTTAACGATGCACGGCAAATTGATCGGCAGACCTTGCTGGAATACGCCGGATATCTGCGTCAGCAAGTCGAACAAAGCGCTCTAGGCATCGCCACCGCGCAAAACCGATTGTCCAGCGTGAACCGGACCATGGCCGCGCTTCGCGGTGATCAGTATGTGAAGGTCGTGAGTCCAAGCAAGGCGTTGGGAATGCGGCGCATCAGTGTTCGTCAATCGGTGCCGCAAGGCCAAGACCGCGAACATGTGAAACGGATCGTCGACGTACTCTCCGAACACCAAATGCAACGCGCTGCCGCCATCGTGTACTTGGCGCGAGCCGCCGGAATTCGCTTGCGCGAGGCCATTTTGGCCGACCTTCCTCGATTGCAACGGGAAGCCGAGCAACTCGGGAGGATCAACATCCAAGACGGCACCAAAGGTGGCCGCTCGGGAGCCTCGGCCCCTCGATGGATAACGGTGGATGAGCACATCCACGACGCTCTGGCATTCGCCCTTCAAGTCTCGCCTGATGGTAGCCGCAATCTGCTTGCAGCAAATGAACGCTACCTCGATTTCCAACAGGTAATCGTTCGCCCCGCACGGGAGATTCTCCATACGCACAACTTTAAGGGCTTCCACGAATTGCGGGCGACCTATGCGTGCGAACGCTATGAGCAAATCACCCAGCATCCTGCGCCCATCAACGGTGGCAATTGCTACCAACTTGATCATCACCTCGATCAGGAGGCCCGAGCACAAATCGGCTATGAGCTGAGACACGGTCGTATCGACGTGGCGTCGGCTTACATTGGTGGCCGAGCATGAGTAAGGTATTCGATATGGAGCTGTTTCTGAGCTGTACCCTGAAAGGCGCCCCCGCCTCTCAACGTCGCCACGTCAGGCAAGCGCAAGTAGTGCAGATGGCCATCGAGCAGCGCTGGCGACGCAAAACGCCATGGAGCTGGCAGATGAAACACGTCCTTTGGTTTCTAGAGGTATTTCTCCAGGAAAAGTCCGCCTCCACTCAGTACTATTATTCGCTGACGGCTTGCATCAGCAGCAGGCGGATTCAGAAATACGAATCATGGAAGCATTTTTTGAGAAAGACCCGAGCTAACCTCATCGGGCAAGACAATACGGCAACGGCGATTACCCACAGATGAGCCCCCGGAAACCTTTGTGTCCTTGAAATCAAACGGATAAGGTGAACTCAAAGGCCACCTTTGGGGCTAGCTCCCAAAACCGACTTAGCAGTGGCAAGGCTCGTCAGCGAATATCAGATAAGGATTGTCATGAGCGAATCAGGAATATCTCAGTTTTATCTCTCTATGCTTACAGATATTCGCAGACGCGACTCTGCTGGCCCTTCTGGTAGAAATCTCGCGATGCAGGCAGCGAGTGACCGGGGGCGAGTATTATTTTCTGCAGCATTTCGCAGGCTTCAATCTAAAACCCAAGCCTTTCCACAAGAGTGGAACGCATCGGTACGAACGAGACTTACACACTCCCTAGAGGTAGCATCAATTGGACGTTACCTAGCGGAAAAGATTTCAGAGCAGCTATTCGAAAAAGGAATGCTCGGAGAACAAAATAGCATAGAGACCCTTTATAGAACCAACGCCTTCATCTCGTTTGTCGAAGTTTCATGCTTGATGCACGACTTGGGAAACCCACCGTTTGGGCACTTCGGAGAGGCGTCAATCCAAGAGTGGTTTGCTGCAAGAATCGAAAAACACAAAGAAAAATTCGCTAAATATTATCATTCTGAATTCACACAACTGTACCAGGACTTTACATATTTTGACGGCAACCCTCAAGGTTTCCGGATGGCAACAAGGTTGCAATGGAACAAAGATGAATTTGGCTACAATCTAACTTACTCACAATTATCTGCAACACTAAAGTACCCATGGACCCCAGAACGTATTGGCGAGGTCCAAAATGGTAAACCTGTAAAAAAATCAGGAGTATTCCATAGCGAGAAAAAAATACTCTCAGAACTACAAAGTAAATTAAATATGAAGACGATGTCCAGGCATCCGTTATCATACATAATGGAAGCTGCGGATGACATATCGTATTGCTTAAGCGACATTGAGGATGCATTAGAAAAGAACATTGTCAGATGCTATGATGTTGTATTTGCGTTACGGACCGGCTTAGGAAAGCTCAATAAAAATAGAATTGCAATGGAAATTCTCAACTCATTGCCACTGGAACACTCCGAAGATCCTGCATGGTTTACCTCTTTCCGAACCACTGTGACAAATGTTTTGGTTGACCGTTCATGCCAGCTATATATAAGACATCATGCTAAAATAGAGGCGGGTGAATATTTCTCACTTCTTGATAAATCAAAAGCTGCTAAAGCTTTGCTAGATATCATCAGAAAGTTCTCGAAAGAATATCTATATTCCAGTGCCGTCATCAGGGAAAGAGAGCTTGTCGGCTTTCAAGTAATTACCGGCATCCTAGATAGATTTGGCCTTTTACTTGACCTATCTAGTCATGATGCAGAACAGCTTTTAATCAAGAAAGTACAACCCAAGACTACAGGCTCGGCATTAGCCTCAACGCTACAAAGTTTTCTACCTCGCAAGCATATAAAAGTATACGAGCATACGTTGCTTGAAATACGGAAAACTAAACATTCAAGAAAGCGATTCGAACTACTTGAATGGACAGCAAGAGCGCACTTAATTGTGGATTACTTGTCAGGAATGACGGATGATTTTGCAATAGTAACATATCGGCGCTTATACGGCGGCGGAGCAAACAACATATGAGTTCCATCCTGGAGTCACATCCAATTGAAATGACACCCCTTTGGCTTAATGAACTGAAGGGGGAGTGGACCGCACACGTGTCAATTTATCAGTATTGCCCACAGCAGGTAGACGATGCGCGCATAATAATCCCCATTAGAGCTAAAGAGTTAACACCAGACTGGCTTAATAGACAACTCGAAGCTTTACCTAGCGGCTCCGAGCTAGCATTACACTCCGAACTAATAAGCAAGAACAAAAAACTGCATATACCAATGATCGACTTTTCTCAACCAACCAAACCATCCGAAGAGGACTTGAGTTGGATTGAAAAACACTCAAACCTAAAGTTTAATATTTATGAAAGTGGACGTTCATATCACGGATATGGCGAAAAGTTACTCACCCAGGACGAGTGGATAAAATTTATGGGCTTATTACTCCTTGCCAGCGCTCCAGGGACTATCTCAATAGTAGATACTCGCTGGATAGGGCACCGCCTGATAGCTGGATATGCCGCACTACGCTGGAGTAAAAATACCCATCAATATCTGAAATCGCCAACTCGAATAATATAAATAACACATAGCGCTAAGTTAATTAAAATCCATACTAAGGATTTGCTCCTACAGCTACAACACTAGCCATAGAGATAGTCCTTGTATGAGTACAGCTTACGAGCCATCCCGTGATATTCATTTCAGTCTCTAGCTCCGCTAACTGCCTGAAAAGCCTGACGGCGGGAGCGCCGCTGTCGTGATTATAAACTTCCACATCTACGAATGAGATTCCATTACCCCACCCTACTCCCAGAGCTTTTAATACGGATTCCTTTACAGCAAATTTTCCAGCCAATTTTTCTAAACGAGAAGAGCTTCCAATTATCGAATTCAATTCAATACTTGTAAAATATCGATTAAGAAAAGGTTCGAATTCAGCATTTAGCAATACTGAAAAACGATCAATGTCTACTATATCGACACCGTGACCTTTTAGATGACCTGCCGCCATTGGCATCTTCATCGGACATTCCTTTGAATTCGAATTAACAATCAATCACTTATCAGCCTCAACGTAGCTCAACAACTTACTATCTAGATCCACAACAATCAAGCCGCCGGAGTTAGCCAAGACCTTTCTCCAAACATCAAATCCAGTTAAGATAGCTCTCTGCCACTCCCCCATCGTCCGTTGTTTTACTTCCAACAGAGAAGTAATACCTTTAATAGTGCGAAGCAACTTGTAGTCAATATCACCCACTCCTTCAAGCCAATTATGTTCCTTAGCATAATCGAAAACCAACGCAGCAACGGCCTCATCAATAACCTGAGCCCGCCCTCCATCTTGCACTTCATCTACCTTTGAAACGCTCTTCCGTTTCCGTCCAAGCAGTTTACGAATCACAGGAGACCATCCAAGAATCGCAACATAACTCAAGTGGAAGACATCATGAAATCTGTATCCGTCAGCGTCATCAGCATTATCAGTTAAATCATCGCCGATTTTTACCCCATCAATAAAAGTACGAATCTTAGTGCCACCCTCAGCGGAGACTTCGCGAAGCTCGACTTCAAATTTTCTAGGAAAGCTTTCACCATGTTCATACCCAGAATCAAAATTAGTCAAAAGTGAACCTGGCGCCCCCCAGCGGCCCAAAGTTTTGTGCAAGTTTTTTTGAGCAATTTCTTCGAGTTTAAGATCAAATTTTTCTGCGACGTTCGCAACATACCAAAGCAAGTCCCCCAGCTCTTCAGCTACCCGATCCTTGAATAGCAAGTGTGCCTTACCATCCCTTAGATGCTTTTTATATTCACTTAATAACTCACCAGTCTCACCAGCAAGACCGAGAAGCGGTACAATAACATTCGAATCAAGTGCACTATTATCTCGCAGAGCTACTTGATCAGTGAATTGCGCTTGTTGCTGATAAGCATTAAGTTTCATAAAACGCTCCTACAGTATCATTTTGGTTTGGCGAAACTCTTCATCTTCAGACAGCTCTTTAATATCAACTCCGTGGCGAGCCACAGCATCTTCAGCAATTTTGTTGTTCAACTTCCATTTTGGAGGATACCAAGGAAACTCTATAGGACCTGTTGGAGTAAATTTCTGCTTGATCTTAGTTCTCCCCGATATCCCACTGATATCTGGATGAGCAACTCGAGAATACTTATCCACTTCACAAAAAAGGTTCTGGCAATCAATTAACTGCAATCGCCTTCCCCATAAAGAGTTAAATTCTAGACCCAATCTTTCAAACTCAAGCTCTTGATTATCAACCATTAGCCGGATCAACTCAGCCTCATTGAGTCCTGCCGTGTATTCAAAACACTTCCGTAATCCGTCTCGGGCGCCGGGTCCAGGTATAACAAAATCCATCTCTGTAAAATCAGTTATTTTGCTGTAGTTGACATCCGTAACAAACTGATAGGCAAGAAAATCCCCAATCGTAGGGTAGCCTTTAAAAAGTTCGAAGGCTGGCTGCATTTTTTTTAAGCTCGCAAGCTTACTTGCCAACTCATCGGACATCATCATTTCTAATAACTTCAGGTGATTTTGATGTTTCGCCGAATGCCCAAAAGCTGAACTTCCCGGAGGCATAATATATGCGGCCGAGTATATACGCCTCCCAGAAGCCATCGCCTGACTCAAAATACGGTCGTAAGAATTAAAACTGTAATCCTCATACGTTATCAAACCAAAGGCATTTTCTAAAAGCTGCCAGGTTTCAATTTTGTTGAAAATCTTAAAAAGCATCACCCTAAAAAAAACTTCATTTACAGAATTCGGAAGATCCTTTCTATAGATAACATTTCTTATTAAGTATTGACTTACTCTATCGGATGCACGATACGCATTGGTAAATTTATGAACAGATAAAATAGGGTCTTCTGTCCAAGGTTTGGGACTACCTTCTAAACGTCGAAAGAAAATATTCTGTCTTTCAACTGCAAATTTCCAATATGTATCATATGCCTCTGTTATTTTTATTGGTAGCAGATGAGAAATCACTTTTTTCGACGGTACAGAAATACTAGCTTCTTTTTCCGGACCGAAGTCCAACCGAACGTTTTCCCCCTTCTTCACGCCACAGCTCCGACTTCAGAAGCTCTCACATCAAATTCTAATAGTTCGCCCTCAATACATTTCTCACATTCCGCTATTAACGGATCTAACGCTTCATTGGTCTTTGTTATTCTCTCGAGCTTAGCCACACCGACAATGACATTTACTCGACTTAACTTCATATTCATTTCATTAGCCATAAACGCACCTAGCTGAGCAATACCCAAATAGTTGCCATACGCTTTGACAAATAACTGCTGCGTTGCATAGAAAGCATTTACAACCAATCCATCTTTAGTAGGCTCAAAGCTGATTTGTTGCATGCATGGAAACTGAAGCTGTGCATCCGCTATATGGTCTCTCTCAGGATCGAATATGCTGGCTTGAAACATCGACCTCCTCACTCCAGCTCTGCCATTATACTGAGAGAGTATCCATTCCAACTGATTGCCGTCATTTGGACCGCGCTTGTAATCTATAAGTCGTTCAAAATACAGACCGCGTCGATTCCCCTTTGCATTCATCGCTCGATACCTGGGGAACACATCTTTATACAACGAGTAAAAGTAGGATCGATTACCCTGCGCGATTTGCCAAATACGCTGTGGAAAAATAGTATGAGCTACATCAGACACAGATCTGTGATCATTCGCCCTCAACAACTGATCCAGAGCAGCTCTTACGCCAGCATGCTCGTTCGCTTTACCCGTTTCATCGAAACCAGTGAAGCTTAGTACTAAAGGTGCGATCTCATGACCGGTATGCCCAATTACATGCAGGATGGCTTTGGCCCAAGCTTTTGAAAGGCTACCCTCATTTATCAGTAATGGTCCGTCCACAACAGCAATTCGTTTAGTCATCAGATGCATCCTCCAAATGGCGAAACCGAGCTAAGCCAACATATCTTTTGCGAGACACCCTTACATAAAGCGCCCAAGATGTACCCGGAAGTACTACTCTCGTGATACCAGTTTTCGTTGCTCTGAATAGCCTACCACTCGCGAGTTCCTTCTCTGGCATCAACACGGTGATATCTAATGCTACCCCGGCCGGTAACAAAACGAGTGCACCCTCTTCCATGTCGAGCGTCGGGGAAAGCCAATGGTGATCCACGATTGTAAGAGGCTCAGATACTACTTCGCCCATTATTTCTGATCTGATTGCTTTAGGAGTAACTTTTCCCAATTGATCTCGTCGAACCGGGTTTATCAATTTCAGCGCATAAGCTAAGTGATTGACAAGTGTTGCTTGTCCCACCCCAAAACTACATGCGATGGCAAAAAGCTCCAAAGGACTAGCTTTATTAGGATCTAAGTTTCTTAAATGAAATGCTTCTTTTACCCCCAGTGTCGGCATCAGAACAAATGCTCCGAAGGCATCTGCAAGTACTTCTTCTGGTGGACGGCTTGCACTACTCAACTGGCTATCATTAAGCTCGTCTATCGTTGAACCGTGCCCAAAGATATGGTGCCCAAGCTCATGCGCACATGTAAACGCTCTGCGAGCTAGAGGCCTCAAGGATGAGAGGTGAATTCTTGGTTTTGGCTCTCGGTCGTACATGCCTTCCATGTTTATGTCATTGAAGCGCACTATTACTTTTAATTTTTCACAAAGGTCATATATGCATATAGGACTTTTTAGGTCGATTCCTGCTTTAGTTCTCGCAGTAATAGATGCCTGCATACCTTTCATTGCCAATGCCTGTACGGTAGACGATTTTTTTTGCCCTGTCTCTGCACTCATCCGGCGTCTCCCGCTTTATCATCTGAATCCCTCATCGAAGCTAAAAGCCTAAGCAATTTATCTAAATCCTCAGATTTAAGTTTGCTCAGTTCTCTTGCCGCGAGCTGCAGGCGAGGATCATCAATGTCTAGCTGGTCAGGTGTCTCCCCCATCAGCCACGGAACAGTTACATCATAGGTTTCGGCGAACGCTCCTAACTCTTCTGCAGACACCTTACGATTACCTGCTTCAATCTCAGATACAGTTGGCCTGTGCATGTTAAGCAATTTGGCGACTTGCCCTTGCGACAAGCCCGCCATTTTTCTGGCCTCCCGCAATCGATCTGCGATTAGAGCGCGCTTTGACTGCTGCGTATCCATCATTTCAATTTAACCTGCTTAACAATCTCTGCAGACTGCTCCTCAGCAAGCTTCATCACTACTGCCACAGTTTCATCTATAGTCAGAGCGATACAACTTTTCTCCTGGGCGAAAATATTCACGTCATCGGCAATCGAAATATCAAGCTTCGATGCAAGTATGCCGATAGCGACCGGCCAAATTTTACTGTCAAACTCAGCTAGTGCTTCCGTTGGCTTCGTCGTACCTTCCAGCTTTGGACAATCAAGCCCGCTTGTGGCTTGGATGAGCTGAAGAACCTCTACGAGCTTTTCCCGCACAAAGTCAGCATTCATATAGACCCCCATAAAATTCTTACCGCTAGTAAGAAAATCTTACCACCATTTTGAGAATTCACAAGATCCTTCTCTCGTACTTTTTTTGCTAGATGACATAGGGTCAGTGACAGGACGCAAAGAAACGTCGCAGAAATTCACCCACCCGTAGTAACAGCAATGTTTTTTTGCTCCTTATCAGGGATAGTAATAGGGGTAGACGATGTGATGGAAAAACTAAAAATTGCTATTTATCAAAAAGTTATGTGTTTCATTCGACTCCTGGTACCACCAGATTCAGCAATGAGACGCACCGAAAGGTAGGCCTTTTTTGTTTGCGCGTTCCAGAACCAAATGACAGGGCCTCAGTCGACACAGCCCCTCATTGTCCTAGCATGAATCCACAGGCATCATCGTGCGTCGACATAAGGACGCGGCACTATGGCCAAGCCCACCCTCCACCTCCTGTGCGGCAAGATCGCATCCGGGAAATCAACGCTGGCGAACTCTCTACAGCGTGACCACGCAGCGATCCTGCTAACCGAAGACCATTGGCTCTCAAGACTCTATCCAGACCAGATCCACTCGGTCGCAGACTACGTAACACTCTCAAGAAGACTCAGAGAAGTCGTAGGCCCCTTGGTCATCGACATGCTAAAAGCCGGGATCAGTGTGGTTCTTGATTTCCCCGCCAACACTCCCGCAGACCGCCACTGGTTGCGCAGTCTGGCAGATACCGCCCAGGCCTCTCACAGCCTTCACTTCCTCGACGTCGACGACGAAACCTGCCGAGCCCGACTGCACCTCAGAAACCAACGCGGCGAGCATGACTTCGCAGCGACTGACGCTGAGTTCGATCTGATCACTAGCTACTTCGTGCCCCCATATGAGCAAGAAGGGCTCAACATAGTCATTCACCGGGATCACTCCTAAACGGCTGCCACCCGAAGAGAACCAAACCACCAGGTTCAAATGGCGCCCTTAGATTCAAAGCGCCCCCTCCCCCATCCCGCCCCCATCGAGTAACGTATACCCATCCAACGGGCCCTCGCGTCTGCGTCAGGACAGCGACCCGCCATCAGAAACACGATAGAAGGCCCAACCGTGCACAAAGTCCGATTGATCAAGTACGTCTGGACCCACCAGACCCCGGAGATTTCGTCCGAATGGTCCAAGCTGCTCTACGAAGTGGAGCTGCCGTTCGTCCCCTTCCATGGCTTGAACATTCAGTTGCCGATGCAGCGCGTCTGGCGGATTCGGGATGTCGAGTGGAACGTCGAGGAGCAGACCTTCCGCTGCCATATCGAGGACCAGTTCATGAATTTGCTGGATGTCGATGACTCGTATGAGGACTGGATCGAGACGTTGCTGGAGTGTGGCTGGGTGCTGAGCGGGCGCTACACCAATGAGCACAACAAGACCTGATTCGCCTTCGCTCAAATATTCCCCCGGAATCGACGCTGGATGCGCACTGCGCCCGGCAGAGATGACAAACCGATGCCAGACTGGATAACACACCTGGCACAAGGACTGTCCCGGCGCCCTATTCCCTTTGAGCATGACTGCCATGAAATGGATTTCCCGCTGTATCCATTGCGCGGCCAGCGCGCTGTTGGCGTGCTCGTCAGCAGCGTTTGCGCTGCCGACCGTCGACCTGTTCGTGGCCGAAGCGCCGCCGCTGACGATGGCCAGTCAAGGCGACCGGCACGGGATCGCGGGCGACATCAGCCTTCAGGCCATGGCGATGGCGGGGTATTCCGCCCACTTGCTGTCGCCGCCGTGGCCGCGCGCGCAACGCGATGTGGCGCTTGGGGCGAACAAGCTCATTGCGCCGCTGACCCGCACTCAAAGCCGGGAAGACAGCTTCACCTGGATCGCTCCCCTGATGACGATGGACAGGGCGTTTTTCAGCCTTGATCGTCACGTCGAGAGTTTTGAGGAGGCGCGCAAGACCTTCAAGATGATCGCCGTCGGCAGTGGCTCGGCGCAGGAGACGCGTCTACGTGAGGAGGGTTTTTCAGCGGCTCAGATTTATCCGCTGAAGATCGGCGAGAACCCGGCACTGATGCTGCTCAAGGGCCGGGTAGATGCGTGGTTTAACGGCGTGCCGGAAACGCTCTACATCTGGAAGCAGATCAGCGATCGCCCGCTGATGATGAGCCGAGCGTTGATGACCGCCGATCTGTATCTGGCGTGCTCGAAGGACTGCGACCCCCAGATGGTCGAGAAGCTGAAGGCAGCGATCGACACGCTTCAGGCAGACGGGTCGATCAAACGCGTTCAGCATGACTATCTGAAAGGGTTGCCCGGCTTGTAAACCGGGCAATCTTGTCTGCAGGCAGGTGTCTCTGTCATGGCACCAGAATCACCTTGTCGGCGCCGCCCTGATTGACTTCCGCGTAACGCGCCAGGCCTTCTTCCAGCGTTGATTCAATCAGCCCGGTAGGCAGCGGCAAGGTGCCGTCGTCGAACTGTTTGCCGAATTGCTCAAGCATTCGCGCGCAGGCTTCAACGCCGTACAGCAGCGAGTTGATCCCAACCACCGAACCGCCCTTGCGGTACAGCGCCAGCGCCGGCAATTGCACGTGGCCGTCTACCGGCGCGGCGATGATTGCGATGCGACCGAATTGCGCCAATGCAGGCACAGCCGCCGGCAGCCAGAAGCCGGTGGTGTCGAAGATCACATCAGCGCCGCCTGAAAACACGGCATTCACTTGAGCACCCAGGTCTTCTGGCTTGTCGAGCTGGATCGCGTTGAAGCCTTGCTCTTGCAGCGCTTTCAGTTGGTCCGTTTTACGCACCGCCGCCAGCACCTGGGCGCCGCGCACTTTCGCCAGTGCGATGGCGGCGCTTCCCACTGCGCCATTGGCACCGATGACCAGCAGCCGAGTGCCGGCCTGCACGAGGCTGCGCTCAAGTGCGTCCCACGCCGTGGTGTACGGGACGCCCAGACTGGCGGCCTGAGTGAAGCTCAGCGACGCCGGCTTGATCGCCACGCCCTTGGCCGACAGCGTGATGTAGCCGGCGTGGGAGCCGTCGCGGACAAAGCCGATCTCCTTGCCGGTGCCCCACACTTCTTTGCCGATCAGTTCTTGCGGGCCTTCGACGACAACGCCCGCGAAGTCACGGCCCGGAATGCGTGGCATCGTGGTGTAGGGAAAGCGGCCCAGGACGTTTTTTACGTCGCTGGGGTTCAGGCCCGCTGCTTTGATCTGCACCAGAACTTCGCCGGCCGCGGGGACAGGCGTGGGCAGATCGACGACTTCCAGCGCAGCCAGGTCGCCGGTGCGGGAGAATTGCAGTGCTTTCATGATGGGTTCATCCAGAGTAGGAAAGGGAGGTCGTCGATTCAGGACGCCAGGTTGGAAAAGAACTGCTTGCCCACCGGCCACAGCCATTCACCAGCCTGCATGCCGAGCAAGCCAACCAGTGCGACCAGAGGCGGTGCCGGTGAGCGGAAGTCCAGCAGGCCATACAGCAAGCCGACGGCGATACCGATTGCGAGGGAAATGACGTAGCTCATGACAAACTCCGGTGCGTGGGACGCGCAGCTCGATGGCGGCGCGACTGCGTTAAGCGATGACCAGAGTGTAAGCAGGGCCGGCGAACGCTACCGGCCAAGTGCTTCTGAATTTCGGACAGAGTCGGCGCAGGCGCTAGTGGGATGGATCAATGACCGGGTACTGAGAAGGCGCCATGCCCAGTTCGCGGCGGAACATGTCGCTGAAGCTGCTCGGCGAGTAACCCATGGAGCGGGCGATGGCGTTGACCGGCACGCCCTGAATGATCTCCGCCACCGAGGTCGCCAGTTGCACCTGCCGCCGCCATTCGGCGAAGCCCATGCCGAGCACTGCTTGGAAAAGCCGCGACAACGTTCGCACACTGGCGCCGGCGTTTTCCGCGTGCTGCTCGAACGACACGTCGATGGACGGCTCGATCATCACCGCCTGACAGACGCTCATCAGTCTGCGGTCGCTGTCATCGGGCATCGGCACTTTCAGCAGCGAACGCCGGGCGCGCTTGAGTTCGAGCAACGCCAGGTTCACCACGGCGTCGTAGTAGTCCGATTCCTTGTCCTGCTCGGCCACCAGACCGACGATCAGCTCGCGCAACAAGCGACCGACTTCCAGGACCTGAACCGTGGTGTCGAGGGTTCGGGCGAGCGCCGGGCGCAGGTAGATGTTGCGCATTTCCAGATCCGACACCACGCGGATGCCATGGGGCACGCCGGGCGGCAACCAGACCGCGCGCTGCGGCGGCACGACCAGCGCTTCGTTGGGCGTCTCGACCCACATCACGCCAGACATCGCGTACAGCACCTGCCCCCACTCATGCTCATGGGGCTCGATGTACAAGCCCCGCGGATACGTCCGCGACAAAGGCTGCACGGGGACGGCGGTGTTGGAGAGGTCGGGCGGCGCGGCGATTGCCATGATGAAACCGGCTGGAGTGGGATGCAGCGATGGTAGCGGGAGAGCGGGAGGGATCGCCAGTGCAGTGAACACCTTGCTACCGCTGCAGAGGACCGGCTGAGTCTGCGGTAGCGAGCGGGCTGGCGATCCACCTCGCTCGCGAAGAAACGGGTGCAGCCGCTAGATCTCCAGCGGCTGTAATGCAGTCTTCGCGAGCAAGCTCACTCCCACAGGGACGGTGTTTGCCTTGCGAAAGCGCGACGTCTGGACCACATGAATCTCCTACAGATTCACGTCGGTCAGAAGACTTCACACATCAGAACACGTTGATCGGGTAATCGACGAAGATCCGGGTTTCGTTACCGCCAACGTTGTATTGATCCACATCGTTGGAGACGCGCAAGAACGAGTTACGCAGGCGCACCGACAGGTCTTTGACCGGGCCGCTCTGGACCACGTAGGTCAACTGGCTGAACAATTCGCGCTCTTCGCCACGCCCACGGTCGCTGCCGTCGTCGATGTTGTCGCCGCGCACGTAGGCCACGCGGTAGCTCAGGCCTGGAGTCACAACGGTGCCCAGGTTCACGCCATAGCCCACCTGCCACGAACGCTCGTCCTTGCCGTTGAAGTCCGACCAGTAGGAGTTCGCCAGGTAGATGGTATTGCCGCCATCGCCGGTGCCGCCTGCGTTGCGGTAGCCGCCGTAGGTGTAACCGGTCTCGCCGGTGCTGCGCTGATGCGCGATCGTGAACGAGTGGATGCCCACCGCCCAGGTCGCCGCCAGGCTCCAGATCTTGTTGTCGCGGGCGTCGTCGACGGCGAAGTCTTTGTCCAGCTTGGTCTTGTAGCCGTTGAAATCGAAGGTCAGCGACTGATCTTTCGGCATCGCCCAGACGTAGTTCAGGTTCACGTACTGCTTCTTCAGCACGTCTTCGTCGTCGGAGGCGTAAAACGCGGCGCTGAGGGCCTCGGTGAATTTGTAGCTGCCGCCGTAGACGTTGATGCTTTTCAGATCACCGCTGTCGCGGCCTTCGGCGCTCTTGCGGGTTTCGGCGGTAAAGCGGCCGGCCACCAGCGTGAGGCCCTTGATCTCTTTGGAGGTGATCATAGTGCCGGTGTACGACTCAGGCAGCAGGCGAGAGTTGTCGTAATTGAGCACCGGCAGCTCCGGCATCATGTCGCCGTACTTCAGTTCGGTATTGGACACCCGGAATTTGACCGCGCCGCCAAAGCGCGACAGGTCGTCCGCCGCGTTGCCGCTGTCGCCCTGCTTGAAGAAGTCGATACCGCCCGCGCCGCTCTTGCCCTTGCCACCGTCCAGACGCGCGGCGTACAGACCGAAAGCGTCAACGCCAACGCCCACCAGGCCTTGGGTGAAACCGGATGTGTAGCCGGCCATGAACGCCTGACCCCATTCCGAGCGGTCCTGCGGTCCGTTTTTGTAATCGCGATTGATGTAGGCGTTGCGCAGGTTGATCTTCAGGCTGCTGTCTTCAACAAATCCTTTGGAATCTGCCTGACCGTCCGCCATGGCGTGAGTGGCGGCGAGGATGCCCAGAGCGAGCAGACCGATACGCTGTTTCATCTTGTTGTCCTTGTGAGCGGATTAATCGCGCGCTGTGGCAAATGCCCCGGGTGGGCAGTTGCGTCTTCCGGGACTGGAACCGTTCCGGAAGCCCGCACGAAATCATCGCAGTGGACTACTGATGCACGTACATGGCGCTAGGCCACAGGCGGTGGAGGCGCGAATGCTATCCCCCGTCTGCCGAGGGTGTCAATTTGATGGGAGTCAAACGGAGGCCCTGTAATGCCTGTTGCTCTAACTTCGTCAGCTGTGGAGCACGCCCAGCAACGCTTCGATCTCGGCGTCGTTGATCAGCCCGCTGGGGTACCGCTTCGTTAGCATCTTGCGAAAATCGCCCCGTTGTTTCAGCGCCTGTTCGTCGTGCATGGGCACCATCGGGATCCGGGTCGTCCGTAACCAGTCCGCCATCATCTGCCGTGCTTCACTGCTCGCAGAAAAACCTCGAGTCACTCGCAACTCATGACCTGCGTTCATAAGGACAACCTCTTATGTCGTGGACTGCGAAATCTACGGAGCTTTTGTTACAGACGGACGACCTTGCGGGGGCATTTACGCACCGCTGGGATCCCATCTTCCTACGGCTGACCGGAAACCGTCCGCCCATAAAAAAGCCCATCGTCTGATGGGCTTGATGACAGCAAGAAGCGAACCAACTCAGCCCCGGTGGGGGGCCGGTTGCTGCTGCGTAAGGCAGTGAATGTTGCCTCCGCCCAGTAGCATTTCGCGGCCAGGGACCATGACCACCTCGTGTTCCGGGAACAGCTGCTGGAGGATCTGGCGGGCCGTGTCATCCATCGGATCGTCGAAACACGGGGCAATGATCCCGCCGTTGACGATCAGAAAATTCACGTACGAGCCGGCCAGACGCACCGATGGGTTGCGCTCCTGACTGCCGTGCACCTGATCAACCCCGGCGCACTCTTCTTCGGTGGCATACAGCGGACCCGGGATCGGCATCTTGTGTACGACAAACGGACGTCCCTTGGCGTCGCGGGCATTTTCCAGCACCTTCATGGCTGCCTGGCAGCGCGGGAAATTGGGGTCTTTCGGATCATCTGTCCAGGCGAGTAACACTTCACCGGGGCGTACGTAGCAGCAGAAGTTATCCACATGCCCGTCGGTCTCGTCGTTATACAAACCATCCGGCAGCCAGATGATTTTTTCGACCGACAGGTGATCGCGCAGCACCGCTTCAATGTCTTCGCGAGACAGGTGCGGGTTGCGGTTGCGATTGAGCAGGCACTCTTCGGTGGTGATCAGCGTGCCCTCGCCATCGACGTGGATCGAACCGCCTTCCAGCACGAAACCTTCGGTGACATAGCGCGGGCAGCGCTCGATTTCCAACACTTTGCTGGCGACCTGTTCGTCCAGGTTCCACGGTGCGTACAGCCCGCCGTCGAAACCGCCCCAGGCATTGAAGCCCCAATTGACGCCGCGAACCTCCCCCGCGTCGTTGATGACGAAGGTTGGGCCGCTGTCGCGTACCCAGGCGTCGTTGCTGCTGAGCTCGACCACGCGAATGTTGGGCACGTCCAGCCGCGCGCGGGCGTTGTCGTACTGTGCGGCCGAGACGCCAACGGTGACGGGCTCGAAACGGGCGATGGCCTTGGCCACTGCGACGTGATCGTTCTGCACGGGCTTGCCGCCCAGACGCCAGTTGTCAGGGCGCTCGGGCCAGATCATCCAGGTTTGCGTCTGCGGCGCCCACTCGGCAGGCATGTAGAAGCCATCGGCGCGGGGGGTGCTGTTGAGAGTGGTCACAGTAATCAGAACTCCATGAAACGACGAGGGCGTCTACGGCAAAATAAGAGAGACGTTATAGACGATAAAAATCGGATTTAAAAACATTAATCAAGCTTCCTGCGCTTGCCGTGGCAATTTACACCGATATATATCGGCCAATTCAAGGCTGGGACAGCCCACTCAACTCTCCAGCTCACTGAGCACCTTCGACACGCTGTCGACAAAGAAGTCCACGCTCCGGCGGCTGGTCACCATTGGCGGTTTGATCTTAAGGATGTTCAGATGATCCCCCGTAGGCTGCATGAAGATCCCCAGCTCACGGAGACGATCACACAAGTAGGCCGTTTCCTCGGTTGCAGGCTCCAGCGTCTCGCGGTCGCGTACCAGTTCCAACCCCAGATAGAACCCCGAGCCGTGAACAGCCCCGGCCAGCGGATGTTTGTCGATCAGCGCCAGCAGGCGTTCCTTGAAATAGCCGCCCACCACGCGGGCGTTTTCCCACAGCTTTTCTTCCTCCATGACGTCGAGTACTGCCATGCCGATGCGGCAACTCACCGGGCTGCCGCCGGACGACGAAAAGAAATAGCCCTCGGCCTCTAGCGCCTCCGCGATCTCGCGACGGGTGATGACGGCGCCGAGGGGATGACCGTTGCCCATGCCTTTGGCCATGGTGATGATGTCCGGCGTCACGCCCTGCTCTTCGAAGCCCCAGAAGTAATGACCGAGACGGCCGTAACCCACTTGCACTTCATCGGCGATGCACACCCCGCCTTGGGCGCGGACTTTGTCGTACACCTGCTGCAGATAACCCGGCGGCAACGAAATCCCGCCGGCGTTGCCGTATACCGGTTCGCAGATGAAGCCCGCCACTTGCCGACCTTGCTCCTTTAGCGCGGTCAAGTGCGCGTCTACGCTGCGCAGGTAGAACGGCGTGCTGTCCGCGCCACGAAACTCGCCACGATAGGTATTGGGCGCGACCACGGGATGGACCCAGTCGGGACGCGTGCTCAGCGCTTGCGGGTTGTCGGCGATGGATGTCGAGATGGCATCGGTCGCTACCGACCAGCCGTGATAAGCCTCCAGTACGCTCAGGACATCGCGCCCGCCGCTGTAGGCCCAGGCCAGACGAATCGCCAGATCATTCGCCTCGGTGCCGCTGTTCACCAGAAACACCCGGTCCATGCCCGCAGGCGCCAGCTTCAGCAGCCGCTCGGAAAACTCGGCGATTGCCGCGTAATGAAAGCGTGAGTTGGTGTTGAGCAGCGACCACTGCCGCGCCGCAACCTCAGCCATGCGTGGATGGCCATGACCGAGCACCGCGACGTTGTTGAGCATGTCCAGATAAGAACGGCCCTGCAGGTCGATCAGGTGGTTGCGCCAGCCACGCTCGATCTGCGGCGGGGCCTGGTAATAATGCTTTTGCGAACGGGCAAAACTGGCGTCGCGACGGGCGAGCAACGCGGCGGAATCTGCCAGCGCAGGCGCATCGCAATCAAAACCCAGCAGCCCTTTGGGGGACGGACACAACGCACGCCAGGCGGCTGCCCGCGAAGGCGTGGTGAACAGCGGCGGGCTCACATCCGGCTCTGAACACCGCTGCACGATCAACGCGCCGCCGCCCTGCCCGATCAGGTCGCCCGCGCCGAACTCGACGCCGGAGTCGAAATCAGAACGCACGCCCCACAGGCGCAGACTCACTTCGGCGCCCACCAGCTGCAACGCGCCGTCGGCAGTGTGACGCAAATTGCCGGCAAATGGCGCATGAACAGCGGTGCCATGGGGGATCTGCAATTCAGCATGCAGCGCGAAGGTGTCCGGCTCTTTCGCGCTGTCTGTCAGCGTGCGGGACAACCGGTATTCGCCATAGCGGCTGGCCGCCAGGCCGTGGTGTTGAACCGCGTCTTTCAGCAGTTGCTCATCGATGCCACTGTGTTCCCAGTTGCCCGCCACGAAATGCTCGCTGAGCACACCCAGATCGATAAGGGTAAAACTCTGCCCGCTCAAGCTCGGCAACAGCGGCGAAAACGCCTCGGCCTCTTCGTCCGCTTCCCACTCACCCACCGCGTCGAGAATCGCCGCTTCCATCAGCGCAATCGGCACGGAGGTGGCGACGTCGAAGATGTTCCACTCGCTGGCCAGATTGGCCTGGATGTAAGCGTTGTCTGGCTCGATGCTCGCCTGTTGCTCGCTGCTCAAGACCAGAACAGCCGAGCGCGCGACGATCAACGGCCACAGCGCCAGCAGCTCCTCGCTCTGAAGCGGGTTGATTTGGTGGTAAGCCTGAATGGCGGGCAGGATGAAAAACGGTTCGCCGTCGGCATGGTGCAGCAGCGCGGCGCAGGTCACCGAGAGGTCGGCGATGCGCCACGTGCGCACCAGATCACCGAAGTCGATCAGCCCTTGAAGCTGCCACTGGCGGTGGGCGTCTCGGGCCCAGACCACGTTGTATTCGGTGATGTCCATGTGAATGGCTTGCACCGGCAGCGACGCCACCAGCGGCAGCAAATAGGCCTGGGCCTGCTCGGCGGCCTCGGCGATACAGGCGCGCTTGTCGGCATCGACAATGACCGGGAGCAGATGCTCAATCAACGCAAACGCGTGCCGCGGGTCCCACTGCAACACACGGTCCAGACCTGGGTGCTCGAAACCGGCCAGCGCGACATCAACACGAGCGCAGAGCTGCGCCAATCCGGTCACGACGTGCCGGTTCAGATGCGCGACGTGGGCCAGTGATTGTCCGTCGATAAACTCGAGAACGCGCAGGTGCACGGCGTTGTCGTTGTGATCGACAGACAACAAGTCTTCACCGTTCAGCCCTGGCATCACGGCCGGCACGCGCACCTGCGGCTGTGCGCCCAGATGCCGCAACGCGGCATGCTGTGCGGCAAGCTCGGTGGTTGAGTAAGCGCCATGGCAGATCTTCAGGACGAAACGGCGCCCGTCACCGCAGTCCAGCAGGAAGTTTCGGTCTTGATGGCTGCCCAACTCCTTTAATGTTCCCGACAGCCCGTAATACGTCGCCAGCCATTCACCGGCCTGCACGGCGTCGACGTCCGGGCATGGCAGGCTGGAACGACGAATCAAGGTGTCGAGCGACATGAAAGGAGTCCTGAGAGAGAAAGGCGCGAACAATATCGCCAGTTGCGCGACCGTTAATCAACCCCGCGCCTTTTGCCAGTAAAGAAATGCGTTAAAGGACCGATAGATAGGCCAGGCGTTAAGCCCGTGAAACACCCGCGGCGGTTTAATGGCGCTGATTGCCATGGGCCATCAATTAATTTCATCGCTTGTTGGCGGATTGCTCCTTGCGTCAGTCAGCAAGGCCCCACAAGCTATGCTCCATCGTCCTACGCCTTTATCGTCTTACGTCTTTCCAGGGAAGAAGGTTTATCCATGCGAATACTTGTTACCGGTGGCGCCGGCTTCATCGGCTCTGCGCTGATCCGTCATCTGATCAACAACACCGATCACGACGTCCTCAATTTCGACAAGCTGACCTACGCCGGGAATCTTGAGTCGCTGCAGGGCATTGCGAACAACACTCGGTATGAGTTCGTGCAAGAAGACATCGTTGATCAGGCTGCGGTGAGCAAAGTCCTCGCGCGCTTCAAGCCGGACGCGATCATGCACTTGGCGGCTGAGTCCCACGTCGACCGTTCGATTGACGGCCCGTCGGAGTTCATTCAGACCAACATCGTCGGCACTTACAGCCTGCTGGAAGCGACCCGCAGCTACTGGCTGACCTTGCCGGAGGCCGAGCGCGCCGCCTTTCGCTTCCACCACATCTCCACTGACGAAGTGTATGGCGACCTGCATGGCGTGGACGACCTGTTCACCGAAACCACGCCCTACGCGCCAAGCTCGCCGTATTCGGCCAGCAAAGCGGCATCGGATCATCTGGTTCGCGCCTGGCAGCGCACCTACGGGCTGCCGGTGGTCGTCACCAACTGCTCGAACAACTACGGCCCGTTCCACTTCCCCGAGAAGCTCATCCCGCTGGTGATTCTCAATGCCCTGGCCGGGAAGCCGCTGCCGGTGTACGGCAACGGCTTGCAGGTGCGTGACTGGCTGTTCGTCGAAGACCACGCCCGCGCATTGCTTAAGGTGGTAACTGAGGGCAAGGTCGGCGAGACCTACAACATCGGCGGCCATAACGAACAAAAGAACATCGACGTCGTGCGCGGCATCTGCGCGCTGCTCGAAGAGCTGGCGCCGGAACAGCGCAAAGGCGTGGACCACTACGCGGACCTGATCACCTACGTGACCGACCGCCCGGGCCATGACATGCGTTACGCCATCGACGCCAGCAAGATCGAGCGCGAACTGGGCTGGACACCGGAAGAGACATTCGAATCCGGCCTGCGCAAAACCGTGCAGTGGTATCTCGACAATCTTGAATGGTGCCGCAACGTGCAAGACGGCAGCTATAAGGGCGAACGCCTGGGCACCAACGTGAAGGAACTGATCGCATGACTAAAGGAATTGTACTGGCCGGCGGCTCGGGCACACGCCTGCACCCGATCACCCTCGGGGTCTCAAAACAGCTGTTGCCGATCTATGACAAACCGATGATCTATTACCCGATCTCGGTGCTGATGCTGGCCGGGATCAAGGACATCCTGGTCATCTCGACGCCGCTGGACCTGCCGCAGTACCGGGCGCTGCTGGGTGACGGCAGTCAGTTCGGCGTGCGCTTTCATTACGAGGAGCAGCCCAAGCCGGACGGCCTCGCGCAGGCATTCCTGATTGGCGAAGAGTTCATCGGCGATGACTCGGTGTGCCTGATTCTCGGCGACAACATCTTCCACGGTCAGCACTTCAGCGAGCAGCTCAAGCGTGCGGCGGACAACACCTCCGGCGCGACTGTGTTTGGCTACTGGGTCAAGGATCCGGAGCGTTTCGGCGTGATCGACTTTGATGAGGACGGCCACGCGCTGTCCATCGAAGAGAAGCCCAAGGCGCCGAAGTCCAGCTATGCCGTGACCGGACTGTATTTTTACGACAACGAAGTCATTCAGATCGCCAAGGACGTCAAGCCGTCCCCGCGCGGCGAGCTGGAGATTACCGACGTCAACAACGCCTACCTCAAGCGCGGCGACCTGCGCGTCGAGCGCTTTGGCCGCGGCTTCGCCTGGCTCGATACGGGTACTCACGACAGCCTGCTGGACGCGTCGCAATACGTGCAAACCATTGAGCACCGTCAGGGCCTGAAGGTCGCGTGCCTGGAAGAAATCGCCTACCAGAACGGCTGGATCGACCGCGCCCACCTGTTGAACAGGGCTGACTATTTCGGCAAGACCGGCTACGGTCAGTACCTGTTCAAGATCGCAGGGGAAAGTCAGTGAAAGTGGTTGCCAGCAAGTTGCCTGAAGTCCTCATCATCGAACCCAAGGTGTTCGGCGATGAGCGTGGCTTCTTTTACGAAAGTTTCAACGCCCGGGCCTTTGCCGAGGCCACCGGCGTCGCCGATCAGTTCGTTCAGGACAATCACTCGCGCTCGCAGAAAGGTGTCCTGCGCGGGTTGCATTACCAAATCGACAACCCACAGGGCAAACTGGTGCGCGTGACCGTCGGTCGCGTGCTGGACATCGCTGTCGACATCCGTCGCAGTTCGCCACAGTTCGGCCAGTGGTTCGGTCTGGAGCTGTCTGCCGAAAACGCTCGCCAGCTGTGGATTCCCAAGGGTTTCGCCCACGGCTTCGTGGTGTTGAGCGACTACGCAGAATTTCTCTACAAGACCACCGACTACTACACGCCGTCGGCCGAGCGCTGCATTCGTTGGGACGATCCTGAGCTGGGCATCGACTGGGGCTTGAGCGAAGCACCTCAATTGTCGGCCAAGGATCAGGTCGGCAAGCTCCTGAAAGACGCGGACCTGTTCCCGTGAGTGCGCCGCTGCGCATTTTGATCAGCGGGCAACACGGCCAGGTCTCCCATGCGCTGCAGCAACGCCTGCAGAACACGGGTGAGCTGATCGTGCTGGGCCGTGATCAGCTGGATTTGAGTCAGCCGGAATCCATCCGCCCGGTGGTTCGCGACATCAAACCGGACCTGATCATCAACGCTGCCGCGCACACGGCAGTGGATCAGGCCGAAAGCGAGCCGGACCTGGCCTTCGCCATTAACGCGACGTCCCCCGGTGTATTCGCTGAAGAAGCTGCGACACTGGGCATTCCGCTGATTCACTACTCCACCGATTACGTGTTCGACGGCAGCAAGGCTGGCGCGTGGGTTGAGTCCGACGCGCCGAATCCGCTGGGCGTCTACGGCAGCAGCAAGCTGGCGGGCGAGCGGGCTATCGCCGCAGCGGGCGGGCAGCACCTGATTTTGCGCACGAGCTGGGTGTACTCCCTGACCGGGCGCAACTTTCTGCTGACCATGCAGCGCTTGTTGCAGGAGCGCGAGAAGCTGTCGATCGTCGCCGACCAGATCGGCGCGCCCACCTGGGCCGGCACCATCGCCGCCAGCACCGGTGCACTGATCGAACGCTGGCGTGACGGTGCGCCAGGCGCCTGGGGTGTTTATCACCTGACGGCCAGCGGCGAAACGTCGTGGTTCGGGTTCGCTGAAGCCATTGGTCAGCAGTTGATCAACAGCGGCAAACCCTGCGCGACCCTTGAGCCGATTGCTTCCAGCGCTTACCCGACGCCGGCTGCACGCCCGCTCAATTCGCGTCTGGATTGCAGCCGATTGCAGCGCGAGTGGGGCGTCAGCCAGCCGGACTGGCACGAAGCGTTGCTGGAGTGCTTAGCGCAGCAGCGGTAGGCATAATGGGCCGACTCGATGTTGAGCGGCTGCGGAATAATGATTCATCCGCAGCCGCTCTACACCGCAACGAACCCACCGGCGATTTCATGATCAGCACTAACGCCCTTCCCCGCCGCCCTCGCTGGCGCAGCCTTGCCTTACTGGCGCTGATCCTCGCCCCGTTGCTGTGGCCGCTCGAACGCCTGGCCGAACACTATTACCGCAATGAGCTGCTGAGCCAGAATCGCCAGACCCTCGATCTGTACGTCGCCAACCTGCTGGGCACGTTGCACCGCTATGAAGTTCTGCCACAGATTCTCGGCGACCTGCCCGGGCTGCGCGCCATGTTGGCGAACCCCCAAGACAAACAGGCGCAAGCCCAGGCGAACGTGCTGCTGATGAACACCGCCCGGCAGACCGGCGCCGAGGTGATCTACCTGATGGCGCCCAATGGCGACACCCTCGCCGCGTCGAACTGGGACAAACGCGACAGCTTCGTTGGCCGCAACTTCGCCTTCCGCCCGTATTTCAGCAATGCCATGGCTGGCAATCTCGGCCGCTTTTTCGGCCTGGGCACAACGTCAGCCAAACGCGGCTACTTCTTCGCGGCCGCCGTGCGCGACGGCGACACTGTGATCGGTGTGCTGGTGGTCAAGGTCGACCTGGACCTCACTGAAACCTTGTGGGGCAAAACGCCGGAACAGTTGCTCGTCACCGACCACAACGGCGTGGTGATCCTGACCTCTAATCCGGCCTGGCGTTTCCGCGCCACGCGCCCGCTGAGTGAGGAAGAAAAGCAGGCGATCGTCGCCATCCAGCCCTACCCGACCCGCGATCCGCGCCCGCTGCAGCTGGATGAAAACGGCTGGCTCAAGCAAACCCAGCAGATCGACGAGACCGGCTGGAGCGTGAACATCCTCGCCCCCCAGATGCTGGTGTCGAGGCCGGTGCGGACGGTGGTTGCCATTGGCGGTGGTGCGTTGCTGGTGCTGATGCTTCTATTGGGGCTGATGATGCAGCGCCGCCGCCATTATCTGGATCGCATCAACTTCGAGGCCAAGGCGCGCCGGGAGCTGGAAGTGCGAGTCGCCGAGCGGACCTGCGATCTGGAAGGCGTCAACCAGCGACTGCGTCAGGAAGTTCTCGAACGCGAGCAGGCGCAGCAGGAACTGTTTCGCGCCCAGGACGAACTGGTTCAGGCCGGCAAGCTGTCAGCGCTGGGCACGATGTCGGCGAGCATCAGCCATGAACTCAACCAGCCGCTGGCGGCGATTCGCAGCTACGCCGAGAACGCCGAAGTGCTGCTCGATCATCAGCGCACCGAAGACGCCCGCGGCAACCTCAAGCTGATCAGCGAACTCACCGGGCGCATGGCGTCGATTATTGCGCACCTGCGCGCCTTCGCCCGGCGTGACCGGCATGCGCCTGAAAGCGTGGCGCTGCAGCCAGCGCTGGACGATGCGCTGGCCCTGCTCGCCAAGCGTCGGCGCGCGATGGAAGTGGAATTGATCCGCGATTTACCCGCCGCGACCTTGTGGGTGCAGGCCGGCGAGACGCGGCTGCGTCAGGTGCTGGGGAATCTACTGGCGAATGCGCTGGATGCCCTGACCGAGAAAGGCCCGCCGCGCAAATTGTGGATCAGCGCAGAGTACAACGCCGAGGGCGTCAATCTGTACATTCGCGACAACGGCCCGGGGTTTTCCAAAGAGGCGCTGGAGCACGCCCGCGAGCCGTTTTTCACCACCAAGACGCGCACCCAGGGTCTCGGCCTGGGCCTGGCGATCTGCGATACGCTGATGCGCGCACTGGGCGGCGAGCTGCTGTTCGCCAATCACCCGGAAGGCGGTGCGCTGCTGACGTTGCGGATGCGCACCGGCGCCTCGGGCGTCAACCTTCAACCGTCTGAGGACTTATCTGCATGAGCACCGACGCCATCGACAGCCGCATTCAGGTGGTGCTGATCGACGACGACCCGCACCTGCGTCAGGCCCTGAGCCAGACGCTCGATCTCGCCGGCCTGAAAATCCTGCCGCTGAGCGACGCCAAAGGCCTGCAAGCGCGCATCGAGCGTGACTGGCCGGGAGTGATCGTCAGTGACATTCGCATGCCGGGCATCGACGGCCTCGAACTGCTCCACCAGCTGCACGCCCAGGATCCGGAGTTGCCGGTGTTGCTGATCACCGGCCACGGCGACGTGCCGCTGGCGGTGCAGGCCATGCGCGCCGGCGCCTACGATTTTCTGGAAAAACCCTTTGCCAGCGACGCACTGCTCGACAGCGTTCGGCGCGCCCTGGCGCTGCGCAGGCTGGTGCTGGACAACCGAAGCCTGCGGCTCGAGCTCAGCGATCGTCAGCAACTGAGCACGCGACTGGTGGGATTATCCGCCCCCATCCAGCGCCTGCGCGATCAGATCGGCGCGCTGGCCGCGACCAAGGCTGACGTGTTGATTCTTGGCGAAACGGGCGCCGGCAAGGAAGTGGTCGCCCGCGCACTGCATGACTTGTCCAATCGCCGTAACGGTCCGTTCGTGGCGATCAACGCCGGGGCGCTGGCGGAGTCGGTGGTGGAAAGCGAGCTGTTCGGCCACGAGTCGGGCGCCTTCACGGGTGCGCAGAAGCGCCGCATCGGCAAGTTCGAATTCGCCAACGGCGGCACGCTGTTTCTGGATGAAATCGAAAGCATGAGCATGGACGTTCAGGTCAAGCTGCTGCGTTTGCTGCAAGAGCGCGTGGTTGAGCGGCTGGGCGGGAATCAGCAGATCCCGTTGGACATCCGGGTGATCGCGGCGACCAAAGAAGACCTGCGCCAGGCGGCGGACCAAGGGCGTTTCAGGCCCGACTTGTATTACCGCCTCAATGTCGCGCCGTTGCGCATTCCTCCGCTGCGCGAGCGTGGCGAAGACGCGTTGGTGCTGTTCCAGCATTTCGCCGATACCGCCAGTTTGCGCCACGGTCTGCCCCGCCATGAATTGCAGCCGGGGCATCGGGCGCTGCTGCTGCGTCACACCTGGCCGGGCAACGTACGTGAACTGCAGAACGCCGCCGAGCGTTTCGCCTTGGGCCTTGAGCTGGAACTGGAAGGCGAGGCGCAGCCGGATCTGGTGGCGTCCAATGGCGGGCTGAGCGAGCAGGTCGAGGCGTTCGAGCGAGCGTTGATTGCCGCCGAACTGACCCGTCCGCACAGCTCGGTCCGCAGCCTCGCCGAAGCCTTGGGCCTGCCACGCAAAACCCTGCACGACAAACTGCGCAAGCACGGGCTGACTTTCAACGGCGCGGGGTCCGACGACAATGACTGATCGGGATTGTCTTTCCGCTGAAGGCCTGGAAGCGGTGCTGCACCGGGACATTCCCCTCACCCGGGAGATGGGCGTCAAGGTGCTGGGCTGGCGAGACCATCAACTGCGCCTGCACCTGCCGTTGGCGCCCAACGTCAATCACAAGAACACCTTGTTCGGCGGCAGCCTGTACTGCGGCGCGGTACTGGCGGGCTGGGGTTGGCTGTACTTGCGGCTCAAGGAAGCCGGGATCGACGACGGGCACATTGTGATTCAGGACGGCCAGATCAGTTATCCCCTGCCGGTCACCCGCGACGGCGTCGCCATTTGCGACGCACCGGATGAAGCGAGCTGGGAGAAATTCCTGAAGCTCTACCACCGACGCGGCCGTGCGCGCCTGACGCTGCATACCCGGATCGTGGCTGATGGATCAGAAGAAACGGCAGTGGAATTCGTCGGGCAGTTCGTGCTGCATCGCTGAACAAAGCTGCCCGACACGCCTTGCCTATGTGGGAGTGACCGGGGTGGCGCTCCACCTTGCTCACGAAGACGGCATTACAGCCGCTGAACATTGCGTGGATATACCAACCTATTCGCGAGCAAGCTCGCTCCCACAATCCGTATTCAGCAGAGACATCTGCAGCGTCTTCTGACACCGCGCTTTCTCGCAGCAGACACAGCCCCTGTGGGAGTGAGCTTGCTCACGAAGACGGCATTCCAGCCGCTGAACATTGCATGGATATAACGGCCTATTCGCGAGCACG
>NZ_JBWKVD010000003.1:102466-485818 GCF_059421525.1 Pseudomonas sp. GW821-FHT02H06
GCAAGCTCGCTCCCACAATCCGTATTCAGCAGAGACATCTGCAGCGCCTTCTGACACCGCGCTTTCTCGCAGCAGACACACCCCTGTGGGAGTGAGCTTGCTCACGAAAGCGGCATTACAGCCGCTGAAAATGGCGTGGATGTACCGACCTATTCGCGAGCAAGCTCGCTCCCACAATCCGTATTCAGCAGAGACATCTGCAGCGCCTTCTGACACCGCGCTTTCTCGCAGCAGACACAGCCCCTGTGGGAGTGAGCTTGCTCACGAAAGCGGCATTCCAGCCGCTGAAAATGGCGTGGATGTACCGACCTATTCGCGAGCAAGCTCGCTCCCACAATTGATCCTCTACGGCGTCCTCAGAGCCGATGTGCGCTCAAGCCCTCGCCAACGCCAGCAACGCGCCGCGCCATGCCGCTTCCGCCGGTAACGCCAGGAAATACGAATTCAGCAGCGTCTCCCGCGCCGGGTACTCGAAGGTCGTGCCGTCCAGGTTCAGCACTACGCCGCCCGCCCCTTCCACCACACCTTGTGCAGCAGCGGTATCCCACTGAGACGTCGGCGCCAGACGCGGGTAGCAATCGGCGGCCCCTTCGGCCAGCAGGCAAAACTTCAGCGAGCTGCCGATATTCGTAAGCTCTAGCTCACCTACCACTTCCGACAAACCGGCCAGCAACTTCTGTTGCTCGGGGCTGGAGTGACGACGGCTGGCGACCACGGTGAACGCTTCTCCCGCGCCCGGCTCATTGCGCACGCTGATCCGCGCCAGATGCTGCGAATCGTCACTGCGCCACGCACCCAGCCCGGCGCCACCGAAATAGCAGCGGTTATTGGTCGGCATCGACACCACGCCAAACACCACACGACCGTTCTCGATCAGTGCCACGTTGACGGTGAACTCTTCGCTGCCGGCAATGAATTCCTTGGTACCGTCCAGCGGGTCCACCAGCCACCAGCGTTGCCACTGGCTGCGTTCGCTCAACGGGATGTTGGCGTCCTCTTCGGACAGGATATGAATACTCGGATCCAGCGCCTTGAGGCCCGCCACCAACAGCTCATGGGCGGCCAAGTCAGCAGCCGTGACAGGCGAGTCATCCGACTTGACCTCGACTTCCACGCCGGAGCGCCAGAACGGCAAAATGACTTCGCCGGCCCGCCGGCAAAGCTCTATGACGGGCGCAAGCAGCGGGTGCGGCAATTGTGCGAATGTCGGGTTCATGGCAGGAAGTCCCCACGCTCGGCCAGCAGATCCCGGGCGAGGTACAGCGCCGCCAGCGCGCGCCCTTCAGTGAACTGCGGATTCTGAACCAGACTGGAAAGCTCGCGCAGATTGACCTTGTCCACGCGCATCGGCTCAGGCTCGTCGCCGGGCAGTGTTTCCTCATACAAATCGGTGGCCAGCACGACCTGGATTTTCTGGCTCATGTAGCCGGGCGAAAGCGACAGCTCGGTCAGGTGCACCAAGGTGCGCGCGCCATAACCGGCCTCTTCCTTGAGCTCGCGATTGGCGGCGGCCAGCACGTCCTCGCCCGGTTCGATCAAGCCTTTGGGCAGTGACAGCTCGTACTGATCCGTGCCGCCGCAGTATTCCTCGATCAGCACGGCGTGGTCGGCATCGAGCATGGCCACGATCATCACCGCGCCGTAGCCACTGCCGCTGCCGACCAGCCGCTCGTAGGTACGCTCGACGCCGTTGGAAAAGCGCAGCTGCACTTCTTCAACGCGGAACAGACGGCTGCTCGCGACGATTTCGCGAGAGAGGACGGTAGGTTTCTGCTGCATGACGAGCTCCTTGGCGTAGACGGGTTACTATACCGTGGCTTTTGCGGATGTCTTCGCCGCAAACCCACGCGACCCCTTCAACGCCGAGAGACTTGTATGCCTTCTTTGCCCTGGCGCGATATCGACACCGTTCTGCTGGATATGGACGGCACGCTGCTCGACCTGCATTTCGACAATCACTTCTGGCTGGAGCATCTGCCCAAGCGCTATGCCGAAGTGCACGGGGTCAGTCTGGCCATGGCGCAACTGGAGCTGATGCCGCTCTTCGAAAAAAACGCCGGCACCCTCAACTGGTACTGCACCGATTTCTGGAGCACGGAGCTGAACCTGTCGGTGAAGGACCTGAAAGTCGAGATCGCTCACCTCATCGCCTTGCGCCCCGACGCCGAGACGTTTCTGGCCGCCCTCAAGCAGGCTGGCAAACGGGTGATCATGATCACCAACGCTCACCGCGACTCGCTGTCACTGAAGATGGAAAGACTGGAACTGGCGCCCTACTTCGAGCGTTTGATCAGCTCCCATGACTACGGTTATCCCAAGGAAAACCCGCAGTTCTGGGACGCGCTGCAGGACGATATCAAGTTCGATCCGGCGCGCAGTCTGTTCATCGACGACACCTTGCCGATCTTGCGCAGCGCCGGGCGATACGGCATTGGCCATTTGCTGGCAGTGCGTGAGCCGGACAGCCGCAAAGGCCCGAAAGACACCGAAGAGTTCGAGGCTGTTGAGGATTATCGGGCGTTGATACAGGGCTTGTAAGAATCATGCAGCAAGGGATGCCGTACGGTCAGCGCTAACGCTGGTTTCCGTACGGCCAGTACAACTTACCGCTTACTCAGGAATACGCAGAACCTGACCTGGGTAGATTTTGTTTACGTCCTTCAGCATCGGCTTGTTGGCGTCGAAGATTTTCTGGTACTTGTTGGCATCGTGATACACGCGCAGCGAGATGGCGCTGAGGGTATCGCCCTTCTGAACAGTGACGAACGTCGCAGCAACCACAGCAGGTGCGCCGGCGGCGATGGTCAGCTGATCATCAACGCTGCCAACACCGGCGATGTTACCGGCCGCCAGTACGATCTTCTCTTTCTCTTCCTGACTGGCGACTTCGCCCGTCAACGTAATCTTGTCGCCTTCGACCGTCGCATGAACGTTGGGATTGCCCAACCCGACAGACTCGATGTGCTTTTTCAGCTCATCGCTGGCGTTGGCGTTTCCTGGGGTGAGCAGGTCGATAAGCTTCTCACCGGCTTCCTTCACAAAACTGAACAGACTCATGGGTTTCTCCTTGGTGTCGTCGTAGTGTCGTTGTGGTTTCCCGCGCAACATCTGTTCCGCTGACATTGCCCGACAAAACTCGGACCTGTGGCCGCGTCTCAAGGTTTCAAGCCATTTGACGGTCGGTCGCGATAGACTTCGCCGGGCCGGCCTGTGCCTCAAGGAGAGACGATGGACATCAAGCAGCTGAAATTTCTGATCGCCCTCGACGAAACCCGTCACTTCGGGCAGGCCGCTGCGCGCTGCCATATCACGCAACCGACACTGTCGATGCGTCTGCGCAGCCTTGAAGAAGAGCTGGATCTGCCGCTGGTCAATCGCGGCCAACGCTTCGAAGGATTCACCGCGCCGGGCGAACGCGTTCTGGCATGGGCGCGCACGGTGCTGGCAGCGTATGACGGCTTGCAGGCTGAAGCCGCCGCCTGTCGCGGGCATCTGGTCGGCACGTTGCGACTGGGCGTGGTGCCACTCTCGAACTTCGATCCGCTGCCTTTGCTGCAACGCCTGCATTCCCTGCACCCGAACATGCGCTTCGAGCTTTCATCCCTGAGCTCCGAGCAGATTCTCGATCAACTCGCCAGCAACCGTCTGGACCTCGGGGTTTCGTATCTGGACCGACTGGACTCCGAGCGTTTCGACTCATTGCAACTGGCCGAGACGCGGATGGGTGTGATGTATGACCAGCGCTATTTCAGCTTTGCCGAAGAGACGTCGAGCTGGGAAAGCCTGACCAAACTGCCCTTGGGCCTGCTCACCAGCGGCATGCACTTTCGGCAGTCCATCGATCACAACTTCCACAGCCGCGGCCTCCATCCGCAGCCGATCATTCAGACCGATGCGGTCCATCAGCTGCTGCAAGCGGTTCATGGCGGCTTCTGCTGCGCGATCATGCCGTTGGACGGCGGGCTGGAATCCCTCACCGAGCATCTGCGTTTGCAACCCATCGAAGACGCACAGACTCTGGCTCGACTAGGCTTGATCATGCGTCGCTCAGCGCCGCGCTCGGCATTGGCTGAAGCCTGTCTGGCGCTCTATCACACGATGATGCAAGAGAGTTGATCGACGTCATCTATCGGTGCATCAGTACTAGCGATTAGACGTAATCCGACCGGAGGCCTAGGCTTAAGCCTAATCATTCTGCCGGTTACTCCCAATGCACGCCAAGCACATGGATATCACGGCGCCCGCACAACAACTGCCCGCGCCCGCCGCAAGCCAGTCCTACAGCTATTCGAACCTCGAACACGACGTCAGCGAGCCCAATGTGCTGGCCGAGGAAGTCGCGTTGGCGATCGCCTACAACGGCATCAGCCAGGCGGTCATGCTGGTCACGCCCAGCGATCTGGAAGACTTCATCGTCGGCTTCAGCATCGGCAGCGGGCTCATCGAATCACCGGACGAGATCTACGACATCAAGCTCGGTGGTTGTGGCTCTGCGCAGACCGCAGAAGTTGAAATCGCCAGCCGCGCCTTCTGGAACCTGAAAACCCAGCGTCGGCAAATGGCCGGCACCAGCGGCTGCGGCCTGTGCGGCGTTGAAGCCGTCGAGCAGGCCTTGCCCGAGCTCAACGTGCTGCCCGGCGCCCCTCTTCCCCCCGCCGAATGGCTGAAAGGCCTGCGCGCGCGCATGGGTGAGTTTCAGCCACTGGGTGAACACTGCGGCGCCGTCCATGCAGCGATGTTCATGGACGCTCGCGGCGAAATTCTTTTAGGTCGTGAAGACATCGGCCGACATAACGCTTTGGACAAGCTGATCGGCGCACTGATTCGCCAGAACATCCCGACCACGGGCGGGCTGGTTATCGTCACTAGCCGCTGCAGTCTCGAACTGATTCAAAAAGTATTACGTGCCGGCATTCAGACCCTTGTCAGCCTGTCATCGCCGACCGGCCTGGCGCTGCAATGGGCTCGCCGCCACAACCTCAACCTCATTCATCTGCCTAAACACAGTGCGCCGCGGGTTTACAGTCCTGCGTTGGAGAATCAAGCGTGAGCATGCATAAAGAAGCCGACAAGGTATCGACCCCCCGCTACAAGCCCTACAAAGGCCCGGCCGGCGGATGGGGCGCATTGATCAGCGTCGCCCACTTCTGGCTGACCAGCGACAACGCCCTGAAGAACATTCGCACGATGCTCAAGACCAACCAGAACGGCGGCTTCGACTGCCCGGGTTGCGCGTGGGGCGATTCGCCGGAAAGCGGCATGGTCAAGTTCTGCGAGAACGGCGCCAAGGCCGTGAACTGGGAAGCGACCAAGCGCCGCGTCGACCCGTCTTTCTTCGCCCGCTACAGCGTCAGCGCGCTGCTTGAGCAAAGTGATTACTGGCTGGAATATCAGGGCCGTCTGACCGAGCCAATGGTCTACGACGCTCAGACCGATCGCTATAAGCCGATCGCCTGGGACGACGCCTTCGCCCTGATCGCCAAGCACCTGAACAACCTGCCAAGCCCGAACATGGCCGAGTTCTACACTTCGGGCCGTGCCAGCAACGAAGCGGCGTATCTGTATCAACTGTTCGTCCGTGCCTATGGCACCAACAACTTCCCTGACTGCTCGAACATGTGCCACGAAGCCAGCGGCGTTGCGTTGTCGCAAAGCGTGGGCGTCGGCAAAGGCACGGTGACCTTCGAGGACTTCGAGCACGCGGACGCGATTTTCGTCCTCGGCCAGAACCCGGGCACCAACCACCCGCGCATGCTGGAGCCGCTGCGTGAAGCGGTCAAACGTGGCGCCCAGGTGGTGTGCGTCAACCCGCTGAAAGAGCGTGGACTTGAGCGTTTCCAGCACCCGCAGCACCCGCTGGAAATGCTCAGCAACGGCTCCGAGCCGACCAACACGGCGTATTTCCGTCCGGCATTGGGCGGCGACATGGCCCTGCTGCGCGGCATGGCCAAGTTCCTGCTGCAGTGGGAACGTGAAGCCCAGGCGAAGAATGAGCCATCGGTGTTCGATCACACGTTCCTCAATGAGCACACCAACGGCGTACTGGAATACCTGGCGGCCATCGACGATACCTCGTGGGAATTCATCGTCGAGCAATCGGGTCTGCCATTGACCGACATCGAACTCGCCGCGCGCATGTACGCCAAAGGCAAGAACGTGATCATGTGCTGGGCGATGGGCATCACTCAGCATCGCCATTCGGTGCCGACCATCCAGGAAGTCTCCAACCTGATGCTGCTGCGCGGCAACATCGGCCGGCCCGGCGCTGGCCTGTGTCCGGTGCGCGGTCACAGTAACGTGCAGGGCGACCGCACCATGGGCATCAACGAGCGTCCGCCGGCGTTCTTCCTCGATGCGCTGGAGAAACGTTTCCAGTTCAAGGTGCCGCGTGAAAACGGCCATAACGTCGTCGAAGCGATTCACGCGATGCTGGAAGGCCGTGCGAAAGTCTTCATCGGGCTGGGTGGCAACTTCGCCCAGGCCACTCCGGACAGCCCGCGCACCTTCGAAGCCCTGAGCAACTGCGACCTGACCGTACAGATCAGCACCAAGCTCAACCGCAGTCACCTCGCTCACGGCAAGGAAGCGCTGATCCTGCCGTGCTTCGGCCGTACCGACATCGACATCCAGGCCGAAGGCCCGCAAGCAGTGACCGTTGAAGACTCGTTCAGCATGGTCCATGCGTCCAACGGCCAGCTGAAGCCGCTGTCGCCGCAGATGCGTTCCGAGCCTGCGATTCTGGCGGGCATCGCCAACGCAACGCTGGGCAAGCAGCCGGTGGACTGGCTGTGGCTGGTGGCGGACTACAGCCGCATTCGCGACCTGATCGCCGACACCATTCCGTCGTTCCAGAACTTCAACGAGAAGATCAAGAACCCGGGCGGTTTCTATCTGGGCAACGCCGCAGGCTCCCGTCGCTGGAACACGCCAAGTGCGCGGGCCAACTTCAAGCCGAACGTATTGCCGAGCGATCTGGTGCATGAAAGCGTGCGCGGGACAGGCATCGTGCCGGACCTGATCATGCAGTCGATGCGTTCGCACGATCAGTACAACACCACCATCTATGGCCTGGACGACCGTTATCGCGGTGTGAAAGGTCAGCGTGACGTGATGTTCGTGAATGAGGCCGACATCATTCGTCTGGGCTTCGTACCGGGCCAGAAAGTCGACATCGTGTCGATCTGGGGCGATGACATCACGCGTCGCGTGAAGGGCTTCACCCTCCTGCCGTTCGACATCCCGGCCGGCCAGGCCGCTGCGTATTACCCGGAAGTGAACCCGCTGGTACCGCTGGAAAGCGTCGGCGACGGCAGCAGCACGCCAACGTCCAAGTTCGTCGCGATCAAGCTGGAACGGCATGTGGAGACCGCGCGGATTATTTAATCTGCGTAGCAAAGCATGTCTATGTGGGCGAGATGGCCCGCATAGACCTGCTTTCAGTCTCCAGAGAATTGGCTGAGTGTTCCGGCCCCTTCGTGAGCAAGCTCACTCCCACAGGTTCATCGCACTGATCGAGATAGCTCGCTGACTCACGTCCTTGTGGGAGCGAGCTTGCTCGCGAAGGGGACCTTTCAGCCGCTGGATGTTCACCGGATGTACTGGTCACGTCGCGATCAAGCTCACCTGCGCAGCAGCCACAAAAAAAGGCCCGAATCGCGAGATTCGGGCCTTTGTCCAGTAGCGTATGACTCATCAACCTGACTTAGGTTCCCAAGCCAAAACAATAAGTTAGCGTTTTGTATACAGGTCGTGTTACTCGTCGGAATTCGATTGTGACATTTTCTTCATACTTGCAGGATCGCGGCGTCATCCCTACGAGCATTCCTACATGAAGTATTCCTCGATTCTGTTGTTGTCGTTCTCACTGGTCAGCGGTTTTGCCTCAGCAGGCGATAACGTGACGGCCGGCGTGGGCGGCGCATTGGGTGGGGTACTCGGCTCCGTCGTTGGCCAACAGGTCGGCGGCAGCACAGGTTCGGCAATCGGTGCCGGCCTTGGCGGCGCGGCCGGTGGCGCAGTGGGCGCCAACCGCAGAAACCGTACCGAAGCCGCAATCGGCGGCGGCCTGGGTGCCGCGGGCGGCAACGTGATTGGCCGCAGTGTCGGCGGCAGCACGGGCAGTCTGATCGGCGCAGCGGCGGGCGGCGGCGCGGGCGGCGCACTCGGCAACTACATGGGCGACGAAAGCCGCCGTGACGACGACCGAGGCCGTGGCTACCGTGGCGATCGCCGCGACTACAAACACGGTCGCGGCCACGCGTACGGTCATCGCAAGCATCATCGTGACTAACGCCGTCGAGTCCGACTCGCGCACCTGACCCGATGAACACCGGCCGCCCTTGACGCGGCCGGTTTCATTTTCAAACCACCAATCGCTCAAGCGCCTGCCGCAACCCCGTCGGGATCGGCACCGGCTGATTGGACGCCCGATCCACGAACACATGCACGAAGCGGCCTGCCGCCCGCGCTTCGTCTTCCCCCGCCTTGAACACCGCCAGCTCATATTGCACCGAGCTGTTGCCCAGCTTGCCAACCCGCAGTCCGACCTCGATCAACTCCGGATAGGCAATCGACGCAAAGTAATCGCACGACGAACTCACCACAAATCCCACCGCTTCGCCGTCATGAATATCCAGCCCGCCCTGCTCGATCAGGTAGGTATTCACCGCGCTGTCGAAAAAGCTGTAATACGTGACGTTGTTGATATGGCCGTACACATCATTGTCGTGCCAGCGCGTCACGATCGGCTGGAAGTGGCGGTAGTCGGCGCGCTGCGGGGTGTCGTTCATGTGGCTCCCTCCGGTTTGTCTGTTGTGCTTCTTCGTTCATGAGGTCGGTAAAGACTATTGAATCTGGCCCTGAATCCATTCCCGCACCTCGGCATACGGATACGCCTCCAGCGCCGCAAACCCGCCGATATTGCGGGCCTTGAGCCGGGTAAACATCGGCACGCTGATCCCGCAGAGAAACCGCGTCAGGCACTCCGCACCCGGCTCATGCCCTCGGACCTCAAGGTGCTTGCCGACGAACTCGCTGCACAGGTCCGCGAAGTTCTGCTCGGTCAACGGCGTCAGGGCTGGCGGCTCGGGGAGCACAGCCACATGGCCCTCGCACACCGAACAATGGCCGCACTGCTCGGGCGCAAGGTCGTCGCCGAAGTATCGGGCCAGACGATGGCTGAGGCACTGCTCGCTGGCAAACAGTTCGAGCATCGCGTGGATGCGCGCGACTTCGGTCTTTTCGTGATCGACGAAATAGTCATGCAACTCCTCGCTCAGCGCCTGCGCGTCGAAGTCGGCGGCGATCAGGCTGTAGACCTCCGTCATCTGCTTGCTTTCGAGTTCGATCCAGCCCTTTTCCTGAAAGAAATCCAGCGCCGTCACCACTCGCCCGCGCTCGGCCTGATACTGCTGGTACATCGCGTCGAAATTCACGGTTGCCCAGGTGCGCGCCCGGCTTGAAGTTTCGATCAGCGCCTGCACGAACTCACGTCGTTCGCCCTGAAAGCGTTGCACCAGCACCTGCGGCTCGATCAGGTACTTAAAGCGATACTCCGCGAAATACGAATAACGCGGCGCAATGATCCCGCGCAGTTCCAGCTGCACCAGCAGCGTTTTGAGGGGCAGTTGGCGGATGTTGCTGAGGTCCGACAAAGGCGCCAGCAGAAACTCCCACTGACTGTCGTTGCGCGCGCCTTGCAGATCGTCCAGCACCAGCCGGATGCCCTCCTGCTCCGGCGTGTCGCCGTACACAAAGTTTTCCAGCACGTTCAGGCTATCGCGATTGGCCAAGACCAGACACTCCGAAGTCGCCCCGTCGCGCCCCGCACGGCCGATTTCCTGGCTGTAGTTCTCGATGGATTTGGGCAGATCGAAATGCACGACGTTGCGGATGTCACTCTTGTCGATCCCCATCCCGAACGCGATCGTGGCAACGATGCAGTTCAGGCGCCCATCCATGAACTGGCGCTGAATCGACTCGCGCTTGTCGTGGGGCAGACCGGCGTGGTAGGCGTACGCCGGGATGCCATTCTGAGACAGATGAGCCGCGACGAACTCGGCAGTCTTCTGCAGCGTGACGTAAACAATGCTCGGCTGCCCGGCCCGTTCGCCAAGCCACTCAACCAGACGCCGGCGCTTGTCCCGGCCCGCAACCGGCTCAACCCGCAGCGTGAGGTTGGGTCGGTAGAAGCCGGTCGTCACCACATCGTCCGGCGCGATGCCGAACTTGCTTTGCATGTCATTGATGACTTGGGGCGTCGCGGTCGCTGTCAGGAGCAGCGCCTGGGGGATGTTGAACTCGCGCTGGTAGTCAGGGAGTTTCAGGTAATCGGGCCGGAAGTTGTGGCCCCACTCGGAAATGCAGTGCGCTTCGTCCACGACCAGAAGGGAGATCGGCACCTGTGTGATGAAGTGTCGGAAGCGCTCGTTCTTCAGGCGCTCGACGGAAATCATCAGGATTTTCAACTCACCGGAGCGGGCCCTGGCCATGACCTCGGCGACGTCATCGCGGCTTTGCGCGGAGTCGATGCTCGCTGCCGCAATGCCGTGCCGCTGAAGGAAAGCCAATTGGTCCTGGACCAGCGCCAGCAGCGGTGACACCACCAAGGTCAGATGCGGCAGCAGCAACGCAGGCAGCTGATAGCAGAGGGATTTACCGGAACCTGTGGGAAATATCGCCGCAGCGGAGCGTCCTGCCAACACCGCACTGATGGCGGCCTCTTGTCCGGCGCGAAACTGCCGATAACCGAAAACCTGCTCAAGGGTTTGATGCATGTGTGCCACTCCTTTGACCGTCGCAAGGGCGTGAACCATAGCGCGGTGGGTCCGGGCGCAATACACCTAAACCATTACAGAAATATCGGACAGGATACATCCCGGATACAAGTACCGTACGCGGTGCTGGCAAAACGGCATTCCGACGATTAATCTCGCGCGACGCAACCCATCGCTGCACATCAGACAGCCCGTTCGGCGGTAATCCCGTCTACGTCAGAAGATTCGCCAAGGAGAGGCAATGCAACCCACCACGCCGCAGCCCGAGGATGACGGGCTCACCATGCAGCGGCTGGCACCCGGTCAGTTCGACGTCGTGCTCGGTTCTCATCCCACCCGAAGCAGTGTTGCATCGGGCAAAAGCGATTGGCCGTTGAGCAGCCTTTTGATCTGCCTGGCACTGCTGATAGCCATCCTCTTTCTGATCGCGCAGATGTTTCGCACGCCCAAGCCGGCAGCAACGGTCATCCCTGCGCCACCCATCGCTGAGGTGGTCAGCGAGCCTGACCCAGAGCCCGTCGCTCAGGTGCGCAACGTCGAACAAGTGGTTTATATCGCCCCCAAGGTCGAAGTTTCCCAGCCCGCCACGGCGCGGCCGCTCGACGCCTGCCTGAAAGACGGCAATGTCATCGACCGGGACGTCATCAATTGCCGCTTCGGTGAAGCTCAGGCCAACGACTCCCAAGTCACTCGACCCCAAGGCATGGTTTCAGATCGTTACATGGCGAACTACAAGGCTGCCGCCGCCAAACCCAAAACGGAGCCCGCGCGACGCTACGAAGTAGCAGGCGTGTTCATCCGTGAAATTGACGGCCGCAACCGCTACGAAGCCCGCTATCGCATTTCCAACAACCACATTGAAACCAACAGTGTCTGCATGAACTTCCTGGCCGACAGTGTCGAACACCGTGAATGCCGCCGCGCCGCCGTACCCTACTTCAAAGACATGTGCAGCGATTGGAGCAAACGCGTCGCCAAAGACAAGAGCGACAAAAACAAACTGGCGCAAGAGCAATACTGCACGGCGGCCCGGGAATATTCCGCCTGATAGGTGATCAACTGACGTGCCGAGAAACCCATCAGTGCTTATTAACTAACACGCAGTAACAACAGCAGCCGACATGTTCTCAAACCGTCTTCTAACCTCGTCAGACCTATCAACCAACGAGGCTAGAAACATGACAACATTTACAATTTTCTTTTGCGGTACCGGCTCTACCAAATACGACAACTTGAACAAGAACTACTGGAACGGTGAGTTGGTCGCTACATTGGCGAACAACATCGACGGTCACGAGTTCGCCGAGTGGATTGTCATCGACGGGCCGGGTAGCGGCAACATGCAGGCCGATGAACTGTTCACCGAATCCAAAGGGTTTGGCTGGTCTGGCACCGCATTCGGCAAAGGCTGGCATGAGAATGTGCAGCATGCCGTCAACATCGTTCATGGCAAATTCGATTGGCAAAGAACCAAACTTTCAGAAGCTGACTACCTGCGTCTCAAAAAAGCCGACGTGCCTATCCCCGACGCTCAGGCGCATGGCTCCTGGTTCTGGCGGCAATACGACTACGGTAATCGCATCAGCCCGCAGGAACTCCAGCAACAACTGATCAAGAACCTGAGAAAAGGCGGCTTGATTCCAAAACAAATCAATCTGGTGGGGTGGAGTCGGGGCGGCGTCAGTTGCCACATGCTCGCCAATGCGCTGATGGCCAATCCGGTCACACGTCAAATCCCGGTCAATATCTTTGCGGTCGACCCAGTGCCCGGCCCACTGAATTATCAGCCTGAAAAAGTTTCTCTCGGTAGCAACGTTAAAGAATATGTAGGGTTCTATGCCCGCGATGAACGCTCCAAAGGGTTCTCTTGCATCATTCCGAAAACAGACCCCAAGACCAAAGTCAGCATATATCCCATGGCCGGACGTCACGCTACGCTGGTGGGTAACGCGTCGCTCACGGGCGCAAGTGGGCCAGGCGACCTGACAGAGCCTGGCAAGCTGGTGCGACATTACGCCGAAGTGTGCCTGACCCGATGGGGAACTAAGCTCCAGCGAAAACTCAACTTGTCGGCTATCGAGATTGGCAAGCTGCATCAAAGTATCGTGATGCACGAGGCCGAGTTCATCAAACTGCGCAAAAACTCGTACACCGTTTTGTTTGAAGACTATAAAGCTGAACGTCATGTCAGTTACGCGAATAAAGCAACTGGCTTCAGCATGGCCGCAGGCACGCCGTTTAAGCCCGCGGAAGGCTTGGCGGCAAGCCTCGCAAAAGGGCATAGCGCCTACAAGGACATCTGCTGACAAAACCTGCAATTCATGACAAGGGCGACTAGCGCATTGCGTGGCTTTCCCGTCCATCACCAATGGCCTCCTGCTGAGCGATACGCTGGTGAAAAACAGAATTCTTGCGGAAGCCGCCCACAAGGGCGGCTTCTTCGTCCCGCTTTTTGTCATCGCTGCATTGACCCGCAAGCGTTTTATGCGGTCATAGGGAGCTAAGGTCAAAGAAACCCGCAGCGATTACGGACGGAACACCATGCCTCAAGCAGCCCCGCGAACACATACCAGCCTGTTTCCGCTGTTTCTCGCCGCTGCAGCCGCTCTTCTTTCGGGCTGCGGCGACGATGCCAAGACGACCAACGCGGCAACCGCGAGTGCATCGCCCCTGCAAAAGGTCATGAGTGTCGAGGTAAGCGGAGCGCTGAACCTTCACTACGAAGCAAGAGGCGATCAAGTAGCCGTGGGCTTCTTGCCCGGCAAACTGCCCGGTTCCAACTGGCTGACGCTGAGCGCGGATCAGGAAGCCGAGGGCGACCGCAATGAGGTGAGCATCGGGCCGATTCTCGGGTTCTCCTTCGATAACCCCGATCAGGAAAAGAAGGCGATCATGTTTCAAGGAGGCCGCGTCGAAGTTGCCCACGATGAAAACAGCGCGTCCTACGACACCGGTTCGTACTATCAGTATTTCGATACGGACAAGGGTGGCAACAACAGCAACGTCCAGCTCGTCTTCAGCAAAATCGAGAAACTCACCTCCCCCAACAAACTGCTCGACCGCTATCGGTTGATCGGTACGTTTCAATTCAATGCCGCGCTTTCCCCTGAGCAGCCCACCGACGAATGCACCCGGGAAGCCGCTGCGTACGCCGCCGAGCATGGCGAGCGCCACCCGGGGTTCGACGCCAGGCTGTGTAACGCGAAGAGCGTGGTGGCGAAGGGCAGCTTCGACATTACCCAGGACTTTCCAGCGACGACGAAGGCGGACGGCTAGCTATCGCGCAGGCATAAAAAAACCGCCCCGAAGGGCGGTTTCTTTTTAGCGGGCGCCGATCTTACAGCTTCGGGCCCGCTGCCTTGATCGCGTCGCTCACGTCGAACTTCTTGAAGTTCTCGATGAACAGGCCGGCCAGTGCTTTGGCTGCTTCGTCGTACGCCGCTTTGTCAGCCCAGGTGTTGCGCGGGTTGAGCAGGCCGGTTTCGACGCCCGGCACGGAAGTCGGGACATCCAAGTTAACAGTGTCGAGGTGCTCGGTTTCTGCACCGATCAACGCGCCGCTCTGGATGGCCGCGATGACGCCACGGGTGGTCGGAATGTTGAAGCGCTTGCCGACACCGTAGCCGCCGCCGGTCCAGCCGGTGTTGACCAGATAGACCTTGGAGCCGAAACCGCGGATACGCTTGATCAGCAGCTCTGCGTATTCGCCAGCAGGACGCGGGAAGAACGGTGCGCCGAAGCAGGTAGAGAACGTCGACTTGATGCCAGCGCCCGAACCCATTTCAGTGGAGCCGACCAGTGCGGTGTAACCCGACAGGAAGTGGTAGGCCGCTTGTTCTTCGCTGAGGATCGACACGGGTGGCAGCACGCCGGTCAGGTCGCAGGTCAGGAAGATCACCGCGTTTGGCTCGCCGCCCAGGTTCTTCTCGGAGCGCTTTTCAACGTGCTCGAGCGGGTAAGCGGCGCGGCTGTTCTGAGTCAGGCTGCTGTCGGCATAGTCGGCATGGCCGGCTGCGTCCAGCACCACGTTTTCCAGGACGGCGCCGTGCTTGATGGCCTTCCAGATCACCGGCTCGTTCTTCTCGGACAGGTCGATGCACTTGGCATAGCAACCGCCTTCGATATTGAAGACAACGCCTTCGCCCCAGCCGTGTTCGTCGTCACCGATCAGGTAACGGGTCTCGTCGGCGGACAGCGTGGTTTTACCGGTGCCGGACAGACCGAAGAACAGCGTCACGTCGCCGTCTTCACCGATGTTGGCCGCGCAGTGCATTGGCAGCACGTCGGAGGCCGGCAACAGGAAGTTCTGCACCGAGAACATGGCTTTCTTCATTTCACCGGCGTAGCGCATACCGGCAATGAGGACCTTCTTCTGGGCGAAGTTGATGATGACGCAACCGTCGGAGTTGGTGCCGTCACGCTCGGGCACGCACTCGAAGTTGGCCACGTTGAGCACTTGCCATTCTTCACGACCGGCCGGGTTGTACTGGGCCGGATTGATGAACAGACAACGACCGAACAGGTTCTGCCAGGCCGTCTGGGTGGTCATCTTGACCGCCAGGTAGTGGTCTTCGGCTGCGCCTACGTGCACGTGGGAAACGAAGTGTTCCTGGGCGTTGTTGAACGCCTCGACACGCGCCCACAGGGCGTCGAACTTGTCGGCCGGGAACTTGCGGTTGATCGGGCCCCAGGCGATCGCAGCCTGAGTAGAGGGTTCGTCTACGATGAAGCGGTCGACAGGCGAGCGGCCTGTGCGGTGGCCTGTTTCCACGACGAGTGCGCCAGTATCGGACAGCACGCCTTCTTCGCGTTTGAGGGCTTCTTTAACCAGATCGTCGACACTGAGATCGGTGTGAACGGCGTTATTGGCTTGCGTCATGAGATTCCCCGTCGGCTCAATGGCCGAGTGCTCCAAACGTTTTGTAGTAGAAAAACCAACACTACTACAGCTAAAAAGTGGCCGGATTATGCCAGAAAAGCCCAAAAAAGGTAGGGCCCTCCTGTCAGAACTACATGAAGAAGAGTCAAGCGGGCCGGGCGGAAAGCTTTCAGCGCAGGACCCGCACTACATTAATGGCGGGTATCGGAAGGGGTATCTACCCCACCCCCTGCAAACAGCTGCGCTACATCGGTTGCATCGAACAGATAGCGCTGATTGCAGAACTGGCAGTCGATCTCCACCGCACCGTGATGCTCGATCACCAACTGCTGTGCATCTTCTAGACCAAGACTGACCAACGCATTGCCAGAACGTTCGCGCGAGCAGCTGCAACGGAACACCAGAGGCTGGACGTCGAACATGCGCACGACGTCTTCGTGGAACAGCCGTTTCAACACGGTTTCGTTGGTCAGGCTGAGCAATTCTTCGGCGGTCAGGGTGTCGACCAGCACATTGACGTGCTGCCAGCTGGCTTCGCGCTCATCCTGATCTTTAAGCTTCTCGGCCGGTAACTGTTGCAGCAGCAGCCCACGTGCGCGCTTGCCGTCGGCCTTGATCCAGAAGCGCGTAGGCAGTTGCTCTGACATCACAAAATACTCGGACAGACACGCCGACAAGTCGACGCCGTCCAGGCCCACGATGCCCTGGTAGCGTTTGCCCTGACGCGGGTCTATGGTCATGGTCAAGTCGCCGTTGGGCATCAGGTCGAGCAGCGTGGCGTCCGGCTTGACCAGGCTTTCGTCGTAGCGCGCAATGCCGCGCAACTCACGCTCGCTGGAGCACTCGACCATCAGCAGGGACACCGGCCCAAGCGACCGCGCCTGCAGAACCAGCAGACCGTCGAACTTCAGCGTGCCCACCAACAACGCAGCGGCGGCGAGCATTTCGCCGAGTAGCTGAGCGACTGGCTCGGGATACGGGTGTTTGGCAAGTACCTCGGCGTAGCTGCGCTCAAGGGCCACGAGCTCGCCGCGAACGTCGCTCTCGTCGAAAATGAAGCGCTGGGTGTAATCGGTATCCGGAAAGTCTGGCATAGGAGAAGGTATCTGAATGGATGACAAAATGATGACAAGCGCCTATAAAGCGCGGTTTAGCACCGCTTGGTGCACTGTCATGCCGATGGGGGCATTTTATGGACTATCCCGCGTTGTTCCAACCCAAGTGGAACGTCAAAAAATTCTTGCTGTGCAATCTGGTGGCGCTGGCATTGCTGCTGCTGTGGATCTGGCCCACGGGCCACGCGGCATTCACGCATTTCGATGAAGGCCTGTTTCACGTACTGAACCGCCCGCTTGAGCAAAACAAGGCGTGGTTATGGACCTGGACGGTTGCCAGCATGCGACCCTTCGATATCGTCGTCGGCCTGATTCTTCTGACGCTGCTTATAAAGGGCGACTGGGTGTTCAAATCCCTGCAAACCCGTGCCGCGCTGATCGGCTTCGTGCTGACGCTGATCCTGCTGCTGATCATCCGCACGGTGTTTTCCAAAATCATCGACCACAGCGCGCTGCAACACGACAGCGCCTCGATGATGATCCCTGATGCCATCAAGCTCAGCGACATATTCCCGGGGCTTGAAGACAAGTGGCAGCTCAAGGACCGTTCCAGCCAGAGCTTCCCGGGTGACCACGCTTCGGTGCTGCTGATCTGGGCGATGTTCATGAGCGTCTACAGCCGCACCGTCGGCCAACGTGTCGTCATCTGGGCGCTGGCGTTCCTGTTCATGATGCCGCGCCTGGTCGCCGGCGCGCATTGGGGTCAGGACGACTACATCGGCGGCGTGATGATCGCGTTGCTCGCGCTGGGCTGGAGTTGCTACACCCCGTTCGCGGCCACTGCTACCGCCTTCGTGTTTCGACTGACCGCGCCGGTCTTCAATGTGTTGGGCCGCCTGCCGCTGATCAAATGCCTGAGCATCATGAAGCAGGGCTCTCATTTGTAAGCTGCCCGTTGCTACCGAGCAGCCCGGGGTCGATTAACCCACGATCCCGGAAAGCGGCGAGATCGTCAGTCGTCACCCGAACGAAAATGAAACAATTGCCGACGCTGCTTTTTGGTCGGCCTGCCGTCGGTCGTCACGCCCAGGCTTCCGGCCTTGCGCATCTCGGCGGCTTGTTCGCGTTTGGCGAGGCTCTCCGGCGTTTCGCTGTACAGCAGCTGAGCCTCCGGGGCGCCACGGCGGACAATCGACAACGCCTGAACCACCACGGTCCGCTCATCGAAGCCCGCTCTGATCTGGAACTCGTCACCTACGCGCGGCTCTTTTCCCGGCTTGCAACGTTCGCCCCGGCAATGAACCTTGCCGCTTTCAATCGCGGCTTTTGCCAGCGCACGCGTCTTGAAAAAGCGCGCCGCCCAAAGCCATTTGTCCAGACGGACTTTGTCGTCCTCGTCTGACTTCTGTGTCATCTGAATTCCTCAATCGCGTAATGGTCAGAACCGTACTACGTCACGCCGGGGACGCAGTAACCGCCACCCTCGTTTACACTGCCCCCCAAGACTAAAGCACCGGCTTCAGGAGAACGACGTGACAGACTTCCCTACGTCATTGACCGGTGGGTGCCAGGGCTGCAGAGAAAGCGCCGCGCTGGATTTCGAATTTGAATTCGCCTATCAGCCAATCGTGGACGTCCGCAACCGCTCGGTGTTCGCTCACGAGGCGTTGGTACGGGGCGTCAACGGCGAAGGTGCCCTGTCTGTACTGAATCGGGTGGACCACACCAACCGTTACCGTTTCGATCAATTGTGCCGAACACGCGCGATTTCAACTGCCGCCCGGCTGGGAGTGGACGAATACTTGTCGATCAACTTCCTGCCCAACGCGGTGTATCGCCCTGAACTGTGCATTCGCAGCACCCTTGAAGCGGCTCGCGCCCACAATTTTCCGCTGGACCGGCTGATCTTCGAGACCGTCGAAACCGAGCATGTGTGTGACAACAGCCATCTCACTAACATCCTTCGCGAGTACCGCCAGTTTGGCTTCAAAACCGCTATCGACGACTTCGGTGCCGGGCATTCGGGACTGACCCTGCTTGCCGACTTTCAGCCTGACCTGATCAAGCTCGACATGGCGCTGGTGCGCAACGTCCATCTGGATCCCGCACGGCAGGCCATCGTGCGCGGCATTGTCACAATGTGTACGGACCTGAACGTTACAGTGATCGCCGAAGGCATCGAACATGCAGGCGAACGAGACTTCCTCGCCGACTGCGGCATTTACCTCATGCAGGGCTACTGGTTCGCCAAGCCTGCATTCCAGGCGCTGGCGCACATCGACGCCGGTGCCTGGCAAAACGTGTAAACGAACGGAAACGCTTTGAAAACATTTGATCATCTGACCGTCATCGGCCTCCGCGAATGGGTGGCGCTGCCCCATCTGGGCGTTGCCGGGCTGCGCGCGAAAATCGACACCGGGGCCAGCACCTCCAGCCTGCACGCGACTGAAATCGAGCCGTTCGAACGGGACGGCGAAAAATGGGTGCGCTTCAATGCGCATCTGGGGACGGTGGTGCAGCTGCGTCATCGTCGCTGCGAGGCTCAACTGGTGGCGATGAAAACCATCAAAAGCTCCAACGGCCACGCTCAGGTTCGCTACGTCATTCGCACGACACTGGCGCTGGGGGATAGGGTCTGGCCGGTTGAGTTCACGCTGGCCTGCCGCAAGGCCATGCGCTACCGGTTGCTGCTCGGTTCCAAAGCCCTGATTGACGGCCAGTTGGTGGTCAATCCGGGTGTTACTTATATTCAGGACAAGCCGGTCTTCCCGGCTTCAAATCTCTCTGCCACAGGTGCTGCATGAAGATCGCTGTGCTTTCGCGAAACCCGCGTCTGTATTCAACTCGTCGTCTGGTCGAAGCTGGCATTCAGCGCGGCCACGAGGTCGTGGTGGTCGATACCCTGCGCGCCTATATGAACATCGCCAGTCATAAGCCGCAGATTCACTACCGAGGAAAACCCCTGGAAGGCTTTGATGCGGTGATACCGCGCATCGGCGCTTCCGTGACCTTCTACGGCTGCGCCGTGCTGCGTCAGTTTGAAATGATGGGCGTGTTCCCGCTCAACGAATCCGTCGCTATCGCGCGGTCCCGTGACAAGTTGCGCTCGCTGCAGCTGTTGTCGCGACGCGGCATTGGCTTGCCCGTCACCGGCTTTGCTCACTCACCGGATGACATCCCTGACCTGATCCAGATGGTCAACGGCGCGCCGCTGGTGATCAAGGTGCTCGAGGGCACGCAAGGCATCGGCGTGGTGCTGTGCGAAACCGCAACGGCGGCCGAGTCCGTGATCGAGGCCTTTATGGGTCTGAAGCAGGACATCATGGTGCAGGAGTACATCAAGGAAGCCGGTGGCGCGGACATCCGCTGCTTCGTGGTGGGTGACAAGGTCATTGCGTCGATGAAGCGTCAGGCGAAGCCCGGGGAATTCCGCTCCAACCTGCATCGAGGCGGCACCGCCAGCCTGATCAAGATCACCCCCGAAGAACGCATGACGGCCATTCGGGCCGCCAAGGTCATGGGCCTGAGTGTCGCGGGTGTCGACATCCTGCGCTCCAATCACGGGCCATTGGTGATGGAAGTGAACTCGTCGCCAGGTCTTGAAGGCATTGAAACCACCACCGGCAAGGATGTCGCGGGGATAATCATCGAGTACATCGAGAAAAACGGCGGGCCGCACATGACCCGCACCAAGGGCAAGGGCTAACGCTTAAGCCCGTTTCTGCACGGAGACTTTGGTCGCGAGCACGCCGCCCAAGGTCTCCAGTCGGAATCAGTAACGAGTCAATCGGCATCCCGCGGCAGCAACAGCCCCAACGGCAACCGAACCCTGGCCTCCAGCCCGCCTCCCGAACGATTACGCAACTCGACATTGCCGCCGTGCATCGCTGCAATGCGCTTGACGATCGCCAGGCCAAGCCCCGTCCCCTTGCCACTTCGGGCGCGGTCACCACGGATGAAGGGATTGAAAATGCCCTCCAGCTCCGACGGATCAATCCCCATACCCCGATCCAGCACGCTCAGCACCACGTAGGGCGCACCGCTGTCGCCGGAAACATAGGCCGCCACTTCAACGCCGTCACCGGCATGGTGCATCGCGTTGCCAATAAGGTTGTTGAGCAGCCGCTTCATGGAAACCCGTCGCAGCGGGAACGGCGGAATGGACTCCAGGCACAGCCGGACCTGCTCGACCGGGTTGTTGTACGGCGCCACCACTTCGTGGACCAGCTCGACCAGATCGACTTCTTCGACCTCTTCATCGCGCCCGTCCCGAATAAATGCCAGGAATTGGTCGAGGATGGCATCCATGTCCTCAATGTCGCGAACCATGCCTTCCATGAATTCGTTGTTGGTCGGCATCAATTCCAGTGACAGGCGCAAACGCGTCAGCGGCGTTCGCAAATCGTGGGACACCCCGGCCAGCATCAGCTCGCGCTCCTGCCCGGCCTGCTCCACGTCTTCGGCCATCTGATTGAACGCCCGGTAAACCTCGGTCATCTCGCTGGGCGTGTCGCCCACCGGCAACCGCACACTGCGGCCCTGCCCCAGCTGGCGTGCGGCAAAAACCAGGCGCTTGAGCGGCTGATTGAGCTGGCTGACGAAGATCCACGCCGAAGCCGTCGAGAGCAAGCCGATCGCCAGAAACCAGCCCAACACGCTCCAGATTTTCTGCCCGCGCAACGGATGCGGGTACAGCGGCACTTTCAGCCAGCCATCGCCGAGACTCGGCGCCCTCACCCACAGCGCAGGAGGCGCGTGGACACGCAGACGCACTTCGGTGTCCGCGCCCAGTTCATCCTGCATCTGCCGTTGGTAGATTTCGGAATACGGCCAGTGCTGCTCGCCTTCCGGTACGCCGCCACCCACCACGCGGATCAGCCCGGCGGCGTCGGCGATGGTCTGCCGGTCGCTCTCGTCGGCCGCCCAGTAAGCCCGCAAAGTGAGTGCAACGCCGTGGCTGTATTGGCGATCGACCAGAACATCCTCGTTCATCAGCAAATAGACGAGGGTCAGCGCCTTCGAAAACAGCACGACAATGAGCACCAACCACAGCGTGCGGGAGAAAAAACTTTGCGGGAACCAGAGCGGTGTCTTCATAACAGCAGCTACACACTTTGCGGAAGCGAGCCGGGCTCGCGAATTTGCGGAACACATGACACAGCAAAAACCAGCCACGCCAATGGCCGCTTTCGCGAACATCGAGGTGACTGGCTAACGTAGGCGGGCGTGAGACAGGCCCGGCAGGTTACCGTCGAACTTGCTGCTACTGCTTGTTGGCACCATCTGGCACGAAAACATAACCCACTCCCCAGACCGTCTGAATGTAACGCGGCTTGGCAGCGTCCACTTCAATCAGACGACGCAGGCGGGAGATCTGGACGTCGATGGAGCGCTCCAGCGCGTCCCACTCGCGGCCACGGGCCAGATTCATCAGTTTGTCCCGCGTCAGCGGCTCACGCGCATGCATGACGAGTGCCTTCAGCACGGCGAATTCACCGGTGGTGAGCATGTGTACTTCGTCGCCCCGCTTGAGCTCGCGGGTGGCGAGCGACAGAGCGTAGTCGCCGAAAGTGACGGTTTCGTCTTCCGTGGCGGGTGCGCCGGGTACGGGTGCGGATTGACGACGCAGCACCGCGCGGACGCGGGCCATCAGTTCGTCAGGATTGAAAGGTTTTGCGAGGTAATCATCGGCGCCGAGCTCGAGGCCCTTGATACGGCTGAGCTCGTCGCCCTTGGCGGTCAGCATGATGATGGGGACTTGATTGTTCGCGGCGCGCAGACGGCGGCAGGCGGACAGGCCGTCTTCGCCCGGCAGCATCAGGTCCAGCACCACGAGGTGGAACACTTCGCGCGCCAGCAGCCGATCCATTTGCTCCACGTTGGGCACAGCCCGGGCGCGGTAGCCCTTGCTGTTGAAAAAGCGCTCTAGCAGGCTGCTCAAGCCCGGGTCATCGTCAACGATGAGGATTTTCTCGCCTTCAGCCGTTTGTGCAGTGCTGCTCATTGGAAGCTCCTTTGATCTCGGCGCGCATTATGGCGTAGCTGCAGTTATGCGCACCGTGTGCATTGTTAGCAGATTTTTCCTGAATCCACATGGGTGCTCTCGCTCAGTCACTTGAGGGCGATTCGCCGCGGCTGCGCGGGCTGAAACCGGCGTATCGACGGGCCGATCCCCTATTCAGGGCTCACTGGGTATAATGCGCCGCCTTCAAGGTCAGGCAACGCTCGTTCAAGGCGGTTCGCCAGCCGCTGATTTAATGCACACACATTTGCCAGGTGGTTTTATGGACAGTATCAACAGCCGCATCGCCGAGGAACTCGGCGTCCGCCCGCAACAGGTCGAAGCGGCCGTCGCGCTACTGGATGAAGGCTCAACGGTGCCTTTCATCGCTCGTTACCGCAAGGAAGTCACTGGCAGCCTCGATGACACGCAACTGCGTCATCTGGAAGAGCGCCTGCGCTACCTGCGCGAACTCGACGAGCGCCGCATCAGCATCCTTGCCAGCATCGAAGAGCAAGGCAAGCTGACCCCTGAACTGGCGCGCGAGATCAAGCTCGCCGACACCAAGACCCGCCTTGAAGACTTGTACCTGCCGTACAAGCAGAAGCGCCGCACCAAAGGCCAGATCGCACTGGAAGCCGGCCTGGGTGAGCTGGCCGACGGCATCTTCAATGATCCAACCCTGACCCCGGAAACCGAAGCTTCGCGCTTCGTCGATGCCGAAAAAGGCTTCGCCGACGTCAAGGCCGTGCTCGAAGGCGCCAAATACATTCTGATGGAGCGCTTCGCCGAAGACGCGACGCTGCTGGAGAAGCTGCGCAGTTTCCTCAAGCACGAAGCCGTGATCAGTGCCCGTGTGGTACCGGGTAAAGAGGAAGAAGGCGCCAAGTTCCGCGATTACTTCGAACACGACGAGCCGCTCAAGAGCATGCCGTCGCACCGTGCGCTGGCGATCTTCCGGGGTCGCAACGAGGGCGTGCTGAGCTCGGCGCTGAAAGTCGGCGAAGAGCTGCCCGGCACCCTGCACCCGTGCGAAATGATGATCAGCGAGCGCTTCGGCCTGCAGAATCAGAACCGTCCTGCGGACAAGTGGCTGGCGGAAGTCGTGCGCTGGACCTGGAAGGTCAAGCTGTACTCCAGTCTCGAAACCGACCTGCTCGGTGAGCTGCGCGAAGGTGCCGAAACCGAAGCGATCAACGTATTCGCTCACAACCTGCACGACCTGTTGCTGGCCGCACCGGCGGGGCCGCGCGCCACGCTGGGCCTCGATCCGGGCCTGCGCACGGGTTGCAAGGTCGCCGTGGTCGACAGCACCGGCAAGCTGCTGGACTACGCCACGGTCTACCCCCATGTACCGAAAAACCAGTGGGATCAGACCATCGCCGTGCTCGCGGCCCTGTGCGCCAAGCATTCGGTTGACCTGATCGCGATCGGCAACGGTACCGCCAGCCGCGAAACTGACAAACTGGCCGGCGATCTGATCAAAAAGTATCCAGGCTTGAAGATGACCAAAGTCATGGTCTCTGAAGCGGGCGCTTCGGTGTACTCGGCGTCGGAACTCGCTGCCAAGGAATTCCCGGACCTCGACGTTTCGATCCGTGGCGCCGTGTCCATCGCACGCCGCTTGCAGGACCCCCTCGCCGAACTGGTGAAAATCGACCCGAAGTCCATCGGCGTCGGCCAATACCAGCATGACGTGTCGCAGCTCAAGCTGGCCCGCGGTCTCGACGCGGTGGTGGAAGACTGTGTGAACGCCGTGGGTGTGGACGTGAACACCGCATCCGTCGCCCTGCTGGCGCGGATTTCCGGCTTGAACACCACCCTGGCGCAGAACATCGTTGCCCATCGCGACCAGAACGGCGCGTTCAAGACCCGTGCGGCATTGAAGAAAGTCCCGCGTCTGGGCGAGAAGACCTTCGAACAGGCCGCAGGCTTTCTGCGGGTTATGAACGGTGACAACCCGCTGGATTCGTCAGCCGTTCACCCTGAGGCGTATCCGTTGGTGCAGCGCATCGCCGCCCAGACCGATCGCGACATCCGTTCGCTGATCGGCGACGCTGCCTTCCTGAAGCGTCTCGACCCGAAGACATTCACCGACGAAACCTTCGGCCTGCCGACCGTCACCGACATCCTTCAAGAGCTGGAAAAACCGGGCCGCGATCCACGTCCGGGGTTCAAGACCGCTGAGTTCCAGGACGGCGTTGAAGACTTGAAAGATCTTCAGCCGGGCATGATCCTGGAAGGCGTGGTCACAAACGTCACCAATTTCGGCGCGTTCGTTGACATCGGCGTGCATCAGGACGGTTTGGTGCACATCTCCGCGCTGTCGGAGAAGTTCATCAAGGACCCTCGCGAGGCGGTCAAAGCCGGCGACGTGGTGAAGGTCAAGGTGATGGAAGTGGACATCCCGCGCAAGCGCGTCGGTCTGTCGATGCGCATGAGCGACACGCCGGGCGAGAAAGTCGACGGCGCTCGCGGTGCCCGTCCGGGAGCAGCGCCGCGTCAGCAGCAAAGCAATACCCCTCGCAAGGAAGCCTCGACCCCGGCGCCGAGCAATAACCCGATGGCGTCGCTGTTCGCCAACGCCAAGCAACTGAAGAAGCGCTGATGGATATCCCTGACGAACTGACTCAGAGCGCCTATTTCAAGACGCTCGGCTGCCGGGTAGTGAAACTGGACGAAGGCGTTGCCGTGGTGGCGTTGCCGCTGGAGCCACACCTGCGCAATCGCGGCAACGTCATGCATGGCGGCGCGCTGTTCAGCCTGGTCGACATCACCATGGGCCTGGCCTGCTCCAGCGCCCACGGCTTCGACAAGCAAAGCGTTACCGTGGAATGCAAAATCAATTACATGCGCGCCGTGGCCGAGGGCGAAGTCATCTGCACCAGCACGGTGCTGCATGCAGGACGCCGAACGCTGGTGGTCGAAGCCGACGTTCGCCAGAACGACAAGCTGGTTGCCAAAGCGCAGGGCACGTTCGCGATCGTCTAGCTGTCCGATAGCGTTATGAGTTAATTTCGGCACTGTTCAGCAGTGTCGAAATTTTCTGATTTCCTTGTAGGAACGATCAGCGACGGGCATCGGCGTTAGGGCCATCGACGAGGCGAAAACGCCAGTTCCTTTCTTCACCCTTGTAGACCGCCATATCGCCCCCATATAGGGCCGACTGACGCGTGAAGGATTCCAACTTGAGCGAACTTCTCAACCGCCGCCTGACTCTGCTTGGCGAGCACTCCAACCTCTCCCTTCTGGAGAAGTGCTTGCACGGCATCGAGCGTGAATGCCTGCGCGTTACGGGCGAAGGCCGTCTGGCGCAAACCCCGCATCCGGAAGCACTGGGCGCGGCGCTGACCAACGAGCAAATCACCACCGATTACTCCGAGTCGCTGCTGGAGTTCATCACTCCGGCTCTGGCCAACCCGGCTGACACGCTGGAAAGCCTGGATAAGATTCATCGCTTCGCCTACAGCAAACTGGGCAGCGAATACATCTGGAGCCCTTCGATGCCGTGCCCGCTGCCGGCCGAAGCGGATATTCCGATTGCCTATTACGGCACCTCCAACATCGGCAAGCTCAAGTACGTCTACCGTCAGGGCCTTGCCTTGCGTTACGGCAAGACCATGCAGTGCATCGCCGGCATTCATTACAACTTCTCGCTGCCTGAAGCCATCTGGCCCGTGCTCAAGCAGGACGCGAAATTCGAAGGCGATGACCGTGATTTCCAATCCGAGAGCTACATCGGCCTGATTCGCAACTTCCGCCGTTACAGCTGGCTGCTGATGTACCTGTTCGGCGCTTCGCCGGCGCTGGACGCCAGCTTCCTGCGCGGCCGTTCGCATCAACTTGAGCAGTTCGACGCCGAAACGCTGTACCTGCCTTACGCCACCAGCCTACGGATGAGCGATCTGGGTTATCAGAGCAATGCCCAGGCGGACCTGACGCCTTGCTACAACGATCTGCTGACCTACACCGACAGCCTGCGTCGTGCGGTGGCAACGCCCTACGCGCCTTACGTCGAAATCGGCACGCACAAGGATGGTGAGTGGATTCAGCTGAACACCAACGTGCTGCAGATCGAGAACGAGTATTACTCGACGATCCGCCCGAAACGCGTCACCTACTCCGGTGAGCGCCCGATTCAGGCGCTGGTCGCGCGCGGCGTGCAGTACGTGGAAGTCCGCTGCCTGGACATCAACCCGTTCCTGCCGGTGGGCATCGACCTTCAGCAATCGCGCTTCATTGATGCGTTCATTCTGTATTGTGCGCTGCACGACAGCCCGCAGCTGGCGAGCAATGAATGCGGCAACGCCAGCACGAACTTCCTGACCGTGGTCAAGGAAGGTCGTCGTCCCGGCCTGCAACTGAACCGCAACGACACGACGATCGACCTGAAAGTCTGGGCCAACGAGATGCTGGACACGATCAGGCCGATCTGCGAACTGCTCGACGCCAGCCAGGGCACGGATGAGCACGTCAAATCGCTGGACGTTCAGCGCGCGAAAGTGGCGGACGCCTCTCTGACGCCTTCGGCACAAGTGCTGGCGGCCATGAACGAGCACAAGGAAGGCTTCACGGCCTTCTCGCTGCGCCAGTCACAGGTTCACGCTGATCATTTCCGCAGCAATCCGCTGAGTGCCGAGGACCAGACGCACTTCGAAAGCAAGGCGCGCGAGTCCCTGGCTCAGCAAGCGGAGCTTGAACAGACCGAAGAGAAAGTGGATTTCGATACGTTTGTGGGTGCGTATCAGGCGAGCATTCTGGCGATCAGCAACTGACGCTATGCTGTTCAAGATGTTGTAGCAAGGGTCTGCTCGCGAAAGCGGCAGACCCTTGCGCACTTCGCTTAAATCGCCTTTTCGAAAATCTTCGAATTACGCTGATAGTTGTACAGCGACGCACGGGCGCTCGGCAGGCGGTCAACGCTGCTGGCCTCGAAACCGCGCTCCTGGAACCAGTGCGCAGTACGCGTCGTAAGGACGAACAGGGTTTTCAGCCCCAGCGCCCGGGCGCGTTCTTCAATGCGTTCGAGCAACTCGTCGCCGCGCCCGCCATGGCGGTACTCGGGATTCACCGCCAGACACGCCAGCTCACCCGCTTCGGAATCGGCAATCGGATACAGCGCTGCGCAGGCGATGATCAGGCCCTCGCGCTCGACCACGCTGAACTGCTCGATTTCACGCTCCAGCACTTCCCGCGAACGACGCACGAGAATCCCCTGCTCTTCCAGCGGCGTGATGAGGTCCATCAGCCCGCCAACGTCGCCGATCGACGCTTCGCGCACCAGTTCGAATTGCTCCTGCGCCACCAGTGTGCCGCCGCCCGTGCGTGTAAACAGCTCGGAGAGCAGCGCGCCGTCTTCGGCGTAGCTGACAATGTGACTGCGCGCCACACCGCCGCGACAGGCCTGAGCCGCCGCATCCAAAAGCTCCGCCTGGTAGTTGCTGCCCAAGCGCTGCAGGTGCGCGGGAACCTGTTGCGGACGCAACTCACGGACCAATCGGCCCTGTTCGTCCAGCAAGCCTGACTCGGCGCCGAACAGCAGCAGCTTTTCCGCACCCAGATCAATGGCCGCGCGCGTCGCAACGTCTTCGCAGGCCAGGTTGAAGATCTCGCCAGTGGGCGAATACCCCAACGGCGACAGCAGCACGATAGAGCGTTCGTCGAGCAGCCGGCTGATGCCCTTGCGGTCGATGCGGCGTACTTCGCCGGTGTGCTGGAAATCGACGCCTTCAAGGACGCCGATCGGACGCGCCGTGACAAAGTTGCCGCCCGTCACGCGCAACCGCGAGCCCTGCATCGGTGAAGCAGCCATGTCCATCGACAGACGCGCTTCGATGGCAATGCGCAGGGCGCCAACGGCGTCGATCACGCATTCGAGCGTGGCGAAATCGGTCACGCGCATGTCGTGATGGAAATGCGGCGTCAGGCCGCGCGCTTGCAGGCGGCTTTCGATCTGCGGGCGGGAGCCGTAAACCAGTACGAGGCGCACGCCAAGGCTGTGCAGCAACACAAGGTCGTGGACGATGTTGCCGAAGTTCGGGTGCTCGACGCCATCGCCCGGAAGCATGACGACGAAGGTGCAATCCCGGTGGGCATTGATGTAGGGAGACGCGTGGCGGAGCCAATTGACGTAATCGGGCATATCCGAAAAGAGCCTGTAGTGGATGGACGAAGGGTAGAAACACTCAAGACGGCATGAGCTTTATCGTCGGAACAGGCATCGCAACACGCGTACTCTCCTTTTCGGGTCGTTCTAAGACAGGGCCTGACTCCAGCAGCACGTGGGCGCACTCAAGGGGTAGCCAGGCAGTAATGTTCGATCAATTGACGTAACAGACGCACTGTAGGCTGCAAACGTGACATTTCAAGATATTCACCGGGCTGGTGCGCACAGGCAATGTCCCCTGGCCCCATCACGATGGTTTCGCAACCAAGGCGCTGAAGATAAGGCGCTTCGGTGCCAAATGCCACCGCTTCGGCCGTATGACCGGTCAGACGCTCTGCGATTCGCACCAGTTCCGCATCGGCGCTTTGTTCAAAGGGGGACACTTCCGAAAACAGCGGCGCATAGTCGATCTGCACCTGATGCAGCTCGGCGACGGGCTGCAGTTTCTGCCGAATCGCGGCACGCAGCACTTCAGGGTCCATGCCCGGCAGCGGGCGCAGGTCAAACTCCAGCGAGCACTGCCCGCAGATCCGGTTCGGGTTGTCGCCGCCATGGATGCAGCCGAAGTTCAGGGTCGGTTGCGGTACGCTGAACTGCGGATTGCGGTATTGCTCCTGCCACTGTCGGCGCAGGCCTTTCAGCTCGCCGATGGCGTCGTACATGGCTTCAAGGGCGCTGCGCCCCAGGCTCGGGTCCGAGGAGTGACCGCTGCGACCGAGAATCTCGATGCGCTCCATCATCACGCCTTTGTGCAGGCGGACCGGCTTGAGACGGGTCGGCTCGCCAATAACTGCTGCGCGTCCCAGCACACCGCCCGCCGCAGCCAATGCCTTGGCTCCGGCCATTGAGCTTTCTTCGTCGCAGGTCGCAAGGATGATCAGCGGCTGCTTGAACGGCTGATCGAGCAGTGGCTGCAGCGCTTCGATGGCCAAGGCGAAGAAGCCCTTCATGTCGCAGCTGCCCAGTCCTACCCAGTTGCCGTCAACTTCGGTCAGCTTCAGTGGATCGGTTTTCCACAATGCATCGTCGTAAGGGACCGTATCGCTGTGGCCCGCCAGCACCAATCCCCCGGGGCCGGTGCCGAAAGTGGCTAGCAGATTGAACTTGCCGGGGCTCACCTGCTGGATGTCGCAGGCAAAGCCCAGGTCGCCCAACCAGCTTGCCAGCAGATCAATGACGGCGCGATTGGACTGGTCGAGCGCAGGCTGCGTACAGCTCACAGACGGCGCGGCGATCAGGGCAGCGAACTGGTCTTTCATGGACGGCAACGGCATAGGCGACTCCGGTGATGGGGTGCGACACGCGGACCATCATAGGTCGATTGCCCCGCATGAATAAACTGTCACGGTTGATGTCCTGTACACTGCACGGCCCACGCAGCTGTGTCGATTCCGGCTGCGACCCCTGTTATCAGCGATAGAGCGTTTGGATTCTCCGGCCATGCAGAAAGAAACCGAAATCAAACTCCGCGTCAGCCGCGAAACCCTCATAGCCCTGCGCGAGCACCCGTTGCTGAAGAAACGCAACAAGGGTGGCTGGGAGCGGTTGGAGCTGTTCAATCAGTACTTCGACACCCCCGAGCGTGAGCTGGCCCATGCCAAAGTTGCGCTGCGCCTGCGCCGCGACGGCGACGCCATCATTCAGACCCTCAAGACTCGCGGCCAGAGTGTCGCAGGCCTGTCCGAGCGTAACGAATACAACTGGGATGTGCCCAAAGCCAAGCTGGACCTGAAGAAGCTCGACGGCGAATGCTGGCCCGAGCAACTGGCGGATCTGGACAAGAAAACCATCAAACCGGTGTTCACCACTGATTTCGTCCGCGAAAAAGCGGAAATCGCCTGGGGCCGTGGCAAGTCCAAGGTGGTGATCGAGGCAGCGCTGGACCTGGGCAAGGTGGTCGCCGGCAAGCAGCAGGAAGAAATCTGCGAGCTGGAACTGGAATTGCGCGAGGGCGACCCTGCCGCGCTGCTGGAACTGGCCGCAGAGCTGGCCGAGAAACTGCCGCTGATGCCCTGCGATATCAGCAAGGCCGAACGTGGCTATCGTCTGTTCGACGCCAGCAGCTACTCCATCAAATTGCCAACGCCCGAGCTGCATGGCGAACTCTCGGTAGACGACGCGTTCAGCGCCATCGCCTGGTTCCTGCTAGGCAGCAGTCAGCGTCTGGCCGAGCAATACCGTTTCAACGGTCACTGGAGCCTGTTGCAGGAGTGGGTCGAAGTCCTCGCTGAACTGCGCGCGCTGGCCGGCAGCCTCGGTCAAGCCGCTCCGCGTGCCACGACCCATGACCTGCGTGCCGCGCTGGACGCCTTGCTGGAGGACTGGCGCACGCTGGTGCTCGCCGGCCAGGAAGATGGCGATGTACGCGCCGCTGCCCATGAGCAGTTCATCGAAGAGCTGCAAGACACCCGTTGGGGCCTGTTCTCGCTGACCACGTCGCGCTGGTTGATGGCGCGCAGCTGGACGGTCGAGCGCAACAACCGTGGCAATCGTCAGGGCCACGCAATGCTCAGCAGTTGGGTACCGCGTTTCCTCGGTGACGAGGCGACCGCGCTGAACCTGCCGCGCTACCAGCAGCAGCCGGAAGACCTGGCGGAGCAGTTGCCACGCATCGAGCGCATTCAAGTGTGGATGCATTACGCCCGCCAGGCCCTCGACCTGCCTGAGCTGGATCGCTTGTACGGCGAGCTGAACAAGCTCGAACAACTGGCGCATCTGGACATCACCGATGAAATCCTCGATGCCCGCGTCCAGCAAACCATCACCGTCCTGCAAAGCCGGGCGTGGAAGACATTGTTGAAGTTGTAAGACGCTGGCAGTAGGACCGGCTGACGCTGTTTTGGTAGGACCGGCTTCAGCCGGGAAGAGGTCAGTAATAGCACCCTCAATTTCGCAGTGTGCCTACCGACGCTTTCCCGGCTAAAGCCAGTCCTACGAAAGGCGCGCGTGTGTCAGTAGGACCGGCTTCAGCCGGTAAGAGGTCAGTAATAGCACCCTCAATTTCGCAGTGTGCCTACCGACGCCTTCCCGGCTAAAGCCAGTCCTACGAAAGGCGCGCGTGTGTCAGTAGGACCGGCTTCAGCCGGTAAGAGGTCAGTAATAGCACCCTCAATTTCGCAGTGTGCCTACCGACGCCTTCCCGGCTAAAGCCAGTCCTACGAAAGGCATGCGTGTGTCAGTAGGACCGGCTTCAGCCGGGAAGCGTCCAGTGGCATCACTCTCAATTTTGCCGTGTGCCTACCGACGCATTCCCGGCTGAAGCCGGTCCCACTAAATGCACGCAGCGCGGGATTGGCACCCTATCTGTTGATCGGCAAGCTCGTCGTTGATTTGATTTCCGACAGCGCCACTGTCGAATTCACTTCCTGAATCCCGGGCACCGGCGAGAGCTTTTCGAAGAAGAATCGCTCGTACGCTTCGATGTCCGGCGTGACGATGCGCAGCAAAAAGTCTACCGACCCCATCAGCACATAACACTCCAGCACTTCGGGAAAGCCACGGATCGCTTCGGTGAATTCGGTGAAATTGGACCGACCGTGGGCGTTGAGTTTTACCTCGGCAAAAATCTGCGTGTTCAGGCCGATTTTCTTGCGATCCAGCAGTGTCACCTGCCGCCGAATCACGCCTTCATCCTTGAGCCTCTGAATGCGCCGCCAGCAAGGCGACTGCGACAGGCCCACCTGCTCGGCGATCTGCGCGCTGGACAGCGACGCATCCTCCTGCAGGAGCGCCAGAATCTTCCGATCATAGGCATCCAGCTCAATCCGCATCATCAATTCCCGAAATAAGATTGCTGAACATAGACAAGTCTCGATGAGACTAATACAGCCCGTCTTCGACCAGTAATTTCTTTTTCAGCGTGTAAAACTTTCTGCCATTCAACGCCATTGTAACGACGAGATTGTCAGGAGGTATCCCATGCCACATTTCGAAACCGTCAGCCCTGCTCCGTTTCGCCACGACGTCTGGTCGGTCAGCAACGCTCACTGCCTGTCGCGATACCAAATCCTTGCCGAAGCGGAAGCTGACGTACCCTGCCGGCTGCTCAACCTGTTCGCGATGCAGTACCTGATTCCCCAACAGGTCAGTGTGCTGCAGCGGGAAGGCATGCTGATGGTGAGCGTTGAGGTGGGTGGCATGACGTGGCACCGCGCTCAGGTGATTGGTGAAAAAATGCGCAACCTCGTCAGCGTTTGCTCGGTCGAACTTGAACCCATGGGCGATTTGCACGTCGTAACCGAGGCCGTCTCACTCGCCGCCAGTTGAGTGCTCCGAAAATATTGGCAACGCTTCGCTACCGGCAGGGCGCAACAACTGGCACGCTTGGGACTACTCTTGCTCAACACCGAAGTAAGCCGTCTCGTACCAAGGAGCCCGCATGTCCGTCCTCGCCGCATCATCTCAGGACCGCTGGCTGGATCTGAACGAAGTACTGCGTGACCTCGTCGCCCAGGGATACCTCGATCAGGACAACGCCGAATATGCGCTCACGCTGCGCCGAGCCGCGCAGAATCTCCACGCCCACCCGCTCGAACTCATCGCCACCCAGCAGTTCGACAACCACAAGCGGCCCGGCAAGAAACTCGACCTCGAAACCCTGACCGCCTGGCTGGCTGAGCAAGCCGGCCAGCCGTACCTGCGCATCGACCCTCTGAAGATCAACGTCGCCGCCGTGACCCCGTTGATGTCCTACGCCTTTGCCCAGCGCCACAAAATTCTCGCGGTGGACGTTGATCGCGATGCGGTGACCATCGCCAGCGCGCAGCCTTACGTGAGTGCGTGGGAAGCCGACCTGACCCACGTACTGAAGATGCCGATCAAGCGCGTCGTCGCCAATCCTGTCGACGTGCAGAAACTGGCCGTCGAGTTTTATCGGCTGGCGAAATCGGTCAGCGGCGCAAGCGCCAGCGATCAGAAAATCAGCAACATGGGCAACTTCGAACAGTTGCTCAAGCTCGGCGCCAGCGATCAGGAGCCGGACGCCAACGACGCGCACATCGTCAATATCGTCGACTGGCTGTTCCAGTACGCGTACCAGCAGCGGGCGAGCGATATTCACATCGAGCCCCGCCGTGAAGCCGGTACCGTCCGTTTCCGCATTGATGGCGTGCTGCACAACGTTTATCAATTCCCGCCCCAGGTGGCGATGGCTGTCACCAGCCGCCTGAAAAGCCTTGGCCGGATGAACGTGGCCGAGAAGCGCAAGCCGCAGGACGGCCGGGTGAAGACCAAGACGCCTGACGGTGGCGAAGTGGAGCTGCGGCTGTCGACGCTGCCCACGGCCTTCGGCGAAAAAATGGTCATGCGGATTTTTGACCCGGAGGTGCTGCTCAAGGACTTCGACCAGCTCGGATTCTCCGGCGATGACCTGCGTCGCTGGGAGGGCATGACCCGCCAGCCCAACGGCATCATTCTGGTGACCGGCCCGACCGGTTCCGGCAAGACCACCACGCTGTACACGACGCTCAAGATGCTGGCGACTTCGGAAGTGAACCTCTGCACCATCGAGGACCCCATCGAGATGGTGGAGCCGGCGTTCAACCAGATGCAGGTGCAGCACAACATCGATCTGACCTTTGCCAGCGGCGTCCGCGCGCTGATGCGGCAAGACCCGGACATCATCATGATCGGCGAGATTCGCGACCTGGAAACCGCAGAAATGGCGATTCAGGCGGCGTTGACCGGTCACTTGGTGCTGTCGACGCTGCACACCAACGACGCGCCCAGCGCCATCAGCCGTCTGCTGGAGCTGGGCGTCCCGCATTATCTGCTCAAGGCGACGATCCTCGGCGTGATGGCGCAACGTCTGGTACGGACGCTGTGCCCGCACTGCAAGGCGCCGATCGAAATGGATGAGGTCGACTGGCAAACCCTGACGCGGCCTTGGCAGGCGCCCGTGCCAAGCGGCGCGCACCGGGCAGTGGGTTGCGCGGAATGCCGTGACACGGGTTATCGCGGGCGTGCGGGGGTGTACGAGATCATGCTGATGTCCGACGCCGTGAAGTCGCTGATCACGGCGGACCTGGACCTGACGGCGTTGCGTCGCCAGGGCTTCAAGGACGGCATGCGCAGCCTGCGGTTGTCCGGCGCGCAAAAGGTCGCGGCGGGGCTGACGACGGTTGAAGAGGTGCTACGCGTGACACCGCAGAGCGAGCAGCGTTAGTTACTGGTCCGGCACCCCGAAATCCAGTACGACTTTCATCGCTTGCTGCTTGTCCCCGGCCAGCTCGAACGCCTGGACCGCGTCCTGAAACGCGAGGGTGTGGGAGATCACCGGGGTCACGTCGATCACCTTGCGATTGAGCAAGTCAACCGCCTGGGCGAATTCGGGATGGAAGCGAAAGGTACCGCGCAGGTCGATTTCCTTGCCCACCACCAGGTTCAGCGGAATTGCCACATCGCCACCGAGCCCGACTGTCACCACAACCCCACGCGGTCGCATGCAGGTCAGGCCATCGCGCAGGGCTTGCGCACTGCCGGAGGCCTCGAACATCACGTCGAAATAACCTTTGTCGGCGGTATAGCGCGCCAGTGCTTCGGGCTCGTCGCGCAGATTGTGGGTTTCGCTGGCACCCATGCGGCGCGCGCAGGCCAACGCGCTGTCGCTCAGATCTGCGGCAATAATCTGCAACGCACCCGCCGCGCGCAGGCTACCGATCAGCAAGTTGCCTATCGGGCCGCAGCCGGTCACCAGGACGCGCTTGCCGAACACGCCGCCGGCGCGCTGGATCGCGTGAAGCCCGACCGACAGGGGCTCGGCCATGGCGCCTACAGCCAGCGTCGTGGTCGGCGCCAGCACATGGGCCTGGTTCGATTCGATCACTAAGTGCTCCCGGAAGGCGCCCTGAATGTGCGGAAACGGCATCGCGCTGCCGTAAAAACGCATGTTCAGGCAATGGTTGAGCAGGCCTTCGTGACAGTATTTGCAGTCTCCGCACGGCCGTGACGGCGACACGGAAATCCGTTGCCCGACGCTGAAAGCGCTCTGGGCGTCGCCGACTTCCTCGATGACTGCCGAAATTTCATGGCCGAGGACCATCTGCTCTTTCAGCCGAACGGCACCGAATCCGCCGTGCTGGTAGTAGTGAAGATCCGAGCCGCAGATACCGCCGCGAGCAACGCGAACGCGCAACTGGCCGGCAGACAACGACAACGCTTCGGTACCGGGCTCGACACGCAGGTCTTTCGCGGCATGGCAGACGATCGCTTGCATGGTCATTCTCCGGATTACAGCGATGCCGTGATGGCACCGTCGACGTAAAGGATGTGGCCGTTGACGAAGCTGGCCGCGTCCGAGGCGAGAAACACCGCCGCGCCCGCCAGCTCCGACACTTCGCCCCAACGACGGCTCGGCGTGCGTTGCACCAGCCAGTCGCTGAATTCGGTGTTGGCCACCAGCGCAGCGTTGAGCTCGGTCTTGAAGTAGCCCGGCCCGATCCCGTTGATGTTGAGACCGAACGGGCCCCAGTCGATCGCCATGCCTTTGGTCAGCATCTTCAGCGCGCCCTTGCTCGCGGTATACGGCGCAATACCCGGCCGGCCCAGCTCGCTCTGCACCGAACAAATGTTGATGATGCGCCCACGCCCACGGGGGATCATGCAGCGCGCGACGGCCTGACCCACGAAGAAGGCGCTGTCCAGGTTGGTACGCATCAACTCGTGCCAGTCCGCCTCGGCGAACTCCGCCAGCGGCCCGCGCCGTTGGATGCCGGCGTTGTTGACCAGGATTTCCAGCGGCCCGACGCGTTCTTCGATTTCCTGAACCGCAACGGCCACCGCCTTGCTGTCCGTCACATCAAAACTCTGCGTGTGAACTGCATGCCCCTCCGCGATCAGGGCTTGGGCGGCCGATTGCAGCGTCTCGGCGTTGCGGCCGTTGAGCACGACCGTGGCGCCTGCTTCGGCCAGGCCCCGGGCAATCGCCAGACCGATGCCTGCGCTGGAGCCGGTGATCAGCGCCACCCTGCCGTCGAGACGAAAACTTTCCAGAACAGCCATGACGCCCTCCTATTGTTTTTGCGGCTTGAATCTCGATGGGCTGCGCCAGCTGTTGTTCCGATCAACCACAGAAGCCGCGCAGATTGCAGTCACCGTACTCTGCCCGATCAGCTTCCCACCGTCATCAGCCATGACCTCCGAACGTTGATCAACGCCCGGACGAGGCGACTTGGCAGGTCGTTGCGCTATGAAGCCCTGCGCATGGGGAACTAGAACGCGAGATGGCGTATCAAATCGTTTCAGAACAAACCAACATCGGAGTACCCGTCATGCGTCTTAAACTTGCTGTAGCCACGTTAGCCTTGCTTTCCCTGCCGGTCGGTTCAGCAATGGCCGACGGTTTTCTGCGGGACGTGCTTTCGTCTGGTGCCACAACCGGTTCGACCTACCTCACCTTCCGTCACCACAAGCTGATCGTCGCTGCACAAGATGACGCTGGCAGCTTCGTCGCCAGCAACGGCGAAATCCGTGGCCCATACCTGGAAGCCGCCATGGATCAGGTGCGCAAGGACAACCCGGCCCTCAAGGCATCGGACATGGACCTGGCGAACGCCATCCTGGCGAAGAATCTGGTTGCCGAGCAATAAGTCAGACCTGTCGAGACGGGTTGGCGGCATAACGCCGATTTCGCTCCCACTAAAAAGCCGCTCACTTGAGCGGCTTTTTTGTGCCTGACCGATGGGCTTATTCGCCGATCAGTGCCTTGTAGCCGGCTGCATCAAGCAGCTTGCCCAGGTCCGCGGTATTGGCTGGCTTGACCTTGAAAATCCACGACGCGTATGGCGCCTCGTTCAATGCCTCTGGGCCATCAGCCAGTGCCTCGTTGACCTCGACGACTTCGCCCGCCACGGGCGAGTAGATGTCAGACGCAGCCTTTACCGACTCGACGACACCGGCCTGATCACCTGGGGCAGCGAAAACCTTACCCACCTCAGGCAGCTCGACGAACACCACGTCACCCAGCGCTTCCTGCGCATGATCGGAAATACCGACAACGATCAGATCACCCTCTTGCTTCGCCCACTCGTGGCTCTCGGCAAAACGCAGTCCGGCGGGAATAGTGCTCATGTTCTTATCCTCTCTACTTCATCAGGTCAGCGGAAAAACCCGCCAGGGATGGCTTTCAAATCAGGGTTATATCAGGGCCTTGCCGTGACGCACGAATGCGGGTCGAACCACTCGGACCGGGTACCACTTGCCCCGGATTTCCACCTCGGCACGGTCAGCGGTGGCCATCGGCACTCGCGCCAGCGCGATCGACTTGCTTAGCGTAGGAGAGAAACTACCACTGGTGATCTCTCCTTCGCCAACTTCCGCTATTCGGACGACCTGATGAGCGCGTAAAACGCCCCGCTCTTCGAGGACCAGCCCTACAAGTCTTGAGGAGATGCCTCGCGCGCGCTCTGCTTCGAGTGCTGCACGCCCGATGAACGTTCGGTCTTCAGGCGTCCACGCGACCGTCCAGGCCATGTTGGAGACCAGCGGCGAAACCTGCTCGTCGATTTCCTGACCGTACAGATTCATGCCCGCTTCCAGCCGCAGCGTATCGCGGGCGCCCAGACCGATAGGCGAGATGCCGGCACCGACCATGTCGTTGAAAAAACTGCAGGCTTCGGTGGCGGGCAGGATGATCTCCAGGCCGTCTTCACCGGTATAACCTGTGCGGGCAATGAACCAGCCGCCTTCCTGCTGGCCTTCGAAGGGTCTGAGGGTGTGGATGAGCGCGGTGCGTTCCTGATTGACCAGTTCGCCGATCTTCTGCCGGGCGTTTGGCCCCTGAATGGCGAGCATGGCCAGCTCCGAGCGATGCCTGACGCGCACGTCGTAGCCGGCAAGGTTGGCGTTCATCCAGGCCAGATCCTTGTCGCCGGTGGCGGCGTTGACCACCAGTCGATAACCCTCGTCGGTCAGGTAGACGATCATGTCGTCGACGATACCGCCGTGGGTGTCGAGCATCGCGCTGTAAAGCGCCTGCCCGGTCTGTTGCAACCTGCCGACGTCGTTGGCCAGCAGATGTTGCAGCCAAGGCTTGGCCTGGCTGCCGGATACATCGAGCACATGCATGTGCGACACGTCGAAAATCCCGCAATCCCGGCGCACCTGATGGTGCTCCTCGACCTGCGATCCGTAGTGCAAGGGCATGTCCCAACCACCAAAATCGACCAGCTTCGCGCCGAGCGCGAGGTGCAGGTCAAAGAGGGGCGTACGCTGTCCCATGGGTTTCTCCTTCCGGGCGTGGCGAAGACGCGGTCACTGGCAATCCCGCAAATCCCCCGTGAATTGGGGTTTGGAGCCGTTGCTAATTTGTGGAATTGTCTGACAGACCGAGTCGATTGCGGCGCATTGTAGCCGCAAGGTTGGGACCCCGCACCTAACCAATCGGCTTAGCCGAACGTCTGATCAAACCGATGACCGGAAGCAGCCCGACCAGCACCAATGTCAGTGCAGGCAGAGCCGCACGCGCCCACTCGCCTTCGCTGGTCATTTCAAAGATGCGCACGGCCAGCGTGTCCCAGCCAAACGGGCGCATGAGCAGCGTGGCGGGCATTTCCTTGAGGACGTCGACGAAGACCAGCAGCGCAGCGCTCAACGTGCCGGGTATGAGCAGCGGCAGATAAATCCTGAAAAACAATCGTGGCCCACTGACCCCCAGACTGCGAGCGGCTTCGGGCAATGACGGGCGAATGCGCGACAGGCTGTTCTCGAGCGGCCCGTAGGCGACCGCAATGAAGCGCACCAGGTACGCAAGCACGAGCGCGCCCAGGCTGCCCAGCAAAAGCGGCCGGCCAGCACCGCCCATCCAGGTGGATAAGGGCACGACCAGTTCCCGGTCGAGATAACTGAACGCCAACATGATCGACACCGCCAGCACAGAGCCGGGCAGCGCGTAGCCGATGTTGGCGAGGCTGACGCCCGAGCGGATGGCGCGAGTGGGGGCGAGACGCCGGGCAAACACGAGAATCACCGCGACGCACACCGTGACCAGCGCAGCGATGCCGCCCAGATAAAGCGTGTGCAGGATCAACCCGGCGTAGCGCTCGTCGAGGTCGAAACGCCCGCGCTGCCAGACCCAGACAATCAACTGCAGCAGTGGCACCACAAACGCGCAGGCGAACACCAGCCCACACCATGTGCTGGCGGCGGCGGCTTTCAGGCCGCGCAGGTGATACAGCGCATTGACCCTCGGACGCTCGTTGCTCGGTCGGCTAGCCCCCCGTGCGCGATGCTCGCCGTACAGCAGGACCATGACGGCCAACAGCAGCAGGCTCGCCAGTTGCGCCGCGCTCGACAGGCTGAAGAAGCCGTACCAGGTTTTGTAGATGGCGGTGGTGAAGGTGTCGAAATTGAACACCGACACCGCGCCGAAATCCGCCAGTGTTTCCATCAACGCCAACGCGACACCGGCACCGATCGCCGGCCGCGCCATGGGCAATGCCACGCGCCAGAACGCTTGCCACGGCGACTGCCCCAAAATGCGGGCGGCCTCCATCAGGCCTTTGCCCTGCGCCAGGAATGCCGTGCGCGCCAACAGATAGACGTAGGGGTAAAACACCAGCACCAGCACGATGATCACGCCACCGGTCGAGCGCACTCGCGGCAGACGCAGGCCGGAGCCGAACCACTCGCGCAACAGCGTCTGCACCGGACCTGCGAAATCCAGCAATCCCACAAAGACAAACGCCAGCACATACGCCGGGATGGCAAACGGCAGCATCAGCGCCCAGTCGAGCCAGCGCCGCCCCGGGAACTCACACAGCGCCGTCAGCCACGCGAGACTCACGCCCAAGACCGTAACGCCCAGCCCGACGCCGAGCACCAGCGTCAGGGTATTGCCAAGCAACCGTGGCATCTGGGTTTCCCAGAGGTGGGACCAGATCTGCTGGTCGACGGTTTGCCAGGAGAACAGCAGCACGCTCAACGGCAGCAGCACCAGCGCGGCGATGGTGAAAACCAGGGGGTACCAGCGACGCTGGGGGGAGTGGGCCAAAGGGGTTACTCATGGAGAGTTGCGGGTTGCCGAAGCCCTTGGGGGGAGCGACCGGGGTGGCGCTCCACCTTGCTCGCGAAGAGGCCGGCACATCCGCTAGATCTCCAGCGATTGAAATGCCATCTTCGTGAGCAAGCTCACTCCCACAGGATCTTCACCAAAATGCAAAACCGGCGTTAATCCGGGCTTCTTTTGCGAGAGATCAGTTCCAGCCAGCACGGTCCATCATGCGAATCGCCTCGGCCTGCCGCCGACCGGCCACTTCAACCGGGATTGTGTCCGCCTTGAATGCGCCCCAGCTCGCCACTTCTTCGGACGGTGCGACTTTCGGGTTGGCCGGGAATTCCTGGTTGGTGCCGGCGAATATCGTCTGGGCTTCGGGGCCCGTCATCCATTCCACCAACGCCTTGGCGGCGTCGGCATGGGGCGCGTACTTGGTCAGGCCAATGCCGGAAAGATTGACGTGCACGCCGCGATCCGACTGATTGGGCCAGAACAAGCGCACGGCAAGGTCCGGATTGTCCTTGTGCAAGCGACCGTAGTAGTAAGTATTGACGATGCCGACGTCGCATTGGCCGGCATTGATGGCTTCCAGCACCGCGATGTCATCGGAAAACACGTCCGTCGAGAGGTTGTTCACCCAGCCCCTGAGAATCTTTTCAGACGCCTCGGCGCCGTGGGTTTCGATCAGCGTGGCGGTCAGCGACTGGTTGTAGACCTTCTTGGCGGTACGCAGGCAAAGACGTCCTTCCCACTGTTTGTCGGCCAGCGCTTCGTAGGTGGTGAGTTCTTCAGGTTTGACGCGATCGGTGGAGTAGGCGATGGTCCGCGCGCGCAGGCTCAGGCCGGTCCAACTGTGAGTGGAAGAGCGGTATTGCGGGGGAATATTCGCGTCGATGACCGGCGAAGTGAACGGCTGCAGGATACCCATCTGTTCCGCTTGCCAGAGGTTGCCTGCGTCGACGGTGAGCAGCAGGTCAGCCGTTGCGTTCTGGCCCTCGGCCTTGATGCGCTGCATCAGCGGGGCTTCCTTGTCGGTGATGAACTTGACCTTCACACCGGTCTTGGCGGTGTAGGCATCGAACACCGGTTTGATCAGCTCATCGATTCGGGAGGAATACACCACCACTTCATCTGCGGCCTGGGCGGTGCTGCCGAGCACGGTTAATGCCAGGGCAGCCAAAAGACGCTTGCTCGCCTGCATGCAGGTTCTCCTGATTCGAGAGAGGGGAAAAACGAGGCGAAATGGTAGTGAATCGCATCTACCATCTCAACCGAAGTCAGGATTGAGCCGTTACCGGATGTTGCGGAGTGCCGGCGGTGAACCCTCTGAACGCGCGCGGTTTCAGTGGGACCGGCGTCAGCCGGGAAGAGGCCGGCTTCAACGCCATCAGATTCCCCGCGTAGCAAATGGCGCTTTCCCAGCTAAGCCGGTCCCACAGTGAAGCGCGCGGACAGAAAGCGCTGTGCCGTCAGAGCTTCGCCAACTCGGGGAGGTCCCCGGTCAGCCCCAACGCCTGACGCACGAACAATGCTTTGGCTTCTGCCGAATGATCGACCATCTTCAGCCCGGCATTGCGCAGCAAACGAACCGGCAGCGCATCGGCCTGGAACAGCCGCTCGAAGCCTTCCATCGCCGCCATCAACGCCAGGTTATGCGGCATGCGCCGACGCTCGTAACGGCTCAACACACGCTCATCGGCCAGACGCTCTCCGCGCCCGACCGCACCGCGCAGCACTTCGGCGAGCACGGCTGCGTCGAGAAAGCCCAGGTTGACGCCCTGCCCCGCCAATGGATGAATGGTGTGCGCGGCATCGCCGATCAGCGCAAGGCCCGGCGCCACATAACGCTTGGCATGGCGTTGCCGCAGCGGGACGCAAACCCGCGAATCAGCCGAGATCACCTGCCCGAGACAGCCTTCGAACGCATTCTCCAGCTCACGGCAGAAGCGTTCGTCATCGAGCTTCATCAACCGCTCGGATTGCTCCGGTGTCACCGACCAGACGATGGAGCACCAATGCTCACCCTCTCGGTCCAGCGGCAAAAAGGCCAGCGGGCCGTCGTCAGTAAAGCGCTGCCAGGCGGTTTTGCGGTGGGAGTCCGCCGTGCGCACGCTCGTCACAATGGCGTGATGCAGGTAGTCCCATTCCCGCGTCGCGGTGCCCGTCATGCGCCGCACGGTCGAGTTGGCGCCATCGGCCGCGACTACCAGCGGCGCGCGCAATGTGCGGCCGTCGGACAGGGTCAGCAGCCAGTCATCGCCGGAGTGACGCATCTGCTCCAGACGCGCATCGGCCAGCAAACCGATGTTGCTGTCATGCAAGCGTTCGACCAGCGCATCCTGCACCACGCGGTTTTCAACGATATGCCCAAGCACTTCGGCGTGAACGCTGGAGGCAGAAAAATGCACCTTGCCCGTGCCGCTGCCATCCCACACGTGCATGTCGCTGTAGGGGCTGACTCGCCGCGCAACGATGCCGTCCCAGACGCCTAGCCGCTCGAGAATGCGCTGACTGGCGATGGACAGCGCGCTGACCCGCGCCTCGAACGGCGCGTCGGCCACGAACGGCTTGACCGTCAGAGGACCACCATCCACCACGAGGATGTTCAGCCCACTGTCGCGCAGCGCCAGTGCAAGCGCGCTCCCCACCATTCCGGCCCCGACAATCAGCAGATCTGCGCGCGTTTCCATGCTTTAAATCGTTCTCGGTTGTGGCGAAGGCCACGAATGAATGGAGTGTTCAGACATCGCTTCGCGTTCCCAGGCCCATGGCCTGACGGGCGAACCAGCTCTTGGCGGACGGCAGCAGATCCAGGCCCAGGAGGCCCAAGTTGCGGCCTGCCGTGACGAGGGATTGCTGACTGCTGAACAGCCGGGTGACTTGATCCGAAAAGCCGACGGTCAGTTTTTGATCAACGCGCTGGCGCTCGCGGTAGGCCTGCAGCGTCGACAGCTCGCCCAGCGGTGCTTCGCTGGCGAGCAGTGATTCGGCCAGGGAGGCCGCATCACGCAGCGACAGGTTGAAGCCCTGCCCCGCAATTGGATGAAGACTGTGGGCCGCGTTGCCGAGCACCACCAGATGGGAGCGGATCTGCTCTTCGGCCTCGATCAACGCCAGCGGATAGCTATGCCGCGCACCCACTTGTTTCAGCGCACCCAAACGGTAGCCAAAGACGCCCTGCAGTTCTTCCAGAAAGCGTCGGTCGTCCAGCGCCATCAGCCGTTGAACGTCATTGCCGGTGCGCGTCCAGACCAGTGCGCAGCGGTTGTCCGGAAGCGGCAACAACGCCATGGGGCCATTTTCGGTAAACCGCTCGAAGGCCTCACCACCGTGTGGATCTCCCGGCGTGATGTTGGCAATGAGGGCGCTCTGATCGTACGGCGTGTTCCGCACGGCAATGCCCAACTGCTCGCGCAGGCTGGAGCGGCCGCCGTCGGCCAGCACCGCCAGATCGCAAGTGAGCTGAGTTTCGTCGTTCAGGGTCAGTTGGTAGCCATCGGGCAGCGCCTGCATGTGCGTGACCTCAGCCGGCACCCGCCAACTGATCACGTCCTTGTCCAGCGCCTGCCACAGGCATTGGCCAAGCCAGGCGTTTTCAACCACATAGCCCAGGGCCGGAACGCCTTCCTCCATCGAAGACAGGTGCGCAGCGCCGAACCGGCCTTTGTCGGAAACGTGAATTTTGAGAATCGGCTCGGCGCGGCGGCTGATCTGCTGCCACAGGCCCAGGCGCTCGTAGATCTGCCGCGCGCCGAAAGACAGCGCCGAAGAGCGCGCGTCATAGCTGGGCTGGTACGTGTCGCCAGGCGCAAACGGCTCGATCAGGACAATTTTCCAGCCCCGCGCCTTCGCCCCGGCTTGCAGGGCGAGAGCGAGGCTTGCGCCGACCAGCCCGCCGCCGACGATGGCCAGATTAAAGCGGCTCATGCGGCTTGGGTTCGCGCAGCGGCCATCAGGGCCTCAATGTCGGCAACGGTTTTTGGCACGTCGCCCGTCAGGATTTCACAGCCTTTTTTGGTCACCACGACGTCATCCTCGATTCGCACGCCAATCCCGCGCCACTTCTTGGCAACGGTCTGATTGTCCGGGGACACATAAATGCCGGGCTCGACCGTCAGCGCCATCCCGGCCTCCAGCACGCGCCACTCGCCGCCGACCTTGTATTCGCCGACATCGTGCACGTCCATGCCCAGCCAGTGTCCGGCACGGTGCATGTAGAAAGCTTTGTACGCTTCGGCGGCAATCAGTTCATCCACCGCGCCTCGCAGCAGCCCAAGTTCTACCAGGCCTTCGGTGATAACCCGAACCGTCGCCTCGTGAGCCTGATTCCAGTGATTGCCGGGTTTGATCGCCGCAAACGCCGCTTCCTGGGATTTGAGCACCACCTCGTAAATCGCTTTCTGTTCGGCGGAGAATTTGCCGCTGACCGGGAAGGTACGGGTGATGTCACTGGCGTAGCAGTCGATCTCGCAACCGGCATCGATCAGCACCAGATCGCCGTCTCTGAGCAGCGCATCGTTCTCCTGATAATGCAGGATGCAGGCGTTGCGCCCCGACGCGACGATGGAGCCATAGGCCGGCATCTTGGCGCCGCCCTTGCGGAATTCGTAATCCAGCTCCGCTTCCAGGCTGAACTCGTAGAGCCCGGCGCGACTGGCTTGCATCGCCCGCACGTGGGCCCGGGCCGAGATCTGCGCGGCCTCACGCATCACTTTCACTTCGGCCGCCGATTTATACAGGCGCATGTCGTGGAGCAGGTGATCCAGCGCAACGAATTCTTTCGGCGGCTGCGCACCCAGATGCGCCTTGGAGCGGATGACATTGATCCACTCCATCACATGTCGGTCGAATTCAGGATTACTGCCCATGGACGAATACACCCGATCGCGACCCTCGATGAGCCCGGGCAGGATGTCGTCGATGTCGGTGATCGGGAAGGCATCGTCGGCGCCGTACTCGCGCATCGCGCCGTCCTGACCCGCGCGCAGGCCGTCCCACAGCTCGCGCTCGGGATTGCGCTCGCGACAGAAAAGGACGTACTCACCGTACTCGCGGCCGGGGATCAGCACGATCACCGCTTCGGGCTCGGGGAAGCCGCTCAGGTACTGAAAGTCGCTGTCCTGGCGGTACACATGTTCAACGTCCCGGTTCCGAATGGCCACAGCCGCCGCTGGCAGAATGGCGATGCTGTTGGGCTCCATCTGCTCCATCAACGCCTTGCGGCGGCGGGCATATTCGGCTTTCGGGATATGAATCATGGGCAAGTGCGGTACTCCGGGAGGTGCGCTTCGGCCACCGCTGCGCAAGGGCGGCATGGCCGAAGCAGCGATGACGCGCTGTCAGTGCAAAGACGGCTTGGCTTCGTCTTCGGCGTCGGTTTTCTGGTTGAACTCGGTGAACAGCAGCAACGGCGCAACGCGCAGGTATTCCATCACTTCCATGTAGTCGCTCTCGCCGTCTTCGGACTCGTCGAGCGCATCGTGGACCTGAGCGATGGCAGCCAGATCTTGCAGCACGTCCCTGGCATCATCGCTGAGCGACTGACCACCGACCCGGGCAAAGCCGCTGAGGAAACCCTGGCACCACTGGGCCATGGCGGCGGTGCGCGTAGCCAGAGGCTCATCATCGCCGGGCAACAGCAACACGACGGTCATGTCGTCGCCGGTCAGTTCGCTTTTGACCATTGCCTGCAGGCCGATCAGGGCCTGGCGCACTTTGTCGTCAGGCTCTGTTTCCAGCAGCAGGTGAGCGTCGGTCAGCCACTCCTCAGCATCAAAGCCTGCGCCGGCGCAACTGCGACCGAGCAAAAGGCCGTGCAATTCGGCAGGCGATACGTGATGACCACTGCTGGTAAGGAGGGTGGCGAAGCCGTTGTACGGGGAATTCTGAATAGGCATGGGCAACTAGGCGCCAGGCGGCGCAATGTCTAGAATGAAGGCCTTGTATCGTAGCACCGGCAGACGCGCCCAAGCTATCAGGCGATGTCCGGGGCGAATCCAGACGCCAGCGCCTGCACCACTCATCTGAAAGTAATCAGTGGAAAACAATGGAAGACAACGACCTGCAAGCGCTGATGGCTCGACTGGAGTTATTGATCAATCGTGTCGAGCAACTAAAAAGTCAAAACGGACTCCTATTAGCTCAGGAAAAATCCTGGCGCGAGGAACGCGCTCAACTCATTGAAAAAAACGAAATCGCCCGGCAAAAGGTCGAGTCCATGATTTCGCGCCTCAAGGCCCTGGAGCAAGACTCATGAGTAATGGCAACAGCATCACCGTGCAAATCCTCGACAAAGAATATTCGATCATCTGCCCGCAAGAGGAGCGCACCAATCTGGTCAGCGCCGCGCGTTATCTGGACGGCAAAATGCGCGAGATCCGCAGCAGCGGCAAAGTCATCGGCGCCGACCGTATTGCGGTGATGGCCGCACTGAACATTACCCATGACCTTCTGCACAAACAGGAACTGCCACCCGCAAAGGCCCAGACAAATGGTGCCAATAGCGAGCAGGTTCGCGATTTGCTGGACCGTGTAGACCTGGTCCTTGCCACGGATTCGGATAAAGCACAAGGCTGATTGTTCGGACATGATTCGGTATACTTGCGACCGCTCCCTGGAGTGCTTGCCAGTCGGTCATGTCCCTGAGCCGATACGCACAACCACGGGGGTTGCACGTTGGGGTTGGTGTGCATGTCCGCTCGACGGAAAGCCTTAAAACCTCCTGCAATCTCCACCTTGAACTTTCGGGTTCAAGGGCTACACCGACAGCGGTTCGTCGGGGAGTCTCGAACCTTCTACCCATCGCCAGGCGTCCCGTCTGGCGGTGGGCATCGTGAATCTGCCTGATTACACGACATCACCTTCCAAAGCCTTACGGACCCGCCAGCATGACCTCATCCGGCGCCGCTCCCCTCCCAGATCCTTCAAGCCTCACTCGCCCACAGTTGCGTCGGCTGCTTCGCCATAATCGTCGCGCGCTCAGCCCGGCAGAACAGCGACAGGCGGCGCAGGGTGTGTACCGTCAACTTGCGCAAAACCCTCTGTTTCGCCGCGCCCGGCACGTTTCTCTCTATCTTCCGATGGACGGTGAGATCGACCCGCGCCTGCTGCTTCGTGCCGCTCAAAAACGCGGCAAGGCCACCTACCTGCCAGTGCTGAGCGCCTGGCCGCGAACGAAAATGGTGTTCCAGCGCGTGCATCCAGGGGAGAAGTTCAAGCCGAACCGGTTCCGTATCCCGGAGCCGCGCATCAATGCCAAGCGACAGCGCAAGATCTGGACACTGGACCTGGTGTTGATGCCGCTCGTGGGATTCGATCCGCAAGGCGGACGTCTTGGCATGGGGGGCGGCTTTTACGACCGCAGTCTGGCTTATCGCGCGCGTCGTAAAACCTGGCGCAAGCCGGTGCTGCTGGGACTGGCCCATGAGTGTCAGAAAGTCGCGAAGCTGGCGGTCGCCAGTTGGGATGTTCCGTTGGCAGGAACGGTGACGGATAAGCGCTGGTATGTGGCGGGGTGAATTGTCAGCAAGGCGCGCTCCTGAGAGGAAAGCGCGCTGCGAAAGCGGTTTAGCGGCGGGACAATGGCTGCTGTTGCTGAGTGATTTCAACCGGCGCGTCTGCCTTTGCGGCCCACAGACTTTGCGCGTAACCGGTGGTGACGATTCCCAAGCCGAACAAAATTGCCAAAACCCACAGTACATCCGGCTTGCGTCGCATTCATCGTCCCCTTTGTAACGAATCAGAATCTAAAATCGATAGCGGTTAAACAGGCTGCCAGATCGTGCAGCCCTTAAAATGCCGGCATTCTGCGGCAACGTGACGCAACACGCAAATACTGACGCCAGCCGACTGTCGGGTTGTCATCAAAACGTAGGACAACTTTCCCAACACCTGTTCAGGAGCCTTGTAAATGGCCTATTGGCTGATGAAATCCGAGCCCGACGAGCTCTCGATCAGCGGGCTTAAAAAGCTCGGTCAGACACGCTGGGACGGTGTCCGCAACTATCAGGCGCGGAACTTTCTACGCGCGATGGCCGTGGGTGATCAGTTCTTTTTCTACCATTCCAGCTGCCCCGAGCCCGGGATCGCCGGCATTGGAGAAATCGTTAAGTCCGCGTACCCCGATCCCACCGCGATGGACGAGAAAAGCCACTACTTCGATGCCAAAGCCACCGAGGAGAAAAATCCCTGGAGCGCCCTTGACGTGGCTTTCGTCGAGGCATTTCCGAAGGTGCTGGGACTGGGATTTCTGAAGCAGCAAGCTGCCCTTGAGCAATTGCCACTGGTGCAGAAAGGCAGCCGCTTGTCCGTCATGCCAGTGACGGACGAACAATGGGCCGCCGTACTGGGCCTGCGCTGAGTTCAGAATGCCGCGATTTACTGGGCGATAAAGTTATTGAACAGCAGGTCATCAACGACGGGCTTGCCGGTTTCCTGGGTCAATACCTGCTGGGTCTGCTTCAGCGCTTCCTGACGCAGTTTTTCCTTGGCATCGACGTTGCCCATGCTGTCGACCGTTTGCTGAGTGAACAACGCCACCAACTGGTTGCGAATCAGCGGCTCGTTCTGCTTCACCAGTTTCTGCGCTTCGGCGCCGGTCACGCGCAAGGCGACGTCGGCCTTGTAGACGTGCAGCTTCGGGCTACCGTCCAGCGCGTAGTTGCCCACGAAAGGTGGCGTCAACGCCACGTAGGAAACCTTGTTCGGATCTTCTTTCTCGCCGCCCTCTTCGGCCAGCGCTACAACAGGCATCGACAATGCCATCAACATAACAATCCACGCTTTCACAGTCCGCTCCTCAATCCGTTTTGCCGCATAGCTTACTTCAGCTTATGCACGCCTATCAGGCCGGGCCATGCTCATTGACCCCACAACCTCGCTACCTGTACTTATCGGCCATCCCCGAAAAAGGAATAGCCCTCGATGAAAGCCGTGCTGTGTAAAGCCTTCGGTCCCGCTGCAGATCTGGTGTTGGAGGAAATCCCCAGCCCGGAGCCGAAGAAAAACGAGATTCTTCTGGACGTGCACGCTGCCGGGGTCAACTTCCCGGACACGCTGATTATCGAAGGCAAATACCAGTTCAAGCCGCCTTTTCCGTTTTCGCCCGGAGGTGAAGCGTCGGGCGTCGTGACGGCTGTCGGCGAAAAGGTCAGCCATGTTCGTGTCGGTGACCGAGTGATGGCGCTGACCGGCTGGGGCAGCTTCGCCGAACAGATCGCCGTGGCCGGTTACAACGTCCTGCCCATCCCCGAAACGATGGACTTCACCACCGCTGCTGCTTTCAGCATGACGTACGGCACCTCCATGCACGCCCTTAAACAGCGCGCCAATCTGCAGGCAGGCGAAACGCTCCTCGTCCTCGGCGCATCGGGGGGCGTCGGCCTCGCCGCGGTTGAGATCGGCAAAGCCATGGGCGCTCGCGTGATCGCCGCCGCCAGCAGCGCAGAAAAGCTGGAGGTCGCCAAAACCGCCGGCGCCGACGAGTTGATCAATTACAGCGAAAGCAATCTGAAGGATGAAATCAAACGCCTCACCAACGGCAATGGCGTCGATGTGATCTATGACCCTGTGGGCGGTGACCTTTTTGATCAAGCCGTTCGCGGCATCGCCTGGAACGGCCGATTGCTGGTCGTCGGCTTCGCCAGTGGTCGTATTCCCGAACTGCCGGTCAATCTCGCGCTGTTGAAAGGTGCCTCGGTTGTAGGCGTGTTTTGGGGCTCATTTGCCCAACGCCAGCCGCAAGACAATGCGGCGAATTTCCAGCAACTGTTCACCTGGTTCAGCGAAGGCAAGTTGAAGCCGCTGGTGTCGAAGATTTACCCGCTGGAGCAGGCCGGGGAAGCGATTGAATCGCTGGCGCAGAGGAAAGCGGTGGGCAAGGTGGTGGTTAGCGTCAGGTAGCGCGTATCGGGATCCACCTGTTCTGAAGAAACGGAGCGAACTTTGCGCAGTTCTCTGCACGGCTCACAGCATCCTCCTCACTTGATCAGGCAACACGTCCTTGTAACGCAGTTCCGGAGTCGCCCGGCAGCGCTGAATGACCTCCGGAACTGCATCTGCCAGCGCATCCCCCAGCGCGAACCTGTCCTCGTCGGACAGCTTTCTGTAAGTCGCCACCCTCGCGAGCACGCTGTAGGTGTGCCGGAACACGCTCATCTCCACCTGTTCAAGATCAGACGAGTTCTGCTGGAAGTCTTCGAAGCGTTTGTTGAATTTCGCGCAGGACAGGTGGCGCAGACTCCGATGCAGCCAAGGCACGGCGGCATTTCCTTCACGCGGGTGGACGAAGTAATGCTCCTGACGCAGCGAAATGACTGCCGGACGCTGCTCACTGACGACCCAGGGTTTTACGCGCCACGTTGGCACCACCTTTACGACGGCGAGGGAAAACAGAGGATGCGAGCTGTCCAGCACATCAGGCTCGGAAACCCGTCCATCATGGTGCGCCACTAGGTCGTAGACGACCCACCCGGATATTCCCGATTTTGAAAGCGAATACGGCCAGGCAGGCGCCTTGCGGTAATCAAACTCCACACTGTGCTCATCTGCATGGGCGCCGATACATACCGCGAACATCAGCCATAAAACCCACTTGCTCATCACTGCCATCACCTGCGCGCTTCTCCCGTCTACCTCCTGCGTGGGTGCAAAAGGCTGGCGCGCATTTTGTGTGCTGTTCTCCGGCGGCAATAGCTCATGACTTCCCAAGGCTGCGTAGGACCAGTCCCAAATTTCAGAGTCATGCTTAAACAAGCCGCGACGCCGCTCGAACGGTTCCGTATATTTCACGGCCGATACATACCGAACACGAGTCATTCGGTATCGACTCCCATACGAACTGCGGACCCGTGTTGATGACCGTCACTCTGCTTTTGATCACGTTGTACGCGCTGTCGATCGCGATATTTTGCTTCGCCACCCGGCGACTGCCGATCCTCTCCAGAGACGCGCTTCATCGCGTTTCGTCGCTGGACGGGCTGCGAGGCGTGCTCGCAACCGCAGTCATTGTTCACCACTTCATGGTCAGTTATTACTGGCACGTCAACGGCGTTTGGGAAACCACGGACAGCCGCGTGCTGAACAACATGGGCACGGTGCCGGTGTCGTTGTTTTTCATGATCACCGGTTACCTGTTTACCGCGAAGATCTACCGAAGCGAGCCAAAATGGCGTCAGATTCTGTCGTCACGGGTACGACGAATCTTCCCGATGTACCTCTTCAGCGTCGCGCTGATTACGGCCATCGCGCTGTACCAGTCCGCAGGCATCAGTGCGCCGGTCATGGACACGATCAAGGCGCTCGGGCGATGGGTGATTTTCATCGGCAGCCCCCTCAGTGGTTTTCCGGACACCGTGCGTATCAACGCCTCGGTGCAGTGGACGCTGCTCTATGAAGCGGTCTTCTACCTGTCGCTGCCGGTGCTGTATTGCCTGCTTCGACGCAAGCTCCCCGGCATGGCCGTCGTGGTCGCGCTGATTGCGCTGGCGTGCCTGTGGGGCGAGTACCACCATCATTTTCACAACCGGTTCATCAAACTGTTTGCTGTCGGCATCGCGGTGGCGGTCTTTGAAGACCGGATGCGCCAGTGGAAAATCGACTTCACGGGCGTACGCTGCACGTTGGTAGCGGTCGCGATACTGCTGATCTGCTTGAAGCTCAAATCGTACTCAACGCTGCAAATGCTGATCCTCGGCATTCCATTTGCGCTGTTCGTACTCGGCAACAGCTTGCACGGGGTGCTAGAGATTCGAGGGTTGAAGATTCTGGGCGAAGCGAGCTTCAGCATTTACCTGCTGCACGGCATCGTCATCTACAGCGTGTTCAGCCTGCTGGGCGCGTACGACTTCGCAATGCCGGACCCGCTCAGCTACGCGCTGTACTTACCGTTGATCATCCTGCTGACCAGCAGCATCAGCGTCGCAACGTACTGGTGCATCGAGCACCCGTTCCTGCGCAAGGCATCGCCGAGCACCAAAGCAATCCTGCCGAAAGCTTAAGACTCGGTAACGGGTGACCGATGCGGGCTAGCCGGGGGCGGACTGAACACCTCGTTCGCCCAACTGGCCATGCTGTACCGCTGCACGACTTCTTCGGGCGGGTCCACGTATTCCCCGTTAATGAACGCGCCAGGGATCACGGGGTGCTCGCTGTCGATGATCAGGATGTTGCGCGGATCGTAGAAGTCGTAATCCGCCACCGATGGATTGTTGGTGATCATTTTCTTGCGGTAGAGCAGCGCCTCAAAAAAACGGAAGCTCAAACCCGCGTGGCCAGGCCGGACGATGTCGATCAGGATTTCCGAACGCCTGACGTATTCGGCCGTTTCATCGATGTCCATGCGCTGGCGGAAGAAGGTCAGTAATGGACTGGCTCCGGGCACTGGTTTGCTCTGCACCAGGAATTTGCAGGTGCTGGTGTAGCCCAGCTGTTCAAACGCTTGAGCCACCCGGCCAAGCACATCAACGCGGTGCTTGCCGCCCATCACGACGAACGCCTTAAAGTCGGACGTCGTTTTGAAATCGGCGTGCTCTTCGTAGATGTAGTTGTAGAGCTTGCGCAGCTGGTACTCGCGGGCATCGGCACTGTCGAAGGTGTAGACCTTGTCAAAGGTCGCCAGTTGATCGAGCGGCATGGACAGCCGTGCGATTCCGTCTGACAGATACGCAATGGTCAGCTGCGCGGCGGACTGTGCCTGCAGGACCAGCCCCTGATCCAGCTGACTCGGGTTCACCACCAGCAATGCGTCGACATCCCCTGCTGCCCGGATCGTAGCGTTGGCACGCCGAATGATCAGGTACTTTTTTAGCCATCGCCGCATCTTTCCCGGAAGCCAGGACAGCTCCTTCCCGCCTTGGGTCAGGTCAATGAACACCACGTCGTTCGACTTGCCGAGAAAGTGGCTGAGCCGGCCAAGGTATCCGCCGACATCGCGGCACAGAATGATGATCTTTTGATTCCGAATCCCAAGCGGGGGTGACTGCATGTCGGTTTGCCAATCGTGAGCCCATGAGCGCGCACTTTACCTGTCCCACGCATTGAAACCCACCTACGCGCAGCACTGCACAAACGCGATGTTCGCAAAGGAATTCCCTCCCGCCCCGCATTTACGCCCTTTTTATCCGATGAGAAGCCTTCCTATTTTCTGTAACGAAAATGTAATATTCGGATTCGCATAACAAAAAAATAAATGGAGTGTCCCGATGTTTGCCTTTTTCCGTCCTGCCGCGCATCAGGCTCCGCTGCCTGCGGAGCGTGTCGACTCCACCTACCGCCGCCTTCGCTGGCAGATTTTCGCCGGCATCTTCTTCGGCTACGCCGGCTACTATTTGCTGCGCAAGAACTTCTCGCTGGCCATGCCCTACCTGATCGATGAGGGATATACCCGCGGTCAACTGGGGCTGGCGATCTCGGCGATCGCCATTGCGTACGGCCTGTCGAAGTTCCTCATGGGGCTGGTGTCGGATCGCTCCAACCCGCGTTACTTCCTGCCCTTCGGATTGGTGATTTCCGCGCTGGTGATGTTCGTGTTCGGATTCGCACCCTGGGCGACGTCCAGCGTGACGATCATGTTCATTCTGCTGTTCATCAACGGATGGGCCCAGGGCATGGGCTGGCCGCCGAGCGGACGCACGATGGTGCACTGGTGGTCGCAGAAGGAACGTGGCGGCGTCGTGTCGGTGTGGAACGTGGCGCACAACGTCGGCGGCGGCTTGATCGGCCCGCTGTTCCTGCTCGGACTCGGCTGGACCAACGACTGGCACGCCGCATTTTATGTGCCTGCGGCGGTTGCCCTGTTTGTCGCTCTGTTCGCCTTCGTCACCATGCGTGATACCCCGCAGTCCGTGGGCTTGCCGCCGGTCGAGGAATACAAGAACGACTACCCGGAGGGCTACGACGCGAGCCACGAAGAGGAATTCACCGCCAAAGAGATCTTCGTCAAATACGTCCTGCGCAACAAAATGCTCTGGTACATCGCGCTGGCCAACGTGTTCGTTTACCTGCTGCGTTACGGCGTGCTGGACTGGGCGCCAACGTATTTGAAAGAAGCCAAGCACTTCGACGTCGATAAGACGTCCTGGGCGTACTTCTTCTATGAGTGGGCAGGTATTCCGGGCACGCTGCTGTGCGGATGGATGTCCGACAAGATCTTCCGTGGCAACCGTGGCCTGACCGGCATCGTATTCATGGCAATGGTGACCGTTGCGACGCTGGTCTACTGGCTCAATCCGCCCGGCAACCCCACCGTCGACATGATTGCGCTGGTCTCGATCGGCTTTCTGATCTACGGCCCGGTCATGCTGGTCGGCTTGCAGGCCCTTGAGCTGGCACCGAAGAAAGCAGCCGGCACGGCAGCGGGATTCACTGGCCTGTTCGGGTATCTCGGTGGTTCGGTCGCCGCCAGCGCCCTGATGGGCTACACAGTCGACCACTTCGGCTGGGACGGCGGCTTCGTGCTGCTGGTGTCCGCTTGCATCCTCGCGATAGCGTTCCTGGTGCCGACGCTGCGCCATACGCGGGTGGCGAGCCAGTCGCGAGAGGAAATGGCTTAAGTCTCAAACGGAAAAGGCTTGGTCAGTGCGCTGATCAAGCCACGTCTGTTCAAGGGTATTGCTGGCGAGCGTGAAGGACGCTCAGTATCTCGATACGATCCGTTAGTCGGTGAATAGCCACGTAATTCGGATGGACAATGATTTCGCGGGTATTGAGCACCCGACCTAAGCGGTAGAGGTAAGGATGCTCGGGCAGTGCTGAAGTAGCTCTCTCAATTTCAGCATAAAGCTCTTCCGCCGCTTGTGGATTTCGCTCATCAATATACTCAAGTATCTCCCACAGATCGGCGACTGCCTCCGGGCGCCACTCAACGATCATCGCTACGCTTGTCGCGCTTGGCGGCCAGTCTCGCTTTCAGTTTTGCCATGACTTCATCATGCGCGACGTTAGGTCTTGGATCGTCTACCGAAGCCTGCACCTTTGCACGGAGCCACGCGTCATAACGCGCAGCCTGCTCTTCTGATTCGAACTCCGACACAAGCGGAGAAAGCCGAGCACTCATGATTAACTCCTCAGGGGGTTTCGATGCAGCCTAGCGTCTTGCGCGCAAGCCTGACCGGAAGATCGTGACCAGATGCTATATCGCCAACAACACTGGCTTACACCGCTTGAACCGCGCCTCCAGGCTCAGGTCCGGCATGGCGTGGGTGCGCAGTGCGTGGATGGTTTGTTCGACGTATTCCCACGTGGTCCCGTATCGCCCGCTGGCGTTGGCCAGCACTTGGGTGAGCACGCTGTCGGGCAGGTTGCCGGCGTAACTGGGCAAATGCCGCTCCAGCACAAATCCCAAAGCCTGCACCTTGGTGCCGTCTTCAAGTCGGCAGTTGAGCCAGCGTGGGCGGTAGGACGGGAACGGCATTTCTCTCTGCCACAACGCCAGCAGCGATTCGTCGATATTGTCTTCGGGCAATCGGTACGCGAATCCGCTGCAGGAGCCGCCTCGATCCAGACCGAAGACCAGCCCCGGCTGCTCGGGGGTGCCGCGATGTTCATGGGACCAGAGATAGAGGCCGCGATGATAACCGTGGACCCGACCGCGCTGACGCTCGACGGCGCTGCACTCGGGCCGCCAGATCAATGACCCGTACGCGAACAACCAGATCGGGCCGCCCTGGTGACGGCTCATCGTGGCGTGGATGGAGGCAAGCAGCTGTTCTCGGGTGAGCTTCGGCCCAAGATCGATGACCGGCGGGTAGGACAACCCCAGGCCGTCATGGACAGCTCCCGCCAGGATATTGATTTGATTCCCCATCTGGTTCCCCCCACCGGCAAGGCTGACTCCGGTGCAACGCTGAACACTCATGAAACGGGTCTGGCAACAACGAATGAACAATCAGACGGCATCGCAGGCAGTGTGACGTTGTGACTCGGCCACCGGCGCATGGGTCACGCCGGAAAAACCGATATCTGACAAACAGCCATGCAATACGCTGTCCACATCCAGCTCGGCGAGTGGCTGCGCTTCAGGGCCTCGGCGCGTAAGCGAAAACATCGGCACGCATCTGATGCGCATCCATGCCAGCCAGCACCAGCGCATCAAGGGTCGAATAGACCATCGCCGGTGAACCGCTGGCGTACACATAAAGCGACTTCAGATCGCTGAAGTCCTCGCAGACCGCCTCGTGCAGCATGCCGCAGCGCCCTTCCCAACCGCACAGATCACTGACGACCCTGTGCAGGAAAAGGTTGGGCAGCGTCTGCCATTCATCCCAATGCCTGAGCTGATAGAAATCTTCCGGACGGCGCATTCCCCAATACACATGCACCGGATACGGAAAGCCTTTTGAGCGGCAATGCTCGATCAGGCTGTGCATCTGCCCCATACCGGTGCCTGCCGCGATCAATACCAGCGGGCCATCGGGCAGTTCGCCCAAGTGAGTATCACCGAAGGGCAGGTCAACTCGCGCCATGCCATCGCGCTGCAACTGTTTGATCAGATTTTGCGCACTGGCCTCGCGGGCGAGCACGTGAAATTCCAGATCTCGCCCGCTCTCCGGCGCCGAGGCCATGGAAAATGCCGATTTCTCGCCATCGTCCCGATGGATCATCAGGTACTGACCAGCGTGATAACGCGGCGGTTTGCCCGCAGGCGCACGGAGCATCACGCGCCAGACATCGCCGCCGACTTCCACACATTCGCTGACCTGGCAGGCGAACGTGCGCACCGGCAACTCGCCGAGCGCCAGCACACTGTCCCACAGCACGACGCAGTCTTCCTGCGGCACCGCCAGGCACGTATAGATTTCGCCGTGGTTGCGGATTTCTCCGGCCTGCTCGACGCTGCCTTCAACCAGCAGCGCGGAACAGATGTGGCAATTGCCGTTACGACAGCTCTGAGGGCATTCGTAGCCCAGACGCTGAGCGGCGTCGAGGATCCGCTCGCCCGGCAATGTCTCGATGACTGCGCCCGATGGCTGCAAGGTTACACGCATCAATCAATTCCCAGCTGAGTCCAGATTTCATCGATCCGGCGGGTCACCGCTTCGTCCTTGACGATAGCGCGACCCCATTCACGGGTGGTTTCGCCCGGCCATTTATGCGTGGCATCGAGCCCCATTTTCGAACCCAGGCCGGAGACCGGCGAGGCGAAATCGAGGTAGTCGATTGGCGTGTTGTCGATCATCACCGTGTCGCGCTTGGGGTCCATGCGCGTGGTGATCGCCCAGATGACGTCATTCCAGTCACGGGCATTGATGTCGTCGTCGGTGACGATAACGAACTTGGTGTACATAAACTGTCGCAGAAACGACCAGACGCCCAACATCACGCGCTTGGCATGGCCGGGATACTGTTTCTTGATCGTCACAACCGCCATGCGGTACGAGCAACCCTCGGGCGGCAGGTAGAAGTCGACGATCTCGGGGAACTGCTTCTGCAGGATCGGCACGAACACTTCATTCAGCGCGACGCCCAGAATGGCGGGCTCGTCAGGCGGCCGACCCGTGTAGGTGCTGTGGTAAATCGGCTTGATGCGGTGGGTGATGCGCTCGACCGTGAAGACGGGGAAGCTGTCGACCTCGTTGTAGTAGCCGGTGTGGTCGCCGTACGGACCCTCATCGGCCATTTCGCCGGGATGAATCACGCCTTCGAGGACAATCTCTGCACTGGCCGGGACCTGGAGGTCGTTGCCACGGCACTTGATCAATTCGGTACGGTTGCCACGCAGCAGGCCGGCGAATGCGTATTCGGACAGGCTGTCAGGCACCGGCGTCACGGCGCCGAGGATAGTAGCGGGATCTGCGCCCAAGGCCACCGAGACCGGGAATGGTTGACCCGGGTGTTTGTCGCACCAGTCCTTGAAATCCAGCGCGCCGCCGCGGTGGCTAAGCCAGCGCATGATCACCTTGTTGCGGCCGATCACCTGCTGGCGGTAGATGCCCAGATTCTGCCGTTCCTTGTTAGGCCCGCGAGTGACCGTCAGGCCCCATGTGATCAGCGGGCCCACATCGCCGGGCCAGCAGGTCTGTACCGGCAGCATGCCGAGGTCGACGTCGTCGCCTTCGATCACGATCTCCTGACACGGGGCGTCCTTGACGACTTTCGGCGCCATGGCGATGACTTTTCTGAAGATGGGCAGCTTGGACCAGGCGTCTTTCAGGCCCTTGGGCGGCTCGGGCTCCTTAAGAAAGGCCAGCAGCTTGCCAATTTCCCGCAGCTCGGACACCGATTCGGCGCCCATGCCCATGGCCACCCGCTCAGGCGTGCCAAACAGATTGCCGAGCACCGGAATGTCGAAACCCGTCGGCTTTTCGAACAGCAGCGCTGGCCCCTTGGCGCGCAGGGTCCGGTCGCAGATTTCGGTCATTTCCAGTACAGGGGAAATAGGCACCTGAATGCGTTTCAACTCTCCGCGCTGCTCAAGCTGCTGCACGAAATCCCGTAGATCCTTGAATTTCATTAACCCGGCCACTCACCAAATAGATGCACATCCTACCTGCTCTGACCGCAGACGGCAGCCTGTGTCCAACTCAAATGCGCGGTGTTGCGCGGAATACCGGCGCGAACAGCGGCTGCATCTTCTCGCCGCCCAGATCCGACAGGTGATCCTCGTCCTTGTACAGCGAACGCCCGTCAACTTCGGCACGGCACAGGCCGCCCTCACACAGCAGTGGTTTCGGGTCAATCAGGTGAACGCCCGCATCCGCTTGGCTGAGGGTGGCGAACAGCTGATTGATGAACGCCTGTCGCGCATCAAGCTCCGTCGCCGGCCGCCCAACCTCTGCCGCCGAACGCCCGACCCGCGCCAGGCTGCTCAATCTCTCGATGGTGCCCTTGCGCTGCTGCGGCACTTCCTTGAACAACCAGACCTGGGCGCCGGCTGCACGCAATTCGGCGATCTGCGCTTTCAACGCATCGGCAAAATACGCTTCGTTTTGAGCAATGGATTCCCGTTTCAGCAGCACGTTGCTCTTGTTGCCGTCTTCCAGCCCGTAGATGTACAGGCTCCAGCGCGCGGCCAAGGTGACATCGGGAATTTGCTGCATTCGAACGCGCTCGACGTTCAGCGCATTGAAATCCTGACAGCGCTTACTGGTTGCGGTGCTGACAAGGGGCGGGCATCCACTCATGCTCGCCAGCCAGACAGGCATGTGCGCTTGCTCGGCCGCGATCCTGACGCCAGGCCACAAAGCCGCTGCATGACTGTCGCCCCAGATCAGATGGGACGGCGCGGCGTCGGCATTGCCACCCGCTCGACAGAGCTTGTCCAGACCCTTGCTGTGCTTTGATCCGAGCAGGAAACAGTCCATCTGACCGGCGTTCCATTCCTGAGACAGCGCATAGGCACGCGCCTGACCCGACATCCGTTGCGGCACGCCATCACTGGAGCGCACCGCCTGTCCTACCAGCGCCAGCACGGCCAGGGTCAGCAGGCCGCCAATCAGCACCGGCTTGCGGCCGGCCAGTAAGCGGCGCTCACGGAACGGGAGCTCGACGAAGCGCCAGCTCAGCCAGGCCAGCGCGCCGGCCAGAAGAATCCAGCCGACCGCTTCCAGGTCGGAAATGCCGTCGGCGGAAATCGCATTGGCGTAGACATGGATAGGCCAATGCCACAGGTACAGCGAGTAGGAGATGAGACCGATCGCCACCAGCGGTTTGATGCTCAGCAAACGCCCGACCCATGACGCGGGATGACCGTTGGCCCAGATCATCGCAGTCGTGCCCAGCACCGGCAGCAGCGCCGCCCAGCCGGGGAATTGAGTGGTTTTGTCAAAGCTCAGCATCGCCAGTACGACCGCCGCAAAGCCGCTCAGGCTGATCGTCTGGTACACCCAGCTCGGCAGCGGGCGTTTAGGCGCAGGCGCGACGGCCAGCATCGCACCACAGAGCAGTTCCCATGCACGCATCGGCAGCAGAAAAAACGCAGCCTCGGGTTTGTGCTTGATCGCCCAGATGTTCAGCCCGAACGACAGCACCAACAGGCCGAGCAGCAACCAGCGCCAGTGCCGCACGTAACGCGTCGCCAGCACCATCAGCAGCGGGAAGAAAATGTAGTACTGCTCCTCCACCGCCAGCGACCAGGTGTGAAGCAGCGGTTTGAAATCTGACGCGGAATCGAAGTAGCCGTCCTGCCGCATGAACAGCAGATTGGACATGAACATCGACTGATACCGCACTTCCCGGCCCAGCTCGGCGTAGTCCTTGGGCGTCAGCAATATCCAGCCAAACGCCAAAGTGGCCAGCACGACAACGGTCACGGCGGGGACGATACGCCGCGCGCGACGGACCCAGAAATCAACGAAGCTGAATCGTCCTGCGCTGATCTCACGGAAAATGATGGACGTGATCAGGTACCCGGAGATGACGAAGAACACATCGACGCCGACGAAGCCGCCGCTCAGTCCAAGACCGAAGTGAAACAACAGCACCGGGACCACGGCCAGGGCCCGCAGCCCATCGATATCACGGCGATTGCCAAACGTGTGCATGACGCTCCTTGTCTACGGGAGAGGTCTACGGAAAAGGGCAAAAAAAATGGTGTCCGGAAGGACACCATTTTTCTACGGTCGGTTCAGCGCAGGGTGTTACTTGCGCTTCATCGACAGGAAGAACTCATCGTTGGTCTTGGTCTGTTTCAGCTTGTCGATCAAGAACTCGATGGCGGCGACTTCATCCATAGGATGCAGCAGCTTGCGCAGGATCCACATGCGCTGCAACTCGTCGTCGGCCGTCAGCAACTCTTCGCGGCGTGTGCCGGAGCGGTTGATGTTGATGGCCGGGAAGACGCGCTTCTCTGCGATCTTGCGATCCAGAGGCAGCTCCATGTTGCCGGTACCCTTGAATTCTTCGTAGATCACTTCATCCATCTTCGAGCCGGTTTCAACCAGCGCGGTGGCGATGATGGTCAGCGAGCCGCCTTCTTCGATGTTACGTGCCGCACCGAAGAAACGCTTTGGCTTCTCGAGGGCGTGCGCATCGACACCACCGGTCAGGACCTTGCCGGAGCTCGGAATGACGGTGTTGTAGGCGCGAGCCAGACGGGTGATGGAGTCAAGCAGGATGACCACGTCTTTCTTGTGCTCGACCAGGCGCTTGGCCTTTTCGATCACCATTTCGGCGACCTGCACGTGACGGGTCGGTGGCTCATCAAAAGTGGAAGCAACCACTTCGCCGCGCACGGTGCGCTGCATTTCGGTTACTTCTTCAGGACGCTCATCGATCAGCAGAACGATCAGATGGACTTCAGGGTTGTTACGCGTGATGTTCGACGCGATGTTCTGCAGCATGATGGTCTTGCCCGCCTTTGGCGGAGCAACGATCAGGCCGCGCTGACCTTTACCGATCGGGGCACACAGATCGATGACGCGACCGGTGAGGTCTTCGGTGGAACCGTTACCGGCTTCCATCTTCATGCGAATGGTCGGGAACAGCGGCGTCAGGTTTTCGAACAGAATCTTGTTCTTCGCGTTTTCTGGACGGTCGAAGTTGATGGTGTCGACCTTGAGCAGTGCGAAGTAACGCTCGCCTTCCTTTGGCGGACGGATCTTGCCGACAATGGTGTCGCCCGTGCGCAGGTTGAAGCGGCGGATCTGGCTCGGCGAGACGTAAATGTCGTCTGGGCCGGCGAGGTAGGAGGCGTCTGCAGAACGAAGGAAGCCGAAGCCATCCTGGAGGATCTCCAGCACGCCGTCACCCGAGATTTCCTCGCCGCTCTTCGCGTGCTTCTTCAGCAGGGAGAAAATCACGTCCTGCTTGCGCGAACGGGCCATATTTTCTATGCCCATCTGTTCGGCCATTTCGAGCAGATCGGTAATAGGCTTTTGCTTGAGTTCAGTCAGGTTCATATAGGAATGACGTAATCATGTATGGAGGGGGAAATTAAGCTTTTGGCTTAATGAGGCCGCGCCGCAGAGAAGGCGACAGGATCGCGTGCAAATCGAAAGGAGACGGTCGGCGACGGCTAGCAGGGGGCAACGGAGAAGCCGTTGCGGGGCCGAATGTACCACTTGATTTTCTAAGCGTCTAGTACGACGCCAGAAAAAAACCCCGCGATTTGCGGGGCTTTAACGTCATCAGATATTGGCGTCGAGGAACGCTTGCAGCTGGGACTTGGACAGTGCGCCGACCTTGGTCGCGGCGACTTCGCCGTCCTTGAACAGCATCAGAGTCGGAATACCACGGACGCCGTGCTTGGCCGGTGTTTCCTGGTTGTCGTCGATGTTCAGCTTGGCGATGGTCAGCTTGCCATCGTAATGAGTAGCGATGTCATCCAGAACCGGGGCAATCATCTTGCACGGGCCACACCATTCAGCCCAGTAATCGACCAGTACAGGGCCGCTGGCCTTCAGGACATCGGCTTCGAAGCTCGCATCGCTGACATGCTTGATCAGGTCGTTACTCATGAGATTTCTCCGAGGTCATAGGCAAAAAAACGTGGGCCATCATAACTGTGTCACGCGGTGACAGGAAGCCGAGGTTGATTGTCTCTTGCTATGACTCGACAGGGTTGCCTCAATCGACGGAGCTCAGCCGGAGGGTGCGACGAACACAATGCCGGTGCGTAACGCCGCGCCGCGGATGTGCTCCTGCATGGCTTTCTGCGCCGGGCCAGACGCGTTTCGCGCCAACGCCCGGAGGATCTTGCGGTGCTCCTGCCAGGTCTCCATCGCCCTGCCCGCCCGGATAAATGGCAGCTTCTGGCTTTCCAGAAAAATATCGGCGCTGCTGGTGATGATCCCCAGAATCGCCTGATTGCCACTGGCGACAAGGATGCGTCGATGAAAATCGAAGTCGAGCCGGGCTGCGCACTCAAAGTCCCCGGCCTTGAGCTCAAGCCGCATCGCCTCGACGTTGTCTTCCAGTACATCGCGCTCGTCGGCCGTCAACGTCACTGCCGCAAGCCCGGCTGCAAAACCCTCCAGGGCGTAGCGCAACTGAAACGTCTCTGCGGGCGAGGCGTGCGCTGCATACGGCCAGGAAAATCCACTCGTGCTCCGTTGTGGTTCAGAAATCGCCTGCACGAAGACGCCCTTGCCGGGCTGCACACTGACCAGTCCCAGAGCGCTCAACGATGACAATGCTTCGCGCAACGAAGCGCGACTGACGCCCAGACGAATCGCCAGATCCCGCTGGGATGGCAGGCTGTCGCCGGGCACATAGCCCTGCTCGGCGATCAATTTGCGGATCGCCTGGAAGGCGGCTTCAGGCACTGCGACAGGGCTCGGATGCATAGCGATCAAGGTGTGGAAACCGTAGGAAAAATCCCTTGTATCGCCATCGGAGGTATCCGGCAAGTGACGCCCAAGCGAGGGGCGCCGGGCCTTTCAGGCGCGCCAAAGCAGGGCGCCTCGTCAACTCACTGTTCAGACCAGTTAGACCGGATCAGGCCTGGGGCCCGCATTCCACGGTTGCAAACAAACGGCTGGCATGGGCTGTGCACTGATGCTGGGCCATCACCCGGGCTTCGCCTACACATTGATCGATTCGGAGACACCCCATGACCCAGCGTTACAGCGCCCTGCTCGCCGCCCTGTTTGCCAGCCTCATGCTCGGCCAGGCCCCCGCCCACGCTAATGGTCTGGATGATGTAACCGCCCGCGGCACGTTGAAAGTCGCTGTGCCGCAAGATTTCCCGCCCTTCGGCTCGGTCGGCCCCGACATGAAGCCGCGCGGCCTGGACATCGATACCGCCCAACTGATCGCCAACCAACTGAAGGTTAAGCTTGAGCTGACGCCGGTCAACAGCACCAATCGCATCCCTTACCTGACCACTGGCAAGGTTGACCTGGTCATCTCCAGCCTTGGCAAAAACCCGGATCGCGAAAAGGTCATCGATTTCTCCCGCGCTTACGCACCGTTCTACCTCGCGGTATTCGGCCCACCTGAAGACGCGATCAAAACCGTGGACGACCTGAAAGGCAAAACCATCAGCGTGACCCGTGGCGCCATCGAGGACATCGAACTGACCGCCGTCGCACCGAAGGAAGCCACGATCAAACGCTTCGAAGACAACAACTCGACCATCGCGGCTTATCTGGCCAAGCAGACCGACCTGATCGCCAGCGGCAACGTGGTCATGGTTGCCATCAGCGAGAAAAACCCCAAGCGCATTCCGGAGCTGAAAGTGAAGCTCAAGGACTCGCCGGTCTACGTGGGCGTGAACAAAGGTCAGCCTGAGTTGCTCGCCAAAGTGAACGAGATCCTCGAAGCGGCGAAGAAAGACGGCGCGCTGGAGAAGAACGCGCAGACCTGGCTCAAGCAGCCATTGCCTGCCGACCTCTGATCATCGACTGCCGAGGCGCTTAAATGGCTTATCAGTTCGACTTTATCCCGGTCCTGCAAAACACTGACCTGCTCCTGCGCGGCGCGCTGTTCACCCTGGAACTGACCGCCATCGGCACCCTGCTCGGCGTCAGCGTCGGCATCGTCGGGGCGATTGTCAGGGCGTGGAAAATTCAGCCGTTCTCGGCCATTTTCGGTGTCTACGTCGAGCTGATCCGCAACACGCCGTTTCTGGTGCAGCTGTTTTTCATTTTCTTCGGGCTGCCGTCCCTGGGGCTGCAGATATCCGAGTGGCAGGCCGCCGTGCTGGCGATGGTCATCAACCTCGGCGCCTATTCGACGGAGATCATCCGCGCGGGTGTGCAGGCCATTCCGCGCGGCCAGATCGAAGCGTCGGCCGCGCTGGCAATGACCCGCTTCGAGACCTTCCGCCACGTCGTGCTGGTCCCGGCACTGGGCAAGGTCTGGCCGGCGTTGAGCAGCCAGATCATCATCGTGATGCTCGGCTCGGCAGTCTGTTCGCAGATCGCAACGGAGGAGCTGAGTTTTGCGGCGAACTTCATTCAGTCGCGCAACTTCCGCGCGTTTGAGACGTACATCATTACCACGCTGATCTACCTGTGCATGGCGCTGCTGGTGCGTCAATTGCTGGCGTGGATCGGCCGACGTTACATCGCGAGGAGCCGCTGATGGATTTCACCCTCTGGGACGTCGTGCGCAACTTGCTGACCGGGCTGCAATGGACACTGGTGTTGTCGCTGGTGGCATTCATCGGCGGCGGCGTGATCGGGTTGCTGGTGATGACCCTGCGCATCTCCGAGAAGGCAATGCCCCGCCGGCTCGCGCGCTGCTATATCGAGCTGTTTCAAGGCACGCCGTTGTTGATGCAGCTGTTTCTGGTGTTCTTCGGCGTCGCGCTGATGGGCATCGACATTTCGCCCTGGTTCGCGGCGGCGCTGGCGTTGACGCTGTTCACCAGCGCGTACCTGGCTGAGATCTGGCGGGGCTGCGTGGAGTCGATTTCCAACGGCCAATGGGAAGCTTCGGCGAGCCTGGCGCTGACGCCCTTCGAGCAACTGCGCTACGTGATTCTGCCCCAGGCATTGCGCATCGCGGTGGCGCCGACGGTAGGGTTCTCCGTGCAAGTGGTCAAAGGCACGGCCGTTACGTCGATCATTGGCTTCACGGAGCTGACCAAAACCGGCGGCATGCTCGCCAATGCCACGTTCCAGCCTTTCATGGTCTACGGCTTCGTTGCCTTGGGCTACTTCCTGCTTTGCTATCCGTTGTCGCTCAGCGCGCGCTACCTGGAAAGGAGACTTCATGCCTCTGCTTAGAATTTCCGCCCTGCACAAGTATTACGGCGACCACCATGTGCTCAAGGGCATCGACCTCAGCGTCGAGGAAGGCCAGGTCGTGGCGATCATCGGGCGCAGCGGTTCGGGCAAAAGCACACTGCTGCGCACGCTCAACGGGCTGGAGTCGATCAATGACGGCGTGATCGAAGTCGACGGCGAATACCTCGATGCAGCGCGGGCTGACCTGCGCAGTCTGAGACAGAAAGTCGGCATGGTCTTTCAGCAATTCAACCTGTTTCCTCACCTGACGGTGGGCGAGAACGTGATGCTTGCGCCGCAGGTGGTGAAGAAGGTTTCCAAAGCCGAAGCGACCAGGCTGGCGAAGGAAATGCTCAATCGCGTGGGCCTGGGCGAGAAATTCGACGCCTTCCCTGACCGGCTGTCCGGTGGTCAGCAGCAGCGCGTGGCGATTGCGCGTGCGCTGGCGATGTCGCCCAAAGTGCTGCTGTGCGACGAAATCACCTCGGCGCTCGACCCGGAACTGGTCAACGAGGTACTCGCGGTCGTTCGCGAGCTGGCCAAGGACGGCATGACGCTGATCATGGTCACCCACGAAATGCGCTTCGCCCGGGAGGTGGGCGACAAGCTGGTGTTCATGCACCAGGGTAAGGTGCATGAGGTGGGCGACCCGAAAGAGTTGATGGCCAACCCGAAAACGCCCGAACTGGCTAATTTCATTGGGTCAGTCGAGCAGGCTTGAGCCCGAGTGCAGCACCGGCTTTCGCTCAAATCGTAGGACCGGCTTTAGCCGGGAAGGCGTCAGCTGCCATACCGTACAACTGATGGTGTACACACCGGCCTCTTCCCGGCTGAAGCCGGTCCCACTAAAACACCGCGTGCATCCTGTGGGGGCTGGCTTCGGCTCAAATTGTAGGACCGGCTTTAGCCGGGAAGGCGTCAGTTGCCATACCGTAAAACTGATGGCGTACATAACGGCCCCTTCCCGGCTGAAGCCGGTCCTGCTAATACCGCGCAAATACGTTGCCGGTTTGGCGACGGTGATGGATCGTGGCACGATGTCGGAGTTATCGACCGAGATCTTTTGACCATGCCGCTATCCACAGCCAAAAACCTCTCGCTGATCGCCGCGATCGACCTGGGCTCCAACAGCTTCCATATGGTTGTCGCCAAAGCCAATCAGGGCGAAATTCGCATCCTCGAGCGGCTCGGTGAGAAAGTGCAGCTGGCCGCGGGGATCGATGACGACCGCCGCCTCAGCGAAGAATCCATGCAGCGCGGGCTCGACTGCCTCAAGCGTTTCGCCCAGCTGATCAACGGTATGCCGCCCGGCGCCGTGCGCATCGTCGGCACCAACGCCCTGCGCGAAGCCCGCAATCGCAACGAATTCATTCACCGCGCCGAAGAAATCCTCGGCCATCCGGTCGAGGTCATCTCCGGTCGTGAAGAAGCGCGCCTGATCTACCTGGGCGTCTCCCACACCCTGGCCGACACGCCCGGCAAACGCCTGGTCGCCGACATTGGCGGCGGCAGCACCGAGTTCATCATCGGCCAGCGCTTCGAGCCGCTGCTGCGCGAAAGCCTGCAGATGGGCTGCGTCAGCTTCACTCAGCGTTATTTCAAGGACGGCAAGATCACCCCGGCGCGCTATGCCCAGGCTTACACCGCGGCGCGGCTGGAAATCATGAGCATCGAGCACGCACTGCATCGCCTGACCTGGGATGAGGCCATCGGCTCGTCCGGGACCATTCGCGCCATCGGCCTGGCGCTGAAAGCCGGCGGCCACGGTAATGGCGAGGTCAACGCGGAAGGCTTGGCCTGGCTCAAGCGCAAGCTGATGAAGCTGGGCGAAGTGGACAAGATCGATTTCGAAGGCCTCAAGCCTGATCGTCGGGCAATCTTCCCGGCGGGCCTCGCAATCCTCGAAGCCATCTTCGACGCCCTCGACCTCAAGCGCATGGACCACTGCGAAGGCGCCTTGCGGGAAGGCGTGCTCTACGATCTGCTCGGCCGTCATCATCACGAAGACGTGCGCGAACGCACCCTCAGCTCGCTGATGGAGCGCTATCACGTTGATCTCGAGCAAGCCAACCGTGTCGAGCGCAAGGCGCTGTCGGCGCTGGAGCAAGTAGCGAAGGCGTGGGAGCTTGAGGACAATTCGTACCGCGAGTTACTGAGCTGGGCCGCCAAAGTGCATGAAGTGGGCCTGGACATCGCCCACTACCACTACCACAAGCATGGCGCGTACCTGATCGAGCACTCGGACCTGGCCGGCTTTTCCCGCGAGGACCAGCAAATGCTTGGCCTGCTCGTGCGCGGTCACCGCCGTAATATTCCCAAGGACAAGTTTGCCGAGTTCGGCAACGAAGGCGTGAAGCTGATTCGTCTGTGCGTGTTGCTGCGTTTCGCGATCCTGTTCCACCACATTCGCGGCACCCAAGAGATGCCGCAGCCTGTGCTGACTGCCAACGATAACCATCTGGACATCGTGTTCCCGGATGGCTGGCTGGAAAACAACCAGCTGACTCAGGCCGACTTCGCGCTCGAAGCGGAGTGGCTGACCCGAGTCGGCATCATCCTCAACGTACGCTAAGGACCGGGTTGCTGAGTTTTTCCAACAGACTCGCCTGCACATTGCGGGCGTTCTGGTTGCCGGTCGGGGTGCTGCGAATGTAGCGCCCGTCCGGCTGCAGCAGCCAGCTATGGGTGTTGTCGGTCAGGTACCCTTCCAGCTCTTTCTTCACTCGCAAGATCAGCTTCTTGCCTTCCACCGGGAAGCAAGTCTCGACGCGTTTGTCGAGGTTGCGCTCCATCCAGTCGGCACTGGACAGAAACATCTGCTCGTCCCCGCCATTCAAGAAGTAGAACACCCGTGTGTGCTCAAGGAAGCGCCCGATGATCGAGCGCACCTGAATGTTGTGGGACACGCCCGGCACGCCAGGACGCAGGCAGCACATGCCGCGCACGACGAGGTCGATCTTGACCCCCGTCTGGCTGGCCTTGTATAGCGCGCGAATGATCTTCGGATCGGTCAACGAGTTGAACTTGGCGATGATGTGCGCAGGCTTGCCCTCGGACGCGAACTGCGTCTCCCGGCCAATCATGTCCAGCATGCCTTTCTTCAGGGTGAACGGCGCGTGCAGCAGCTTCTTCATGCGCAGCGTCTTACCCATGCCGATCAACTGGCTGAACAGCTTGCCGACGTCTTCGCACAACGCATCGTCCGAGGTCAGCAGGCTGTAGTCGGTATAGAGACGCGCGTTACCGGCGTGATAGTTGCCGGTGCCCAAATGCGCGTAGCGCACAATCTCACCAGCTTCACGGCGCAGGATCAGCATCATCTTGGCGTGGGTCTTGTAGCCGACCACGCCGTAGATCACGACGGCGCCGGCCGCTTGCAGGCGGCTCGCCAGTTGCAGGTTCGACTCTTCGTCAAAACGCGCACGCAGCTCGATAACCGCAGTGACTTCCTTGCCGTTGCGCGCGGCATCCACCAGCGCATCGACGATTTCAGAGTTGGCGCCGCTGCGGTACAGCGTCTGCCGCACGGCCAGCACGTGAGGGTCTTTCGCGGCCTGGCGCAGCAGATCGACGACCGGGGTGAAGGACTCGAACGGGTGCAGCAGCAGGATGTCCTGCTTGCTGATGACGTTGAAAATGTTTTCGCTGTTCTGCAGCAGCTTCGGAATCGCCGGGGTGAACGGCATGTACTGCAGCTCGGGGTGACTGTCCAGACCCGTGATGCTGAACAAACGCGTCAGGTTCACCGGGCCATTGACCTGATACAGCTCGGTCTCGCTCAGGTTGAACTGCTTGAGCAGATAGTCCGACAGCAGTTTCGGGCAGGTGTCTGCCACTTCCAGACGCACTGCATCGCCGTAGCGACGGGAGAACAGCTCGCCACGCAGCGCGCGGGCAAGGTCTTCCACGTCTTCGGAGTCGAGGGCCAGGTCAGCGTTACGGGTCAGGCGGAACTGATAGCAGCCCTTGACCTTCATGCCCTGGAACAGGTCATCGGCGTGGGCGTGGATCATCGACGACAGGAACACATAGTTGTCACCCGGGCCGCCCACGTCTTCCGGCACCTTGATGATGCGCGGCAACAGGCGCGGTGCCGGGATGATCGCCAGACCCGAGTCACGGCCGAAGGCGTCAATGCCTTCCAGCTCAACGATGAAGTTCAGCGATTTGTTCACCAGCAACGGGAACGGGTGCGTCGGGTCCAGACCGATCGGCGTGATGATCGGTGCGATCTCGTCACGGAAATAACGGCGCACCCAGGCCTTGATCTTGGCGTTCCAGTTGCGACGGCGAATGAAGCGCACCTGATGCTTCTCCAGCTCCGGCAACAGGATGTCGTTGAGAATGGCGTACTGGCGATCCACGTGGCCGTGGACCAGCTCGCTGATGCGCGCCAGCGCCTGGTGAGGCTGGAGACCATCAGCGCCGGCCTGTTCGCGAGCAAAAGTGATTTGCTTCTTGAGCCCGGCAACGCGGATTTCGAAGAATTCGTCGAGGTTGCTGGAGAAGATCAGCAGAAACTTGAGCCGCTCAAGCAACGGATAGGACTCGTCGAGCGCCTGTTCCAACACGCGGATGTTGAACTGCAGCTGCGACAGCTCCCGATGGATGTAGAGACTGCTGTCATCCAGATTGGGCACCGCGATGACATGCGGGGCTGGATGATGCGGTTCCAGCGCGGGGACCACTTCAATGGTCGGCTCGACCACGGCAGTGACCTCTTGGTTGACGGGCGGCTGATTGACAGGCTGAGGGTCAAGCTCGACTGCGGCTTCGGTAGATCCTTCGGTGCTCATGAATAATCCTGTAAGGCAATTGGCCTTGTAACAGTTGGGCCGCGCATACGGCCGATGTCGGAATGCCGCTTGCGCCACAACAGTGGTGACGTACAGCGTGGGACAACGGTCACGCCCAAGGCGTGGCGGTTCTGAAGATGTTTGCAGCCTGACTCGATGTCGTGCGGCGAGGCGACCGGCGTCAGGCTCGACGCTGTGAGCGGTTTGACTCTCCACGCTACGGATTTCTCCGTACGGTGCAAGCCCTGACCTGCAAACATTCGGGTGGTGCCAGGTAGAAGGCACGTGCAAGAAGGGGCTCCGAGCCCATCCAGACGGGCAAGCGTGACATTTATAAGCGGCGATTATGACACTCGCGTGACAGGTGTAATTGCGACGTAACGTGTGCGATACAAACCCCCTCTCCAAGCGAATAATCGCTCCCGGATGTAGGAAACTTTAACGCGGTGACACATTTGCATACTTTCCTGAATGACTTGGGCGCGTTAGGCTGCGCGTTCATTTCGCCAGCACCTAAATAATGCTCCAGCATTTTTTACAAGAATTTGGCTACTTCGCCCTTTTCCTCGGGACCTTTTTTGAAGGCGAGACCATTCTGGTGCTCGCCGGCTTTCTTGCGTTCCGCGGATACATGGATATCAATCTGGTCGTGGTGGTTGCCTTCTTCGGCAGCTACGCAGGCGACCAGCTCTGGTATTTCATGGGGCGCAAGCATGGCCGCAAGCTCCTGGCGCGCAAGCCACGCTGGCAGTTGATGGGCGACCGTGCGCTGGAGCATATCCGCCGCCACCCCGACATCTGGGTGCTGAGCTTCCGCTTTGTGTATGGCTTGCGCACGGTCATGCCGGTTGCCATCGGCCTGTCCGGTTATCCACCGGGGCGCTACCTGTTGCTCAACGGCATCGGCGCGGCGGTATGGGCGGCGGCGTTGGGGGCAGCGGCGTACAAGTTCGGCTCGGTGCTCGAAGGCCTGCTGGGCAACGTCAAGAAATACGAGCTGTGGGTGCTTGGGGCCCTGCTGGTAATTGGCGTGCTGCTGTGGATTCGCCGCCGCATCAAAAACGCACGCATCGCTCGAGAAGAGAAGCTGGCCGTCGCGGCCAATGCCGAAGCCAATGTAGAAGCCAGAAACACCCCTGACGAGTAAATCCTCGGCCCATGCCGATGAATCCGGAGACATTCGCTGACGGCGTTGTCCTAGGTTCATGGCTTGCGACAATCAGCGCAAGGCTGACCTGCGTAACCGGTGACTGACCGGAGCGCCCGAGAGAGGAACACGCGAATGACCAAAAAAGTGGCCGTTATTCTTTCTGGCTGTGGCGTTTACGACGGCGCGGAAATCCACGAAAGCGTGCTGACGCTACTGCGCCTCGATCAACGCGGCGCCTCAGTGAAGTGCTTCGCACCGAATATCCCTCAGCACCACGTCATCAATCACCTGACCGGCGAAGAGATGCCCGAGTCGCGCAACGTGCTGATCGAATCAGCCCGCATCGCCCGTGGCGCCATCGAAGACATTCGCGAAGCCGACGTCACTGAGTTCGATGCGCTGATCATCCCCGGCGGCTTCGGTGCAGCGAAAAACCTGTCGAACTTCTCTACCCAAGGCGCTGGCTGCAAGGTCCAGGCAGAAGTGCTGGCGATGGCCGAAGCGTTCGCCGCCGCCGGCAAACCTATCGGGCTTATCTGTGTTTCGCCTGCGCTGGCCGCCAAAATCTATGGGCCGGGCGTGACCTGCACGATCGGCAACGACGCGGATACCGCTGCAGCGATCACCCGAATGGGTGGCACTCACCAGGAATGCGAGGTGACGGAAATCGTCGAGGACAAGGACCGCAAGTTGGTGAGCACGCCGGCTTATATGGTCGCAACGTCCATCGGCGAGGCAGCGTCCGGAATCAACAAGCTGGTGGATCGGGTGCTGGAGCTGGTGCAGGAAAACGAGGATCGCCTCCCGGACTGATGCTGGAAAAGGGGCTGGAAGCGGATTGATCGCTCGCCAGCCCTACGGGTTCTCGCCTGCAGGCGCCGAGGGATACTCGCGAGCCAGCCGCGTCAGGATCCGGTCGAGGCAATTGGCGAAGGCCTGTTTCTCCCGCTCGCCATAGGCGCCCTGCCCGCCACTGGCCTGGCCTTGCTCCCGCAGATCCGTGAAGAGGTTACGCATCGCCAGGCGCTGACCCATGTTCTGCGCATCGAATTCCTTGCCCCGGGGATCGAGCGCTGCAACGCCCTTCTTGACCAGCCGATCAGCCAACGGCACATCGCTGCAGATCACCAGCTCGCCCGGCACGGCGTGCTCCACCAGATAGTCGTCAGCCGCATCCGGCCCGCTGGGTACCACGATCAACTTCACCAGGGTGAGGCTCGGCTTGATCTGGCTCTGCCCCGCCACCAGCACCACCTCATACTTGCGCTTGAGGGCGAACTTGATGACGAGGTCCTTGGCAGCCTTGGGACAGGCGTCGGCATCGATCCAGACGCGCATAAGCGACTCCAATTCCAGAAAATGAATTTATGCGGCGACCGCCCGGCGCTTCTCGGCTATCCGGCTGCGGCCATACAGCACCACAATCGCCAACAGCGCGATGGCTTGCGCGCCGAGGGAATAGGCGTCGGCGTGAATGCCCAGCCAGTCGAATTCGAAGAACGGCACCGGACGCGTCCCGAAAATCCCGGCTTCCTGCAATGCCTTGACGCCATGGCCGGCGAACACCACCGACAGCGCACACAGCAGCGCGGCATTGATGCCGAAAAACAGCGTCAGCGGCAGTTTCGCCGACCCCCGCAGGATCACCCACGCCAGGCCGACAAGCAGCACCAGCGCCGTGGCGCCTCCGGCCAACACGGCATTGTGGCCGGCGGGGCCTGCCTGCAGCCACAGGGTCTCGTAGAACAGAATGACTTCGAACAGCTCGCGGTAGACCGAGAAGAACGCCAGCACTGCAAAACCGAAACGGCCACCGCCGCCGACCAGACTGCTCTTGATGTAGTCCTGCCAGGCGGCGGCATGACGTCGATCGTGCATCCAAACGCCCAGCCACAGCACCATGACGCTCGCGCACAGCGCGGTCGCGCCTTCCAGCAGTTCGCGCTGCGAACCACTGACATCGATGACGTACGCTGCCAGCGCCCACGTACCCAAGCCTGCCAGCAACGCCAGCCCCCAACCGACGTTGACGCTGCGCACCGCCGATTGCTGACCGGTGTTGCGCAGGAACGCGAGAATGGCGGCGAGCACGAGAATCGCTTCCAGTCCTTCGCGCAGCAGGATCAGCAGACCGGAGATGAAGCTCAATGAGGTGCTCAGGCCATCGCTGCCAAGCAGATCGGCCGATTCCTTGAGCTTGACCTTGGCATCAGCGAGTTTCTGCGCCGCTTGGGCTGCGGGCAGGCCATCCTGAAGCGACTGCCGGTAGGCCATGAGCGCTTTTTCGGTGTCCTTGCGCACGGTGGCATCGACGTTGTCGAGTGAGCTTTCGACCAGCTCGAAACCCTCCAGATACGCCGCGACGGATAGGTCATATGCCTGCTCGCGATCACCGGATTGGTAAGCGGCCAAACTTTTGTCCAGAGTTGCGCTGGTGTAATCGAGCAACTGAGCCGGGCCGCGCAGAACCTGAGGCGGCTGCGCGCGCTGGGCACGGAAGCTGGCAGCGGCTTGCGGCCCATCGCTGGCACCGACTTCAGCCGGTGTCTGCCGCGCCAGATCGGCGAGGTTGTAGGGTTTTTCCTGCTTCGCAACGGAATCCGCACTGAAGCCTGCGATGTAAGTCGCGACGTCCCAACGCTGACGGTCATCCAGCTGGTCCGCGAAGGCAGGCATTTCAGTGCCTTCAATGCCCAGACCGAGGGTATTGTAGAGGTCGTAGAGACTCAGGCGGTCCAGTCGCGCTGCGTCACGCAGGTTGGATGGCGGTGGTGAAAGGCCAATCCCGGCGGGGCCATCGCCTGCGCCCGCGTCGCCGTGGCACACCGAACAATACTGCGCGTACAAGGGCGCGCCACGTGCGGGATCCGGGGTGATCACCGGCGCCTGACTGACTTCGTATGCCACGGCCAGCTTCGCGCCGAGCTGACGCGCCTGACGAGCCACCTGCGCGCCGTCCTGCTTCAGGTTGACCGCATTCAACAGCGCCGTGACGCCCTGCTCCAGCTCTGCGCGCTCCAGCTTTGCCGGCAGCGTTGCGATCGTGCCCTGCAGCGCCGCGAGAAACTCCACCTGCTCGCGGTACTCCGCGTCATCCACGACCTTGCCATCCGCGACCGTCGCCGGGTAATCCGCCCCGACGTAATCGAGCAGATGCAAAGCCTGAGCCGCGTCCTCGGCAGGCGCTGCGCAGGCCCCGACGCTGAACACGCTCAACAGCACGAGGCTCAGGCAGGTCAATAAGCGGGAGCGAAACATGGGGGTGGATCTCAAATAGGAATGCGAAGGGTTGCCATTGTTCATGTTAGGCGCTGAGGACTCAAGCGCTGCGTTGATGGCTTTGACTCAATTGCAGGACCGGCTTTAGCCGGGAAGACGTCAGTTCCCTTTTAACCATGTTGTCTGACACACCGCCTTCGCGAGCAAGCTCACTCCTACAATTTCGTGTGCGCGCCCGACTTCCGCGCTGGACGCAAATCCCCTGTAGGAGCAATCGAAGGTTGCGACGGTCGCGAACACGGTGGGCCTGTGACGTCAACGGTGGCTGACACACCGCTTTCGCGAGCAAGCCTTGTCATTTCCAATGGACGAACGCGATGCTTTTAGTGGGACCGGCTTTAGCCGGGAAGGCGTCAGGTGTCACGCCGCAAAAGTGTCTGGCCGCTTCCCGGCTGAAGCCAGTCCTACGATTGAGGGTGTAAGCCGGTTTCCCAGCCCAGCACAGCCAGTGAGACCGGCCGTGACTAACTGTGAGACGGGCTGTTGCCGAATCAGGCCCGATGCAAGGTGGCGAGAAACGCCGCTGCACTGACGAACAATCCGGCAAAGGTGCGGTTCATCCGGCGTTGCTGCTTGGGGGTTTTAAGGGCGCGGAGCACTTTCGAGGCCAGGCCGGTGTAGCCCGCCATGACGATCAGATCCACGCAGACCATGGTTGCGGCGATGATCAGGTATTGCGGCAGCAGCGGCAGGTGCGTGTCGATGAACTGCGGCAGGATCGCCAGGATGAACACCAGCGCCTTCGGGTTGCTGATGTTCACCAGAAAGCCGCGGGCCATGAGCACCAACGGCTTGCCCACCGGGCGTACAGCTGACTCATCCGCCAGATCGCTTGGCAGCGCACGCCACTGCTTGATGCCCAGATACACCAGGTAGGCGACGCCAAACCACTTGATCAGAGTGAATGCCAGCGCCGAAGTGGCCAGAACCGCGCCAAGCCCTACGGCGACCACGGCAATCTGCACGACAAGGGCGATCTGCAGGCCGAGCGCGTTCCAGTATCCACGCCAGAAGCCGTATTGCAGTCCGCTGGACATCGAGGCAATAGCGCCCGCGCCAGGAGACAGGCTGATAACCCAGCAAGCGGCGAAGAACCCCAACCATGTTTCGAGCGACATCACACACCTCAGCCAACGAATACCTGCGCCTAAGCTAGTGTTTCCAGGCCTTTAAACGCCAGTCATTTCTGACTGTTGCGGCGACTTGCCAGACAGCTGTTCCGGTCGCCTGCGTTATACGGCCAACGCAGGTGACGCCATCAGGACAACGCTTCCAGCTCGGCCTGCATCGACTCCAGCAATTCCAGTGCTTCCATCCACGCTTCTTCAAGCTCGGACTCAAGGGATTTCAGCTTGGCCTGATCGGCCAGCAGGTCGCGCAATTTGTCTTTGTTGGCCGCTTCGTAGATACCGCTGTCGCCCAGGGCCGCTTCGATCTTCGCCAGCTTTTCGTGCAGCGTGCCGAGGTCTTTCTCGAGCTTGTCGGCTTCGCGCTTGTGCGGCGCGAGTTGCTGGCGCAATGCGGCGGCCTGCTGTCGCTGGGCTTTCTTGTCAGTCTTGTCGACATTGACCGGCGTATTGCTGGCCGGTGCATTGCGCAGGCGATAGTCCACCAGCCAACGGGCATAGTCATCCAGGTCGCCATCGAACTCCTGAACCAGGCCATCGGCGACGAGGAGGAAGTTGTCCGTCGTGCTCTTGAGCAAATGCCGGTCGTGAGACACCACCAGCACCGCGCCACTGAACTCCTGAAGCGCCATGGTCAGGGCCAGGCGCATTTCCAGATCCAGGTGGTTGGTCGGTTCGTCGAGCAGCAGCAGGTTGGGTTTGTCCCAGGCAATCAGGGCCAATGCCAGCCGCGCTTTTTCGCCGCCGGAGAAATTCAGCACCGGCTCGTCGAGGCGCGCACCACGGAAGTCGAAACCGCCGAGGAAATCCCGCAGCGCCTGCTCGCGTTCGGTGGGCGCAATGCGTTGCAGGTGCAGCAGTGGACTGGCCTTGGCGTCCAGCGAGTCAAGCTGATGCTGGGCGAAATAGCCGACCACCGTGTTTTCGCCACGCACCATGCGCCCGCTCAATGGCTCAAGTTCGCCTGCGAGGTTTTTGATCAGCGTGGATTTACCGGCCCCGTTCGGGCCCAGCAAGCCGATGCGTGCGCCCGGCGTCAGTTGCAGTTTGACCTTCTGCAGGATGGCTTTGTCGCCGTAGCCCAGTCGCGCGTCAGACAGATCCATCAGCGGGCTGGAGATCTTGGTCGATTCGCGGAAGGTGAAGTCGAACGGAGAATCGACGTGGGCCGCCGACAGCTCTTCCATTCGCTCAAGCGCCTTGATCCGGCTCTGGGCCTGCTTGGCCTTGGTAGCCTGGGCCTTGAAGCGCGTGATGAATTTCTCCATGTGCGCGCGCTGGGCCTGTTGCTTGTCGTAGGCCTGTTGTTGCTGGGCCAGACGTTCGGCACGGGCGCGCTCGAACGCGCTGTAACCGCCGCGATAAAGCGTGATCTTTTTCTGCTCGACGTGGGCAACATGATCGACGACCGCATCCAGAAAATCGCGGTCGTGGGAGATCAGCAGCAGCGTGCCCTGGTAGCTCTTGAGCCAGTCTTCGAGCCAGAGAATGGCATCGAGATCCAGGTGGTTGGTCGGTTCATCGAGCAGCAACAGGTCCGAAGGACACATCAAAGCCTGCGCCAGGTTGAGACGCATCCGCCAGCCACCGGAAAAATCGCTGACCTGGCGCTCCATCTGCTCGTTGGTAAAACCCAAACCTGCCAGCAACTTGCGCGCCCGCGCGTCGGCCGTGTAGCCATCGGCACTGTCGAGCTCCGAATGCAGACGTGCTTGCGCGGCGCCGTCCTGAGCGGCCTCGGCAGCCGCGAGGTCATGCTGCACCTGACGCAGACGCAGGTCGCCGTCGAGCACATAATCCACCGCCACACGATCGAGGGTATCGACCTCCTGACGCATGTGGGCGATGCGCCAATCGGCGGGCAGCAGACAGTCGCCGTTGTCGGGGGTCAATTCACCCCGCAACAGTGCGAACAGGCTGGATTTACCGGCGCCGTTGGCGCCGATCAGGCCAGCTTTCTGGCCGGCGTGCAGGGTCAACTCGGCGTCTTCTAGCAGACGTTGCGGACCACGCTGTAAGGTAAGGCTTTGAAGTCTGATCATAATGGCGGCGGAGTCTACCAGCTTCGCCCAAAACAGGTAGATGACGATGCTTTCGGACCTATGGAGTTTCACCCTCGATTTCTATGCTCGCCCAGGCGTTGAGCAGGCATGTCTCACCCTGCAGGCCAGTGGCGCCAATGTCTGCGCGCTGCTGTGCGGCGTCTGGATGGACCGGCGTGGTGTGCAGTTCGACTCAGAGCGGGCGCGAGAAATCGGACAATTGGCCGACCCGTGGCACGAGAAGGTGGTGGGGCCATTGAGGGATGTTCGGACACGCTGGAAGGCCGACGCGGCTGAAGACGAAGAGCTGAAGGCGTTACGCGACAGACTGAAAACCCTGGAGCTCGATGCCGAGCGTGAGCTGCTGGTGCGTCTGCAACGGCTGACCAAAGACTGGCCTGAGCGAGATTCTCAACCTACGGGTGTTTGGCTGGGAGCGCTGGCGGGAGGTGCTGCTCAAGCCAGTCCCGACGCGTTGCAGATTCTGCTTCGCGCCGGGACCGATATCGCTTAGGACGCGCTGTTCGAGGTCGAATCAGCAGCTGGCGCGGCCGGGGCGGCTGGCGCAGGAGACGCTGCCGGAGCAGCAGGTGCTGGCTTGGCGGTTGCGGAGACAGCAGGCTTGACGGCCGGTTTTGCCGCAGCCTTCGCTGCGACTGGCTTGGCAGCGGCAGGTTTCGACGCTGCTGGCTTGGCAACCGGGCTCGCTTTCGCGGCAGGCTTGGCGGCTACTTTGCTCGCAGCAGGCTTGGCAGCGGCACTGGCGGCCGGCTTTGCAGCAGCCGGAGCAGGTTTGGCAGCGGCCTTTACGGCAGCCGGCTTGGCAGCGGTAGTCTTGGCGGCTGGCTTGGCGACCGGCTTCGCGGCAGTCGAAGTTTTAGCGACTGGCTTGCTTGCGGCGCTGACAGCTGGCTTGGCAGCGGGCGCCTTGCTCGCAGCTGGCTTGGCGGCGACGGTTTTCGCAGTCACTTTGGCAACGGTTTTTTCAGCGACGGCTTTGACTGCAGTTTTAGCGGCAGGCTTGGCCGGGGCCGCTTTAGCAGCAGGTTTTGCAGGTGTTTTTGCAGGAACAGGCTTGGCGGCAGGCTTGGCAGCCGCTTGCACCGGGGCGTTTGCAGCGCGATCGTTCAGCGCTTTGCCAACGGCTTCCTTCACGCGGCCAATGCCTTGGGCCAGCTTCAGGCTTTCCTGAGCATCACGCTTGAGGTTGAGGATATAGCTGCGGGTTTCGGTCTGACGATCTTTCAACGCGTCGAGCAACGACTCGAGCTCGGACACGCTGTCTTTGGCCTTGCCTTGCGCCTTGGCTTTACCGGCGGCAGCAGCGTCGTGCAATTTGGTGCGCGACTTGTGCAGCTTTTCCTGCGCCTTGCCACGTTGTTTCTCGAGTTTGGCGAGCAGTTTTTCAGCGTCAGCCAATGCTTGAGAGCAAGCGTCTTCGAGATGTTCGAGCAGGCTGCTCGAGAGCTGTTGGAGCAAATGCAACGGAGTGTTTACTGGCTTCTTGGTGGCCGACATGACTTACCTCCTGGCTGATTTGAGTGCGGCCATACTAGACCTCCGCCCGCACCGCCGCTAGGGCATCTTGACACTACAACCCCCGCTCTGTTGCAGGACGCCGAAAAACGCGGCAATACCCGTCACGCTCGGGCCTCAGCGCTGGCATAATCGCTCACTTCCCAGGCCGGAGAGCATTCATGTCGCGCTACCTGTTTATGTCGTTGTTCCTCTTGGTACCCCTTGCTCACGCGACCGATGCTCCGGCGTCCGACAACACCCACGATCTTTCCTATAGCCTCGGTGCGAGCCTGGGTGAGCGCCTGCGTCAGGAAGCACCCGACCTGCAGTTGCCCGCGCTGCTTGAAGGTCTGCAGTCGGCGTATCAAGGCAAGCCGCTGGCGATCAAACAGGAACGCATGGAGCAGATCCTCAGCGACCACGACGCCGCCCTTGCCCAGGCTGAAAACTCCGGCCAGACCGAACCGCAGACTGAAGCGGCGTTGAAGGATGAGCGCAAGTTCATGGACGCCGAGAAGGCCAAACCGGGCGTTCGCCAGCTCGCGGACGGCATCCTGATGACCGAGCTGACACCGGGCAACGGTGCCAAACCCGACATCAATGGCCGTGTGCAGGTGAAGTATGTAGGCCGTCTTCCTGATGGCACGATCTTCGATCAGAGCCAGCAGCCACAATGGTTCCGCCTGGACAGCGTCATCGCTGGCTGGACCACAGCCCTCGCCGACATGCCGGTGGGTGCCAAATGGCGGCTGGTCATCCCCTCGGCCCAAGCGTACGGCGCAGAAGGCGCAGGCGATCTGATCGATCCCTACACGCCGCTGGTGTTCGAAATCGAGCTGCTCGGGGTGTCGCAGTAACGCTGGCAGTGGCTCCGGCTCGTCGGCGGCAGCCCTAAAGACAGACCATAAAAAAGGGTGCCCAAGGCACCCTTTTTTTCATCAGCGGTCTGCTCAGACCTCTGCCTCAATCTGTTCCTTGTGCGCGTTATGCAGCACTTCGATCAGGCAGTCTTCCAGTTCAAAGCGCTCGTGCAGCAGGCCGCCCAATTCCTTGAATGTCTCGGTGACGCATTTGCCTTCGTCGCAGAGATCGTTGAAGGCCAGCAGCTTCTCAGTGATGACGTCGATTCGAGGATAGATCGTGTCAGCCAGCTCGAGGCCACGCTGATCGTTGAATGCCTTGGCCTCGCTGGTGAGTTGCTCGTAGATTTCGAAATGACCGGCCGAAACGTAATCGACCAGCGTGCCGCAGAAGTCCTGCAGGGGCACGCGCTTTTCAGAGAACGCTCCCGGCTCTGCACCGATGGCATCGTAAGCCTTGATCAGCTCGTTGCGCTCCAGCAACCAGCGGTCAATCAGCTTGTGAACCCCACCCCAGCGTTCCTGAGCGTTCTGACAACTTTCCAGCATGATGTTCTCTCTTCCCTTCAGGGCATGCTGCTTCAAGCGCATTCCGGTTCGGTCCGAGATTGGTCGGTACCGGCCTGGACAAGCGTCGACAGTAGCATTGATCCGATGATGCGTGCGGCCCAGATTATGCCCGCATGACTAGCCCATCAAGGTACGCAGGACACAAAGTTCATACAAGTGTTTAATCCGAAGGCCCTACATCTATTGATCTGAATCGCCGAAACTCGATAAAGAGGTAGTACAGCGCGAACAGGCAAAGCCCCGAAAATGCCAGCAGGCTCCACTCCGGCAAGCTGATGCCGAACAGCGACCAGTTGATCTCGGAGCACCCCGCACTTCCCGCCAACACCATCAGCATGACCTTCACGTAGGTTTGCGTTTCCAACAGGTAGTGAAGATTTTCAATGCACGCCGCCATGTTCTCGGGCGGCGAAGCCTGCAACCAGACCTGACGTGCCGCGACGCTCGCCCCCAAAGCGGAAAACAGTAAAAGAAAGCCTGCGTAGACACGCCAGCCGGATTTGCCAGGCGCGTGCAGCGCGGCGAGCAGGCAAACACCCGCCGATAACGCCATGAGCACACGCTGAAGCAGACACATCGGACATGGCGCCGCATCAACCACAGGGCCGAGATAAACCGTCGCTCCCACAATCGATGCGCAGGCCACAAACGCCAGAGAGAACAAGGAGCGCGTACGAGCCAGCTGCATGGAAGATCCGTAACAAAAGACGAAGGCGGCTACGGTAGAGGAAAGCGCGAGTCGCTTTCAAGGCACCCAACGGAGGATATTTCTTTGTTGCTGTAGGTAAATCCCGACGCCGTGTTTAAGACGTTGTACCGGTAGCTTGAAGATCTTCTCAACAAGCCACACCAAGCACGGAAAGGTCCTACACGAATCGGGGAAGCAGACACTGAAAAGGCCCGCAATCGGGCCTCTTCGAGTTGACGCCTTGCCCCAGTCTAAACGCGTGTCAGCGCTGGCAACGGACGTGCAAGCAAACGCTCATCCAGCAGGCCCAGGCCTTCCTGAAACAGCTGATTGCTGCGATCAGTTTCGCCCAGCTGCGCGAGCAAGCGAGCCAGTTCGGCACACGCTTCCGGGTTGCGCTGCAACCTCAAGCTCGACTCAAGATAATCACGCGCTTTACCCCACAGGCTGCTCTGCAGACACAGACGGCCCAGGGTCAACAGCAAGCCTGGATCATCGGTATGATTTTTCAGCCAACCTTCGGCGGTCTGCAGCTGTTTGGCAGGATCAGCGCCGCGCACCAGTCCATACAAACGCGCAAGGTGGGTGTTGTAATCGCGCTTCATGGCGGTGCGCAAAACCTCTTCGGCCTGCACATCGGCGCCCAGACGTCGCAGCTGTTCGGCGTACGCCAGTACCAGCGCAGGCTCCTGGCGCTGGGCCGAGGTCAATTGCTGCCAGGCGTTCTCCAGCGACGGGAGGCCCGTGGCTACGGTATCGCTGTCGGATTCACGATGGGCGGCCAACGAGAGATTCTCGCCCCACGCGCGGCTCTCAAGCTCAGCCAGCTCTTGCGCCGGGAGCACTTTGTCCTTGCGCAGCTCAGGCATCAAGCGAATCAACTCCGCCCACTCGCCGCGCTCGCGGTACAGGCGCTGCAACTGGCGCAACACCTGCGGGTTATGCGGATGGCGTTCCTGCATGGCCTGCAGGGTCACCAGCGCGCCGTCGAGATCGCTGCGGTCCACCTGCAACTGAGCGTGGCTCAGCGCAATGGCCAGTTCGGCGTAAGGCTGACGCTCCAGCGCGCGCTCGAGGAGATTGTCGCTTTCCTCATAACGGCCCTGCTCGTTCGCGGCCCGGGCCGCGCCGAGGTAGTAAAGCAGTGGCTGACGTTCCGCCTCGGCAGCGCGATGCAAGTTGCGTTGCGCGCTGGCCCAGCGCCCTTCGGCGAGGTCAAACTGGCCCTGCTCGATCGCGTTTTGCACACGACGGCTTCGGTTGCGACGCGACCAGGGATTGACCACCCCGCCGGAGGTCGTCAGCAATGAGATCAGCACCCGCACCAGCCAAAGAATAAACAGGACGGCGACCAGTATCGCCAGTGCTGCCCAGATGCTCGATTCGTAGCGGAAAGTGTCGTAGGAGATCAGCACGTAACCCGCATGGCGAGAGATCGCGACACCGATCAGCGCCGCGGCCACCACAAGCACAAAGAGGACGACGTAAGCGCGCTTCATGGCTGTTTCCCAGGCTGGGCCTCGTCAGTGCGCTTCTCCAGCGCACCGCCAACAGGCGTATGACGCTGCTCGAGATACGCCTGAACCGCCGCCAAGCTTTGTGTCAGGTCAGGGGTCGCCACGGAAACCGGCTGTTTGCCCAACTCATCCAGACGCTGGCCGAGGGCTTTGCTCTGCTGGTTATCGCGATTGAAATTGTCGTCCAGGACGCTGCGCGCCTCAGCCATGGCTTTTTCGTAGACCGGGGCCTGGCCGTTGAGCGCTGCCCATTGCGCCTGCTCGATCGCCAAGCTCAGCGCCAGACGAACCTGGGTCAGGCTCTGGCCAGCCAGCAATGGACGAATATTCTTATCTGCATGGAAGTCGATTCGCACGAACTGGGAGATCTTGTCCCACCACTTGGCCCAGTAGCTGTCCTCGCTGCCATCGGTCAAACCGAACAGCGAGTCGACCTTGTCTTGGTATTCCGGCGCCAGCTCGTTCAATTGCGCGACTTGATCACGCACAGCTGCCAGTTGCAGAAACAGACCCGTGCGATCCGGTTGATCGACGCTGCGCAGCGCAGTCAGGCTCTTGGCCAATTGCTCACGGGCTGCAAATGCGCCGGGATCGTCCTGCTCGCGCAGGATCTCGTCGGCGCCCTGCACCAGCGCTGCAGCGCTATTGATGTCTTGCAGCGCAGACAGCCTCAGGCTCGCCAGGCGCAGCAAATGCTCCGCTTCGGCGAGACGCCAATCCTTGCGGCTGGCGCCGAGCACGGTTTCTACACGCTGGCTCAGGCGCTGCTGATCACCCTGCAACTGCGTGACGAGGCGGCGGCGATCTTCAAGCTCCTGGGCCGGAGGCAATTGCGCCAGACGCGCGGCGATCTGCTGCTCGCTCTGCTTGAGGGCCTGGGTCTGGGAACCGATGTCCTGCAACTGGCCCGACTGCTCCTGATGACCAGCCTGCATGGCGCGCAGTTGCCAAACGCTCCAGCCGCCAACGGCAACGCCCGCAGCGCCCAGCAACAGGGCCAGTATGGCGAGCCCGTTGCTGCTCCGGCGAGTCGACGGTTCTTTGTACGCTGGATCCGGCAGCGGCTCGGATTTGGCCAGTACCGGTTCAACGTCATCTTTTGGCAAGACTGTTTCGCTCACGTGTCCATCCTTTGCATTTTGGGCGTCGCGTAATCCGACTGATCGAGCATTACGCCTGTGAGGCAGGCGCGGTATATCCGCGCAATGCTGCCAGCAAGGCCGGGGCGCTGGCGCCACGGCAGTCCACTACGGTAAGAGCTCCGGCAGCACGCGCCATTTCGGCGACCCGCGGGCTCGGTACAAACAAAGGCATCTGCGCAAGCGTAGGCCAGGCGTCGCCCGCCAACTTGCGCAGATGCTCGAAACCCTGTCCACTGCTGACCACCAGCCCATTCAAGCGTTCCGCTTTTACCGTATCGGGCAATGCGAAAGCCGGGTATTGCGGCAGGTGGCGACGATACAGCGGCAGGTAATCCACCACCACACCGCGCTCGCGCAATCGCTCGGCGAGCAGCTCGCGGCCGTCTTCGCCGCGCATGATCAGCACTTTGGGGTCATAGCCCGAGAGGGCTTGTTGAAACTGCGGCAGGTCGAGCAATGCTTCGCTGTCATCGCCGTGCTCTGGGAAGAAAACTGGCAGGCCGTAGTCATCGAGAATTTGCGCAGTGGCAGCACCAACGGTGAACCACTTCTGCATCGGCGGCTGCGGCCAGACTTCATCGAGCATCGCCAGGCCCAGCCGCGCGGCCGGCTTGCTGACGACGATGACGGCGCAGTACGCCGCAAGGTCATAGATGATCGAACGGTTCGCTTCTGAAACCGGCAATGGCTCGATCTCCAGCAACGGCAGGCTGGCGCTGTACACGCCAACCTCAGCCAGGGTCTGCGCAAGGGCCTGCGATTCTTCAGCAGGACGCGTGAGCAGCAAACGCCAGGCCTTCACTCGTCGCCTGCCTCGCCGTACACCGCTTTGAGAATCTTCGCCGCACCTTGAGCCAGCAGCGCTTCGGCCACTTGTACACCCAGCGTTTGAGCATCCACTTGGGGCGCACGCGCTTCGGCGTGGAGCAGCACTGTGCCGGAAGGATCGCCTACCAGACCGCGCAACCACAGTTGTTCGCCTTCCAGCACGGCGTAGCAGGCAATCGGCACCTGGCACCCACCATTGAGGTGCTTGTTGAGCGCGCGCTCAGCGGTGACCCGCACGGCCGTATCGTCATGGTGCAGCGGTGCCAGCAAGGCATGAAGTTCGATGTCGACGCTGCGGCATTCAATGCCCACTGCGCCCTGCCCGCCAGCCGGCAAGCTATGGTCGATGCTGATGGGGGCGGTGATGCGGTCTTCGAAACCCAGACGGATCAGGCCGGCCGCGGCAAGGATGATCGCGTCGTACTCACCGGCGTCCAGCTTGGCGAGGCGCGTATTGACGTTGCCACGCAGAAACCGGATTTGCAGATCAGGCCGGCGCGCCAGCAACTGAGCCTGCCGACGCAGGCTCGACGTTCCCACCACGGCGCCGGCGGGCAGTTCATCGAGACTGGCGTAGGTGTTGGACACGAAGGCATCGCGCGGGTCTTCGCGCTCGCAGATGCAGAACAGGCCAAGCCCCTGAGGGAAGTCCATCGGCACGTCTTTCATCGAGTGGACGGCGATGTCGGCGGTGTGCTCCATCAGGGCTGTTTCCAGCTCCTTGACGAACAGACCCTTGCCACCGATTTTCGACAGCGGTGAATCCAGCAGCTTGTCGCCGCGACTGACCATTGGCACCAGCGTCACGATCAGACCGGGATGCGCCTGCTCCAGACGCGCCTTGACGTACTCGGCTTGCCAGAGGGCCAGGGCGCTTTTGCGGGTGGCGATGCGGATTTCGCGAGAAGACATGAACCGGTCCGTACTGAGTGAATGCGGCGAATAATAACAGCTCGGCCGGATCGGGCCGAATGACTGTATTCAATCGTTGCGCATCATGATCTCAATCAACCTGCGCACGCCATGCGACGGCGTGTCGCCCGCATCGCACGGCATGGCCCTCGCGGCACTCGCTTACAACTGCTGCATCATCTTGCGCACACCGGCAACGTGCCGGCGGCTGACGATCAGCGCATCACCGTTGAGCCCCTTGAGGAACAACTGGAAATGGCCCAGCGGCGTGCGTTGCAGGCGTTCGATACGTTCCCGGGCGACCAGCGCGTTGCGGTGAATACGCACGAAGCGGTCGCCGAATTCGTCTTCCAGGGCTTTAAGCGGTTCATCCAGCAGCACTTCGCCGCCTTCATGGCGCAGGGTCACGTACTTGTGATCGGCGATGAAATAGATCACCTCAGCCAGCGGAATCAGCTCAATGCCCTTTCGGGTACGCGCGCTGATGTGGCTGCGCGGGCCGGTGCCGCTTTCGGCAGCAGGTCGGGTCATCGCCGCCAGTTGCACGCGATTCGGCCGCTCGGCCTTGCGCAACGCCTCAAGCAGGTGCTCGGGACGAACCGGTTTGACCAGATAACCCACGGCGCTGACCTGAAAGGCCTCCAGCGCAAATTCATCGTGGGCCGTGCAAAACACGACGGCAGGCGGGGTGTCGCGCTCGCACAATTTAGCCGCGACCTGAAGTCCATCCAGGCCCGGCATGCGGATATCCAGCAACACCACGTCGGGTTTCAAATTTTCAATCAGCTGCAATGCTTCTTCGCCATTGGTGGCGCTGGGTTCAAGAACCTTGTAACCCTCGAGCTCACTTACCATACGGCTCAGGCGGTCTCGGGCTAGGGGTTCGTCATCAACGATCAGGACATTCATATTGCTCTGGCTTCCTGCGTGAGTCTCGCACAAGGATAGCGTAGACAGGTGAAGTGACGACCGTCTCGGCGCTCCACGCTCAGACTGGCGAGAGGGCCGAAAAGTGCCGTGAGTCGAGCGCCGATGTTTGCCAAGGCCTGCTGAGTGCCGCCTGGATTTTGCTGTAAGACGACCTCATCGTAAGGATTACTGACGCGCAATATAAATACTCCCCGTTCGTAGTCCGCCTCAACTCTGACCACGCCGCCTTCAACACGGGGCGCGATGCCGTAAATCAACGCGTTTTCCAATAATGGCTGCAAGGTTAGCTGGGGAATTGGCAAGTCGTCGGGAATTGCACTAACGGCCCAGTCCAACTGTAGACGCTCGCCAAGTCGATATTGCTCAATCGATAAATAGCGTTTCGCCAAATCAAGTTCTTCACGCCATGTCGTCAGGCTGCCGGGCTTGCCCAGACTGGCCCGGAACAGGTCGGACAGATCAAGCACTGCCTGCTCCGCCTTGACCGGATCGCTGGTGACCAGACTGGCAATGCTGTTGAGCGTGTTGAACAGAAAATGCGGGCGGATACGTGCCTGCAAGGACTCGATCCTGGCCTGGAGTTCGGCCTGCTGCTGCTTGCGCCACTGACTCTGCAGGTAAAAGTAGCGCAGCATCAGTGCGGACATGATCAAGGCGATCAAGGCATAGCGCAGGTATCGCTCGACGACGCCATCGAACGAGGTCGGGGGATTCACCTGGTAGTAGTCCGTCACGGCGGTGCACATCAGCGTCACCGCCACCACCAGCAGACAACCGATGCAGCCGGCCACCCCGGCACGCAGCCGTGCCAGCCAGGGGCGCAAGCCACACAGCAGCGCAGCGGACAACAGCACGATCCACTGCACGAAAAGAGAAATCAGCGCCAACCGCACCCAGTCGAAATCCGGCTGCATGGGTTCGATGAGCACGAGCACGAAGACCAGCAACTCCGCCAGCACGACCAGCATCAGCAGCGCCTGGGGCAGACACAGTTCCGGGAGGAAAAACTCTTTGCCGGGCGCACTGCTCTGCCCCGGGTGTTTGCGCTCGTTTTGCATGGCCGCCAGTCTCTTCGCTCATACCGGTGCAGGCAAGCCGCCGGGGATAAATAAACGGCAATGCTGTTATCATCGCCCGCGTCTTTAGAATCGGCCGGCGCCGGTTTTTCATCAGTTTCAGCCACCAGCAAAGCAGCGAGCGAATCATGAGCACCGACAAGACCAACCAGTCCTGGGGCGGCCGCTTCAGTGAACCCGTCGACGCCTTCGTCGCACGCTTCACCGCCTCCGTCACCTTCGATCAGCGCCTTTATCGCCACGACATCATGGGCTCCGTCGCCCACGCCACGATGCTGGCCAAGGTCGGCGTGCTGACCGACGCCGAGCGCGACACCATCATCGACGGGCTGAAGAGCATTCAGGGCGAGATCGAGGCCGGCACGTTCGACTGGCGCGTGGACCTCGAAGACGTGCACATGAACATCGAAGCGCGCCTGACCGATCGCATCGGCGTCACCGGTAAAAAGCTGCACACCGGTCGTAGCCGCAACGATCAGGTCGCCACCGACATCCGCCTGTGGCTGCGTGATGAGATCGACCTGATTCTGGCTGAGATCACTCGCCTGCAAGAAGGCCTGCTAGGGCTGGCCGAGCGCGAAGCCGACACCATCATGCCGGGCTTCACTCACCTGCAGACCGCGCAGCCTGTGACCTTCGGCCACCACATGCTGGCGTGGTTCGAAATGCTCAGCCGCGATTACGAGCGTCTGGTCGATTGCCGCAAGCGCACCAATCGCATGCCCTTGGGCAGCGCCGCGCTGGCCGGGACCACCTACCCGATCGACCGCGAGCTGACCTGCCAACTGCTGGGCTTCGAAGCCGTCGGCGGCAACTCGCTGGACAGCGTCTCCGATCGCGACTTCGCCATCGAATTCTGCTCCGCCGCGAGCATCGCGATGATGCACCTGTCGCGTTTCTCCGAAGAGCTGGTGCTATGGACCAGCGCGCAATTCCAGTTCATTGACCTGCCTGATCGCTTCTGCACCGGCAGTTCGATCATGCCGCAAAAGAAAAATCCTGATGTCCCTGAGCTGGTCCGTGGCAAAAGCGGCCGCGTGTTCGGCGCCTTGATGGGCCTGCTGACCTTGATGAAAGGCCAGCCGCTGGCCTACAACAAGGACAATCAGGAAGACAAGGAACCGCTGTTCGACGCCGCCGACACCCTGCGCGATTCGCTGCGTGCCTTCGCTGACATGATCCCGGCGATCAAGCCCAAGCACGCCATCATGCGCGAAGCCGCGCTGCGCGGCTTCTCTACCGCGACCGACCTTGCCGATTACCTGGTGCGTCGTGGCCTGCCATTCCGTGATTGCCACGAGATCGTCGGTCACGCGGTGAAGCATGGCGTTGAGACCGGCAAGGACTTGGCCGAGATGACGCTGGACGAGCTGCGTCAGTTCAGTGATCAGATCGAACAGGATGTCTTCGAGGTGCTGACGCTCGAAGGTTCGGTCAACGCGCGTAATCACATCGGCGGCACGGCGCCGGAGCAGGTCAAGGCCGCGGTTGTGCGTGGACAGCATTTGCTCGCCACCCGCTAAACGCATCAGAGGGGTCGCCCGTTACGGGCGATTCCAATCAATTGGCAAGACATCGAGAACGACATGAGCGACAACATCGAGAACGACGACGAAGAGTTTGCCGAAGCCACGCTGATTGAAGCCATCGAAAATCAGATCGAAAGCGACAACCCGCCAGCGGCCAAAGCCACTTACAACAAGCTGACCCTGGTGGGCATCGAGCGTGAAGAGATTCTGCAGATGATGGCCCACATTCTGGCGCTGGAGATCGACGGGATCCTGGCCGAAGATCGCCCGTTCAATACCGTCTGGTACGAAGCGGCCCTGCGTGCACTGCCCGACATGCCACCGGGCGTGCGACTGGCGGAAGACGAGTAAACCCGCCACACATGCCGGTCGCTCAACTGACCTGACGACCGGCCAGATACTTCCTGCAAAATCCCCAGACCTGACTACACTCCAACAGCCTCGCTGCCGTATAGCGACGGGGCCGTCACGCCTGCGATTCTGATCGCGGTGTATCCACTGGAAAAAGTCTGGAGCACCCATGTCGTTTACCCCTGAATTGGTTGCCGAGCTGGAAATCCTGTCGCTGTTCAATCTGAGCAATACCAAAGAGGGACTGAAGGTCCACCACCACTCTGCGGCCCCCACGGCCATCGCGGCTGCCCAACGACTTTTCGACAAAGGCCTCACCACGCAACACGACGGAGGCTATTTGACCAGCCTGGGGCTGGATGCCGCTGACCACGCTCAATCGCTGCTGATTATTCTTGCTACCAGCCAGGAAGCTGCCTGATTTCGTCCCTCGCGAAACCTTTGCCTGGACGCATAAAATAAAGGTTTCGCGAATCCTCCATTTCGACGATGCTGCGCCGATAAAATAATGGCGCCATAAAAAAGACCCGTGATCGAGCCGTACTGGCCTGACGTCCAGCTGTCTTTATTATCGCTATACCCTCACCTCATGCAGTGCCGCCCGCCGGCTTCGAGTCGCGATGACGCGTAGTTCCGAAATTCGCCCGGATCTGGATGAGGGCATTGATCGCAAGGTCCTCGCTCAGTTGCGCAGCCGCTTTCTGGCCCTGAGTCAGAGTCGCTTGGCGCGTGCGTACGAAGGCCTGTCGACCCGTCAGCAAAGCGTGCTCACGCTGCTTCCGCTGTTTTTCCACGTCAATCATCCGCTGCTGCCAGGCTATGTGTCGGGCTCGACCCCCGCTGGCGTGTCCCATTACGAGCCAGACGCCCAGGCCCTCGCTGAAGCGCAACGCCTGACCCGGTCGTTTTCATACAAACCACGGCGGGTGAATCCGCCACAGCCGATTCACGGCATCTTCCTGATGGGCAGCCTTGGCACCCTCGCCCAGGCCGACCAGAGCGACATGGACGTGTGGATCTGCCACGACCCGCTGCTGTCGGCCGACGAAATCCAGGAGTTGCGCAGGAAGTGCCAGTCCCTCGAAAGCTGGGCAGCCAGCATGGGCGCCGAGGCACACTTCTTTCTCGTTGATCCTGAGCGTTTTGTCGTCGGCGAACGTGACGCGCAGCTGAGTGGCGAGGACTGCGGCACAACCCAGCACTATTTGCTGCTGGACGAGTTTTATCGCACCGCCATCTGGCTCGCCGGGCGCACCCCGATGTGGTGGCTGGTACCGGTCTATGAAGAAGCGCGCTACGCCGAATACACCCACACCCTGCTGTCGAAACGCTTTATTCGCGCCGACGAGGTGCTGGACCTCGGCAACATGTCGCATATCCCGCCGGGGGAATTCATCGGCGCCGGGCTCTGGCAGCTGTTCAAAGGCATCGAATCGCCTTACAAATCGGTGCTCAAGCTGCTGTTGACCGAGGTTTATGCCAGCGAGCACCCCCATGTGCAGTGCTTGAGCATGCGCTTCAAAAAGGCCGTGTTCGCCAACCGCGCCGACCTTGATGAGCTGGACCCGTACGTGATGGTGTACCGGCGCATCGAGGAATACCTGTTGGCGCGGGGTGAACCCGAGCGACTGGAACTGGTACGCCGCAGTTTGTACCTGAAGGTGAACAAGAAACTCACCGGCTCCACCCGTCACCGCAGTAACGGCTGGCAACGGCTGCTGCTGGAGCGGCTGGTCAATGAGTGGAACTGGGACGAGCGTCAGCTGGCGTTGCTCGACAGCCGCAGCCAATGGAAAGTGCGTCAAGTCGCCAGCGAACGCCGCGCACTGGTCGGCGAGCTCAACTACAGTTATCGCTTCCTGACCCAGTTCGCTCGCGCGCAAAAAGCGGTCAATTCGATCACCAAGCGCGACATGAATGTGCTCGGGCGTCGTCTGTATGCAGCCTTCGAACGCAAAGCCGGCAAAGTGGAATTTCTCAACCCGGGCATTGCGCCGGATCTGGCCGAGGACACGCTGACGCTGGCGCAACTGCCGAACAAGCGCGAGCCCGGCAGGTATCAGTGGTGCCTCTACAACGGCAGCCTGAGTGCCCACGAGCTGGAGACGTTTGCGCCGATCAAGCGCAGCCGCGAGTTGCTGGAACTGCTCACGTGGTGCCATCGCAACAACGTCATCGACAGCAGCACGCGCCTGGCGCTCCACCCTGGCATCAGCGATCTGACCGAATTTGAACTGTTTAATCTACAAGGCGCGTTGCAGCAGAGCATCGCGCTGCCGCTGGCCATGGTCGATGAAGACGTACTTCTAAGCCCGAGCGTGCCCCGCGAGATTCTGCTGTTGGTCAACGTCGGCGTCGATCCGCTCCGGCACCATAAAGACCTGAACATCCTGATGACGACCGAGCGAACCGACTCGCTGAGCTACGCCGGCGTCCGTGAAAATCTGGTGCTGACCTTCGACCAGATCACCCTCAACAGCTGGAACGAGGTGCTGGTCAATCGCTTCGACGGCGCCCAAGCGCTGCTGGACTGCCTGACAGAATTGCTCAACGGCCTACCGGAAAAGTCCGCCAGGCCCGTCATCCGCGTGCGTTGTTTTTGCCACAACCGTGCGCAGGCCATCGCTCAGCGCGTGGAGGAGCTCATCGGCACTGCGCAACTGCTGCTGGACCGGCGCCTGAATCATCGCTATCTCATTCAGGTCGAGCAGCGTTACCACGTTCTGGAAATGATCCCCGGCCAGGTCAGCCACGTCACGCTCGAACACGTGCCGGCGCTCTTCAGCTATCTCGGAGAAGAGCTTTCCGCCTACAGCCCGCTTCATCTGGACCCGCAGGCACTGGACGACTCGGACCTGTCGCTGTTCATCCCGTACGGTCAGCCCGAATGCATTCAGGTGTTTTACCGGATCAACGAACCCAATGCCGACCTGTACGTGCTCGATGAGCGCAATGCGTTATGGCATCAGCAGGTGCCTTATCACAGTGAGCCCAGCCTGCTGGTTCCGCTGCAGCGCTTTTTTCAATCGTTGACGTACCGGCGCGTGACGTTGCTGCCGCTGGATAACCCGTTGGAATCAACGTCGCTGGAGGCTTTGTATTACCGCATAACCCCCGATGGCTCAGGGCGGGCCCGCCGCGTTGAGCATCGGCCGAGCCCGGCCATGCTCATCGACAAATCGTTCTTTGACGTGCAGGCGATTATCGAGGAAGCATCCCCCGGCCAGGTCAGCGTGACGCTGTATTGCGACGGGATGGAGTTTTCCGAGCTGGAGTTTGGCGATCAGTTGTTCAGCGTCGTGGCGCGGCGGATCCTCGACCAGCGCCGCGAGACGCAACGTTATCGCTGCTACATCACCGACCTGGACCTGTCCGGGATACTGGGGGACACGCGCGGGCAGACTATTCTGTTCCTGCGCTACAAAGCCCAGCTGGAACAGTCACTGAATGCCGCGATGGACGAGGCATGACCTACACGTGATCGGAAGTCGCACTGCGACGCAAATCTGCCTGCCGCACGATCTCCCGTCGGCGCTCATCGGTCGCCGCCCGCCACTCGCGGATGTCCTCGACGTGGCGCTGGCAGCCCGTGCAGACTTTGTCTTCGTCGAGCCGGCAGATGCTGATGCAGGGCGACGGCACAGCCGGGCTGACGTTGCTGAACAGCGGCTTTGGCGGCTTGACCGGGGTTGCGCTAACGGTCACTGGCGGTTGCCATCGCTGCCGTCGAGGGCGTCGAAGTCGATTTCTTCGCCCGCCTGCTCCTTCGCCAGACGATAGAGCATTTCGCTCAACAGCTCTTCGCTCTTGTCGCAGATCCAGTGCTTCGCTTCTTCGTCGTAATCAAAGTGAAAACCACCCGACGCAGCCGCCAGCCACAGCTGACGCAAAGGCTCCTGACGGCTGAAAATGAACTGCGAGCCGTTTTCGAATTTCACGGTCAGCACACCGGCCGACTCCTCAAGGTCCAGATCCAGACCGCTCTCGTCGAAGATATCCTGGAGCTTTTCCTGGGTGGCATCGACCAGATCGTGAAAACGGGCTTCGGTCAAACTCATTGCATGAACCTCAAAAGTGTCAGCGGACGGCGCAGCGACGCACGATACGGTCGCTCCACGGCAAATGCAAAGCCTACCCGCCCAAGTGCAAATGTGGGACCGGCTTTGGTCGGGAAGGCATCGAGCATCACCCTGCACCACAGACCGCGTCAGAAATCCGCACGTGCTGCGCAGTCTAATTGCGCGGCGGCGTCAAACCCCCGCCGGACGGGAACTCCAGCGCATAGGCAATCTGTCGGGTGGTCGGTATACTCGGGCGCAATTAATGCTTATACAAAGGATTTCGCCATGAAGCGCCTGATTTCCTCCCTGGCCGCGCTGCTTGCAGTTGCGTGTCTGGTCTCTGCCTGCGGTCAGAAAGGTCCACTGTATCTGCCCGACGACGATTCGTCCGCCGACGGCACCAGCCAGACCAAATCGCACTCGCACAAGCATCAGACTTCGACCTACTAGGAATCAGTCATGGACGCCTTCAACTACCGCGACGGCGAGCTGTTCGCGGAAGGAGTGGCGTTGTCTGCCATCGCCGAACGCTTCGGCACGCCGACATACGTCTATTCCCGCGCGCACATCGAGGCGCAGTACCGCGCCTACGCCGACGCCTTGAGCGGCATGCCGCATCTGGTCTGCTTTGCGGTCAAAGCCAACTCGAACCTGGGCGTTCTCAATGTCCTCGCGCGTCTGGGCGCCGGTTTTGACATCGTGTCCCGTGGCGAGCTGGAGCGCGTGCTGGCGGCAGGCGGTCAGGCTGACAAAATCGTTTTCTCCGGCGTCGGCAAGACCCGCGATGACATGCGCCGAGCGCTGGAAGTCGGCGTGCATTGCTTCAACGTCGAGTCCACCGACGAGCTTGAACGACTGCAAGTCGTCGCCGCCGAAATGGGCGTGCGTGCTCCGGTTTCGTTGCGCGTCAACCCGGATGTCGACGCCGGCACCCACCCTTATATCTCCACCGGCCTCAAGGAAAACAAATTTGGCATCGCCATCGCGGACGCCGAAGACGTTTACATCCGCGCCGCGCAGCTGCCGAATCTCGACGTCATCGGCGTCGACTGCCACATCGGCTCTCAACTGACCACCCTTTCGCCTTTCGTGGATGCGCTGGATCGCCTGCTCGATCTTGTCGACCGACTGGGCGATTGCGGCATTCTGCTGAAGCATATCGATCTGGGCGGCGGTCTGGGCGTGCGTTATCGCGACGAAGAGCCGCCCCTCGCGGGCGATTACATCAAGGCCGTGCGTGAACGCCTTGATGGCCGCGATCTGGCGCTGATGTTCGAGCCCGGCCGCTTCATCGTCGCCAATGCCGGCGTGCTGCTGACCCGCGTCGAGTACCTCAAGCACACCGAGCACAAAGACTTCGCCATCGTCGACGCCGCCATGAACGACCTGATTCGTCCAGCGCTGTATCAGGCCTGGATGGACGTGACGGCCGTCAAACCCCGCGACGGCGCCAAACGCACCTACGACATCGTCGGCCCGATTTGCGAAACCGGGGATTTCCTGGCCAAGGAGCGTGAACTCGCGCTGGCTGAAGGCGATCTGCTGGCGGTGCATTCGGCGGGCGCCTATGGCTTCGTGATGAGCTCCAACTACAACACCCGCGGACGTACGGCCGAGGTGCTTGTGGATGGCGAGCAAGCCTTCGAAGTGCGTCGCCGTGAAACCGTGACTGAGCTGTTTGCCGGCGAAAGCCTTCTGCCGGAGTAATCCCATGCTGCTGCGTTTTACCAAGATGCATGGCCTGGGCAATGACTTCATGGTGCTGGACCTTGTGAGCCAACACGCCCACATTTTGCCCAAGCACGCCAAGCAATGGGGCGATCGCCACACGGGTATCGGTTTCGATCAGCTGCTGCTGGTGGAGGCGCCGAACAATCCGGACGTGGATTTTCGCTACCGGATTTTCAATTCCGACGGCTCCGAGGTCGAGCAGTGCGGCAATGGCGCGCGCTGCTTCGCCCGTTTCGTGCTGGACAAGCGGCTGACGGCCAAGAAGCAGATTCGCGTCGAGACCAAGGGCGGCATCATCGAGCTGGACATCCGCAACGACGGCCAGATCAGCGTTGATATGGGCGCGCCGCGTCTGGTGCCGGCGGACATCCCGTTCGACGCACCGGAACAGGCCGCCAGTTATTCGCTCGATGTCGATGGCGAGTCTGTCGAGCTTGCCGCCGTGTCCATAGGCAACCCCCATGCCGTGCTGCGCGTCTACGACATCAACAATGCGCCCGTGCATGTGCTTGGGCCGAAGATTGAAAACCATCCGCGTTTTCCGGCCCGGGTGAACGTGGGCTTTCTCCATGTCGTCGACCGTCAGCGCGCGCAATTGCGGGTGTGGGAGCGTGGCGCCGGGGAAACCCAGGCCTGTGGCACCGGTGCCTGCGCGGCAGCGGTCGCGGCCATTACTCAGGGCTGGATGGATTCCCCGATGCTGATCGACCTGCCGGGCGGACGCCTGTCCATCGAGTGGGCCGGCCCCGGCCATTCAGTGGTGATGACTGGCCCGGCTGTCCGGGTTTACGAAGGCCAAGTACGTCTATGAGTGAGAGTATCCGATGACCGACCAGCCTCAGACTTCAAACGACACGCCCGGCCAGCCCCCTGCCGAGACCGCAGTGCCTGCCCTTGAAGCCGAGGCAGTCGCGGCCTGGCTGCAACAACACCCTGATTTCTTCGCCGAGCACGACGAACTGCTGGCGATGATGCGCGTCCCGCACCAACGGGGCGACACCGTCTCGCTGGTCGAGCGCCAGCTCAAGCTGCTGCGCGAGCGCAACATCGAGATGCGTCACCGGTTGTCGCAGCTGATGGACGTGGCGCGAGACAACGACCGGCTGTTCGAAAAAACCCGCCGGCTGAATCTTGATCTGATGGACGCGACCAGTCTGGAAGAGATCGTCATCTGCGTGGAAGACAGCTTGCGCCAGGAATTTCAGGTGCCCTTCGTCAGCCTTATCCTGTTCAGCGACAACCCGATGACCGTCGGCCGCTGGGTGAGCGCCGCTGACGCGCAGAAAGCCATCGGCGGGCTGATGTCCGGCGGCAAGACCCTGTGTGGCGCGCTGCGTGAGCATGAACTCGAGTTCCTGTTCGGCAGCGAGCAAAGCAAGGAAGTGGGCTCAACCGCCCTGGCTGCCCTCAGCCACCAGGGCCTGCACGGCGTTCTGGCCATCGGCAGCCGTGATCCGCAGCATTACAAAAGCTCGGTCGGGACGCTGTTTCTCAGCTACATCGCCGACGTGCTCAGCCGCCTGCTGCCACGCTTCACCAACTCGCTGCGTTCGGTTCGCTAGTCATGGAGCGGCAACTGGACGCCTACTGCACGCACCTGCGCAGTGAGCGCCAGGTGTCGAGCCATACGCTTGAAGCCTATCGTCGCGACCTGAACAAGGTCCTGGCGTTCTGCGAAAAGCAGCACATCGACAGCTGGAAAGCGCTGGATATTCAGGCCATGCGCAGCCTTGTCGCTCGCCTTCACCAGCAGGGTCAATCCTCGCGCAGCCTGGCCAGACTGCTGTCAGCCGTGCGCGGCTTTTATCACTACCTCAACCGCGAAGACCTTTGCGATCACGATCCGGCCAATGGCCTGTCACCGCCCAAGGGCGAGCGTCGCTTGCCCAAAACCCTGGATGCCGACCGCGCCCTGCAACTGCTTGAAGGCGGCGTCGAGGACGATTTTCTGGCCCGGCGTGATCAGGCGATTCTCGAACTGTTCTACTCGTCAGGCCTGCGGCTGTCCGAACTGACCGGGTTGAACTGCGAAGACCTGGATCTGGCGGACGGTCTTGTGCAGGTCCTCGGCAAAGGCAGCAAAAGCCGCGTTTTACCGGTTGGCAGAAAGGCACGGGAAGCACTGGAGGAATGGCTCAAGCAACGAGCGCTGGCCAATCCTAAGGACGATGCCGTGTTTGTCAGCCAGCAAGGCCGCCGTTTGGGGCCGCGCTCGATCCAGCTGCGGGTCAAGGCTGCCGGCGAACGTGAGTTGGGCCAGAACCTGCACCCGCACATGCTGCGCCATTCATTTGCCAGTCACTTGCTGGAGTCGTCCCAGGACCTGCGCGCCGTGCAGGAACTGCTGGGTCACGCCGACATCGCCACCACTCAGATCTACACCCATCTGGATTTCCAGCATCTGGCCACGGTGTACGACAGTGCCCATCCACGGGCCAAGCGCAAAGGTAACGCCGACAATGAGCATTAAGCTGATCACCTTCGACCTGGACGACACGCTGTGGGAAACCGCACCAGCGATTGTCAGCGCTGAAGCCAAGCTGCGCGAGTGGCTGGCTGCCAACGCGCCAAAACTCGGGCCGGTCCCGGTCGAGCATCTGTGGGAAATCCGCTCGCGACTCATCGAAGCGGATCCGACGTTCAAGCACCGGATCAGTGCGCTGCGCCGCAAGGTGCTGTTTCATGCGCTGGAGGATGCGGGGTATGGTCACGCCGAAGCCCATGAGCTGGCGGACCAGAGCTTTGAAGTGTTCCTTCAGGGGCGGCACCAGCTGGACATCTTCCCTGAAGTGGTGCCGACGCTTGAGATCCTGACCAAGTCTTACACGCTGGGTGTCGTGACCAACGGCAATGCCGACGTCCGCCGTCTGGGCCTGGCCGATTATTTCGCCTTCGCGCTATGCGCCGAGGACCTGGGCATTGGCAAACCGGACCCTGCGCCCTTCGTCGAGGCGCTGAAACGCGGCAATGCCGATGCCAGTCAGGCCGTGCATGTCGGCGATCACCCGGGTGACGACATCGCCGGCGCCCAACAAGCCGGCCTGCGGGCGATCTGGTACAACCCCGGCGGCAAGGTCTGGGAGGCTGAAAAAGCGCCGGATGCCGTAATCAACAGCCTGACGCAATTGCCCGAGGTGCTGGCGCGCTGGGCTTGATCTGCGCTTCCCGCTGCGTGAACGCCGGCCTTTGCGTCTGCAACTCGAATCGCAGGCAATAAAAAACCCGCAGCGACAGCGGGTTTTTCATCAAGCGCGCAGCAGGTCCCTTAGATGGGACGGCTGCCGTACTTGTTGTCAGGCTTCTTGGGCGGATCGGCGACCACGTTGGCCTCCACTTCCACGACCTTGCCACCACGAGCGAGGAATTCTTCCATCGCGCGAGCCAGAGCATCACGCTCCTTGTTCTTGGCTTCCACGCTCGGCAATTCATCAACCGAGACGGCGGCCTTGGCCTTGCCTTTGGCCGGAGTCGCCGAGACTTCAGCGCTGTCGTCGACTTCCACTACATCTTCATCGGACGCCGCTGCAAGCCCCTCACCGTCCTCCCCTTCTTCCAGATCGTCTTCCAGACCTTCTTCGATGTCGTCGTCGCTCATGTTCTACCTCATGACTTGCGAAAGCAGATTAGTTATAGCCCAGCCGGGCTTGATTTCTTGGACAGCCGGAAAAATTCAACTACCGCATACGTTCAGCGGTCGTGCCCCTCACCCTGAAGCGTGACGAGGACTTTACGGGCACCGCCTGCATCGCGGTGCTCGCCCAGATAAATACCTTGCCATGTGCCCAACGCCAGCCGTCCATTTGTAACCGGCAATGTAAGCTGGCAGCCAAGCAGACTGGCTTTGAAGTGCGCCGGCAGATCATCGGGCCCTTCGTCGTCATGCTCGTAGCCGTCGCGCCCCTGAGGCACCAGACGGTTGAAGAAACGCTCGAAATCGCGACGTACCGCAGGGTCGGCGTTCTCGTTGACGGTCAACGAGGCCGAGGTGTGTTGCAACCAGACATGCAGCAGGCCGATGCGGCATTCGCGTAATTCGCGAAGGCCCGCGACGATCTCGTCAGTCACCAGATGGAAACCACGAGGCCTTGCCCGCAGCGTGACCAAGGTCTGTTGCCACATACCGTTCTCCGCCCTTCGGCGCGCATTCTAACGCGCTGGAAAAAAAAACAAAGTGCGTAATGAGCGACGATTTTCAGGAGCGCTGAACAAGGGCATTTATGCCCTCTCAAGCATCGAGAATCGTCAGGTTAGGCCGAACATTGCAGCGGATGTTCCTGCCGGGAACGCCCACCCGCTGTGCGGACATCCCTATCGACAAACCTCAGACAAAAAAATGCCCGGAGACCCGGGCATTTTTTCACGCGTGGATTACAAGTTGTAGCCACGTTCGTTGTGTTGCGCCAGATCCAGGCCGACCGCTTCTTCTTCCTCGGTGACACGCAGGCCCATGACCATGTCGAGTACCTTGAGGATGATGAAGGTCACGATCGCGGTGTAGATGACCGTGAAGCCGACGCCTTTGCATTGAATCCAGACTTGTGCGGCGATGTCGGTCACGGTGCCGAAGCCGCCCAGCGAAGGGGCTGCAAACACGCCGGTCAGGATCGCGCCAAGGATACCGCCGATACCGTGAACGCCGAAGGCATCCAGGGAGTCGTCGTAGCCCATTTTGCGTTTCAGGCTGGTGGCGCAGAAGAAGCAGACCACGCCTGCCGCCAGACCAATGATCAGGCCGCCCATCGGGCCGACAGTACCGGCGGCCGGAGTGACTGCAACCAGACCGGCAACCACACCCGAAGCGATGCCCAGAGCGCTTGGTTTACCGTGAGTCAGCCATTCGGCGAACATCCAGCCCAGCGCTGCAGCAGCAGTGGCGATCTGAGTAACCAGCATGGCCATACCGGCAGTGCCGTTGGCCGCAGCCGCGGAACCTGCGTTGAAACCGAACCAGCCCACCCAGAGCATGGCCGCGCCGACCAGGGTGTAACCCAGGTTGTGCGGCGCCATCGGAGTGGTCGGGAAACCTTTACGCTTGCCGAGCACCAGGCACGCTACCAGGCCAGCCACACCGGCGTTGATGTGAACAACGGTGCCGCCCGCGAAGTCGAGAACGCCCCAGTCCCACAACAGACCACCGACGCCGCTCCAGACCATGTGCGCAATCGGCGCATAAACCAGGGTGAACCAGATCCCCATGAAGATCAGCATCGCGGAGAACTTCATGCGTTCTGCGAACGCGCCGACGATCAGGGCCGGGGTGATGATGGCGAAGGTCATCTGGAAGGTCACGAAGACGGCTTCCGGGAACAGTGCCGCAGGGCCAGTGATGCTTGCAGGGGTAATGCCTGCCAGGAACGCCTTCGAAAGACCGCCGACGAAGGAGTTGAAGTTGACGACGTTGACTTCCATCCCGGTGGTGTCGAACGCCATGCTGTAGCCGTAGACGACCCACAGGATGCTGATCAGGCCGGTAATGGCGAAGCACTGCATCATCACGGAAAGAATGTTTTTCGAGCGGACCATGCCGCCGTAGAACAGCGCCAGACCGGGGATGGTCATGAACAGCACCAGCGCGGTGGAGGTCAGCATCCACGCGGTGTCGCCGGAATTGAGTACGGGGGCTGCCACTTCGTCTGCCGCCATGGCCAAGCCAGGGGTTACGAGGGACAACAGGGCTCCTAGCCCTGCGAATTGACGCAGAGTCATATTGTTTTCTCCTGGGGCGTTGGGGTTTGGCGGCTTAGATTGCGTCGGTATCGGTTTCGCCGGTACGGATGCGGATGGCCTGTTCCAGATTGACCACGAAGATCTTGCCGTCACCGATCTTGCCGGTGTTGGCCGCTTTGGTTATCGCTTCGATAACGCGGTCCAGATCCTTGTCGTCGATCGCAACATCGATCTTCACCTTGGGGAGGAAGTCGACTACATACTCCGCACCGCGATACAGCTCGGTGTGGCCTTTCTGACGTCCGAAGCCTTTGACTTCAGTGACCGTGATGCCCTGCACGCCGATTTCGGACAGCGACTCGCGTACGTCGTCCAGCTTGAACGGCTTGATGATGGCAGTGACTAGCTTCATGAAACTTTCTCCCGAATTGGTGGACTTGCCCCAGGAAAACAAACCCGACTCAAGTCTAAGCGCAGTGTCTGGCTTTGTAACGCGTCGTGTCCGTAACAGACCTGACCAACTCCAGAAAACCGCTTCTGACGAAACATTCCCCGCTCCGCCTGCCGCACTGCATTCGTCACAGCGACTGCATCAGTGCATGGGTTACAAGCCACTAAGCAGAAAGCTTGCCATCTCATGAATCGGCATGAATTTCGGCCCTTCGACTGTTAATTCACGCCTTAGCGTAGTCGTCGATTGCGATCACCGCACAACAACGGTGCGCACGTGCCCGGGGCCATGCGCGAAAAGCGTGCAGCGCATCGCGTCCGGCGGAAGGTCAAAAGCTGCGTGCTACACTCGCGCCCTCTGATTCTGGAGTTTCATCATGCTCGCCCCCAAAGCTTTTCTCGACGCCCTGAGCGGCCACGCTTCCCGCCTATTCAACGGCGAAACACCGGTTCCACGCAGCGAATTCGAAACCCAGTTCAAGGCGCTGCTGCAGAGCGGCTTCAGCAAGCTGGACCTGGTCAGCCGGGAAGAATTCGACAGCCAGATGATCGTCCTCGCCCGCACCCGCGCCCGACTTGAGGCACTGGAAGCGAAGATGGCGGAGATGGAAGCGCAGTTGGCGACGCAGCCGAAAGCGTCAGGGGCTGAGCCACAGGGTTGAGCGTTTAACCCTGCGGGTGCTCAGGCGCAGTGCGCAATGCGCTGAACCTGGGCCTTGATCGCCTCCAACGTGGCCATCGACGTATCCTCCCGTGCCCCTGCCCTTCGATACACACCCCGAAAAACATGCCCCGCCCACACGCCGGGCCAATGACTATCCTTCAGCTCGCCGCAGGAAGCGGTGCTGCCTACAAGGAAAGCCATGTCCCTCGCGATCGTTCTGAGCCGTGCCCAAGTTGGTGTTGAAGCCCCTGCCGTGACCGTCGAAACCCATCTCGCCAACGGGCTGCCGAGCCTGACGCTGGTGGGTCTGCCGGAGGGCGCGGTCAAGGAGAGTAAGGATCGGGTGCGCAGTGCGATCCTCAACTGTCGGCTGGAATTCCCGGCGCGGCGGATCACCCTGAATCTGGCCCCTGCCGATTTGCCCAAAGACGGCGGACACAGGTAAGTACGTGGCATGGACATACCACAGTAGACGATGCACCCTATGGACATGGCGTTCTATCTGCCGGAACTCACTGCGTGGGGAATAGAGTTGAGCATAAAAGAATCTGTCCATTTCACACCGACAAGGGCGAGCATCAGCGATGGTGAAATTAGCTGGGAGCTAGTGAAAAACAGGCAGCCGATACCTGATCTTCCCCAGCTTTTTTGGTCTAACGGTGAACCCTGGAGAGAAGCAAACCTGTGGCTTATGTTAGAGGCCACCGCTGGGAATAAGCCAATTGAGACGATCAAATCCAAGGCATACGCTCTTCTCGAATATTGTAAATGGCTTGAGAAGACTGATACTAACTGGTGGGACTTCCCCGCCATCGAAAGCGACAGATGCTTGGTAAAATTTAGGGGACACTTAAAGCGCCACTTAAGATCGGGAACGAAGTCGAACTCCACATGTTCTCACCGCATGCAAGTAGTAATTCAATTCTACCGATGGTTGCGAGCACAGGGCCTAATATCCCCGAGCTGGCCAATGTGGAAAGATAAGTTTGTAAGCATTAGGGTGAATAACGCGTTCGGGCTTGAGCGAACCCTTACTGTTTCATCAACCAATCTCTCTATACCCAACAGAAAGAATCATCCGGAAGGTCTAGAGGATGGCCTTTATCCAGTTTCCAATAAAGATCGAGACAAAATCCTAGAGCTGGCTTTCAATCATAGTCCCTACGAAATTTATCTCATCATTATGATCGGATTCTTCACCGGAATGAGAATCCAGTCAATCTCTGGATTACGCGTTGAAACTCTTGAAAATGCTGTGCAAGACCCAGCGTCAGAGGATCTTTTTCGTATAGCGTTAGGACCAGGTGCTAAGCCTGCGGTTCCAACCAAAAAAGGGGTTACAGGACATGTTTGGATCACGAGACAGCTATTGAGCGAACTACTCGTGTACTGCTATAGCACTCCCAGACTAATTCGGGAAGCTAAGGCAGAGACACGTAACAAGTCGGTAGTCTTCCTCACCAAACACGGCAATCCTTACGGAAGCAGGGGTGGGGATAGCTCTCCTGCTATCAATGTTGCAATGGGTGATCTCCGCAAGCATGGCGCTAAGCACGGTGTAGCTGCACTTCATAGATTTAAGTTTCACCAAACAAGATGCACATTTGCGACTGAACTCGCTAGATTGGCAGTACAGGCTGGAGGAGCAATTCACGCAATTGCAATTGTAAAGGATGCCTTGCTTCATAAGGATGAAAGCACGGCAATAAAATACATAAAGTTCATTGAGAAAAACCCTATAAAAATCGCATTAGCCAACGAATTCACACGATCTTTCTTCAATGCCGCATCTGTCGTGTAACACGAATAATGAACACACATCTTCCTGATCTGACTTTTAAGCAAATAGAATATGGCAACAGAGAAACGCCATGGAGCTTCAACTCGCTATATTATGTCGGGCTCAGTTCAATCAAAATATCATTCGCTACCAGCATCATCGGCGACAAAACATCTACAGAGCCTGATGCCTCTCGTGCTGAGCTGTGTGTTAGATTGTACGAGGCCCTTCAGGGCGAGATCACTTTAGGAAGAAGCCCAGCGACGGTCAAAGGAACCTATCAAAATATAAGGTCATTTTTCGGATGGGCCGACGCTAACAGCATTCCTATGGATATGAAAAGCGCGGAACAGGCGTTCCTTGACTGGTGCGATTGGCAGTTTGATAACTCAAGAGGAAATCCAACTGCTGCCCAATCTGCATTTAGTAGGTGTGTAAGGGTTGGGAGTGTGATCGACAGCGCCTTCCACAGAAGTAGCACCATAATTTCACTTACCCGTCTGCGAAAAAGAACAAAACCGAGAGATTGGAAAAGAGATAGCGATAAAGTCAATTTCGAAAAGTTGTTTAAGATGGGCGGTGTCTTGCATGATATTTGCAATTCACTGACTATTGAGAAAATCCAAGGCGAGTTGCCAATAAAGATCTCAGCCGGCGGAAGAGCACTTGACCATTGGTGCGGCTTAATTCCGTCCGAAAACCTCAAGTGGAATGGGCTATCAGCCCTAGACGGAAAGCCACTTTTGCGAAGACAACTGCGCATGGACGACCGCAGTTGGAAAAGCCGCCACTCAATCATGAATTTGAGAATCGAAGCTGAAATTCTTATTTTTATCGCGCAGACACAAATAAATCTTACACAGGCACTAGATCTTGAAAATAGCAAGGTCACATACCAGAGCACTAATAGTGGTTATAGGGTGTCAAACCTATTCAAGGGCAGGCGCGGTGGAACCGTGACTTTTGACATATATAGTGAGTATCGTCAGCATTTCGAAAGCTATTTGAAATGGAGGAACCAGCTATTTCCAGACGATCCGCTCTTGTTCCCACTGAAGTCTCATAACACCAGGACCATCGGTAACGGCCCAACATTTGGCGCAGTACGGAAAATTCTAACGAAATTAGACATAGAATATATTCCGCCACGGATGCTGCGATTATCAAAGGTGAACTGGCTGTTGCGAAAGACTAGGGATCCTAGTCTTACGGCTGAAATGGCGCAGCACGCTGAAGCCACATTGCTTATGATGTATGAGAAGCCCAATCATCAGGCTGCTCTTTCGGAAATATCCCGTTTTCATCAGGCTCAGGAAGCAGCACTTTCATCGCCAGGTCCGGGACTCTGCGTGACTCCGCAGCCGATCCTGATTAAGCCTATGCCGAAGGGTATGCCTCGGCCGGACTGCATAAATCCAGCCGGGTGCCTATTTTGCCAGCACCAACGTGATATTGCTGAATTGGATCATGTTTGGTCTTTGTACAGCTATCGCTACCTTAAGTCTGTGGAACTGGCTATCCACAGACCGCCGGCCGACGAAAAGGGGGACCACCCTGCAAAAGCCGTAGTTGACGTCATAACGGAAAAACTTGAAGCATTTTCCAAGATAGAAATCTTTAAGCCTTGGCTTAGTGAATCAGCTACCAGAGTCGAGGAAGGAAAGTTTCACCCTAAATGGGATGGTTTTATCAAACTTATGGAGTTCCGTCTGTGAGTATCAACAGCTTGAATCGTCTTGCCCTAGGCATAGAGTTGCCGTATGTAACGTCAAAAGCTGAAAATTACAAACCACCTACCTGGCCTCCAACTCAAGAATTCCCGGTTGTGATCGACCAAATTGGCAAGGTCATTTCAAGGTTCGGCGATTCAATCTGGATCTTAGATGTCTGGGCTGCGCGTAGGCTCCGTTTAGACTTTACTACGCTCTCTGATGAATGCTCCAGCATCGCCAAACTGATATGCGCTTGGTGGCTCTGGGGACCAAGAGCGGTTACGAATGCAGGCACCCTGAAATCCAGATTCACTCATATAACTCCGCTGTTAAAGCTTTGCTCGTCAAGAGGTGTAGATCCCACAAAGCTTCACGACAAACCTGAACTATTAGATGAAGTCTCGAACTGTTTCTCATCGTCCCACGCCGAACCTGCCCTCATTCTTTTTCACAGTCTATTTGAACACAGGCGCGAATTTGGGCACGTAATCTTGGATAGAGAGGCATTGCGACGATTGAGTTCGGCAATTACCAAGCATGAGGGCTCTCAAACCGCATATATTCCACCCAGAATCTGGTTATACCAAATCCGTCGATTACGGGAATTTCTTGATGATTTCATGCAGTGTAAAAATGGGATTGCAGCTTGCTACAATGAATGCATGGCGCTCTACAAAGCAAAATTTGGCGATAATATGTTCCAAATCCCAGCCAAAGATTCTAGGCTAGGCATATTTGAAGAACGTAGCTTCGGAAAGGTTTTTGGCCACTTTTCACTGTATGCGAAGAAGCATGGCATTGATAAGGCTTTGAAGAAGTGGATACTGGGCCCGAATGCAACTGATCGTAATCTTAAAATCTCCACGTTGGGTAGTTTCATGTCGCTAGCCACCAAAGTTGGGAATGCGTACATGCTCAATATATCGTTAATGCGAGTGGACGAGGTTTGGAAACTTCGTACAAATTGCCTAATGGTAGAAAACGACCCTCAGTTTGGTAAAATCTATACGCTGGGCGGCATTACTACTAAAAAGATGCATGACGCGGATGCTAGGTGGGTAACATCTCATTCAGCGGAAATCGCTGTAAATGTGATGACGCACGTTGTCAGACTGCGCATAAGCACGGCCATAAACGCAATCGGCGGAAGAGTCCCAGAAAACCAATTAAATGATCCGTGGTTCAACATCCGACAATATGAGCCTTGGGCCAGGGGGCATGGTCTAGATGAAGACTTCTCTGTGCGACCCTCCTACCCCAGCTATAGTGGAATTTTGAAGAGTTATAAGTATCTATTGGATCCTGCCGAACTAGTGGTAACTGAGCATGATCTAGAATATGCTCGCCTGTTAACTCCAACACTATCAGACGATGTCCAGGTCGGAAAACCATGGCCGTTTGCGTGGCATCAGCTCCGAAGGACTGGAGCTGTGAATATGCAAGCCTCATCCCTAGTGTCGGATGCATCGCTCCAATTCCAGCTCAAACATACGTCCAGAGCGATGAGTCTTTACTACGGGCGCGGTTATTCCCGGATAAAACTCAACGATGCGGCTTATACTACCTATGTCAAAACTATGTACGAAGTGCTTGGAAAAGAAATATCCCGGTTGTTCAGTGATCGCTACATCAGCCCGTATGGTGAGAGTCGTAAGGCTCAGATACTGAATATAGTTACATCTGTCGATGCGAAAAAGCTTGCCCGTGCAGCAGCTACAGGTCAGGTCCATTGGCACGAAACCCTAGCGGGCGGCTGTGCGAAGCGAGGAATGTGCGAGTATGGGGGTGCAGACACACTTGTGCATTGCGCTGGAGGTGACGGGAAGGGACCTTGCACAGACGCACTCTACGATCAAGAGCGAAGACCACAGCTTATAGAGTTGCGTGAAATCATACTTGATCGTTTAGAAGATGCACCTATCGACTCACCATATTATTCCTCGCTAAAAATGCAGGAAAGAGCCGTAAACAATGTTCTTCAGACCATCGGAGAGTAAACATGGGGCGCGCAGAGCAGGCTTTCAGAGAGGCTTTCGAAAGACTTAAGACGGAAACTACGGTGGTCCTGCCCAAAGGGAGTACCGTGAGCCAGAACAATGTAGCGAAGGAGGCCGGGCTTGATCCAACGGCTCTAAAGAAAGCTCGTTTTCCTTCCCTCGTCGCTGAAATCCAACATTGGATATCGCAAAGAAGTGCGCCTACTGCACTCTCAGAACGGCAATCCATGCGAAGAGAGAGGAAGAAGAACCGCACCTACAAAGAACAGCTCAACGATGTCACTAAACAGCGAGATGCGGTGGCTTCACGCTTAGTGGAGGCAGACGCGAAAATCTTGGAGCTGACCCTAGAATTAAACAGCCTTAGAAGCACCGAGCTGCCTCCGAATGTAAAAAGGATCCGCTGAGCCGAGGACATATGCCGCCTTAGGGCAAAAATAAACCGCTCCAGTATGGACACTGGCAAATCTTCCTCAAAGGCCCGAATTTCAAGGCGCAGAAGAAATGTCCATACCCCCTCCACTCACCGGTGGTACGTCGCTTCGATGTCGCCATTGCACTTGGCTTGCTGGCTGCCAGCGCGCAGGTGCCAACGCTTGCGCTGGAGGGTATCGAATGTCTGGGGGAGTTGGCGCTGTCCGGTGCGATTCGGCCCGTACAGGGCGTGCTCCCGGCGGCACTTGCTGCGCGGGAGGCGGGCCACACGTTGATCGTGCCGGCGGTGAATGCCGAGGAAGCGTGTCTGGCGTCAGGCCTGAAGGTGATAGCGGTCAGTCATCTGCTGGAGCTGGTGTCCCACCTGAATGGGCACACGGTCATCGCGCCTTATAAATCCAATGGCCTGATTCTGCAGACACAGCCTTATCCCGACTTGAGTGAAGTGCAGGGCCAGACCGCGGCCAAACGCGCTCTGTTGGTGGCCGCCGCCGGTGCACACAATCTTCTGTTCAGTGGCCCTCCCGGCACCGGCAAAACGCTGCTCGCGAGCCGTTTGCCTGGGCTGTTGCCACCACTGGATGAACTCGAAGCGCTGGAGGTGGCGGCGATTCAGTCGGTCGCCAGTCACGCCCCGCTGACGAGCTGGCCCCAGCGCCCCTTCCGCCAGCCCCATCACTCGGCATCGGGCCCTGCGCTGGTCGGAGGTGGCAGTCGCCCGCAACCTGGCGAAATCACCCTCGCGCACCACGGCGTGTTGTTTCTGGACGAGCTTCCGGAATTCGACCGGCGCGTGCTGGAGGTGCTGCGCGAACCCCTCGAATCGGGCCATATCGTGATTTCCAGGGCGCGGGATCGGGTGCGCTTTCCGGCGCGCTTTCAACTGGTCGCGGCGATGAACCCCTGCCCGTGCGGTTATCACGGCGAACCGACCGGGCGCTGCCGCTGCTCAACCGATCAGATTCAGCGCTACCGCAACAAGCTGTCGGGCCCATTGCTTGACCGGATCGATTTGCACCTGACCGTTGCTCGGGAAACTACGTCTTTAGCTGCCACGCCTGACTGCAAGGGTGAAAGCGCCAGCGCAGCGGAGGTGGTCTCCGAAGCCCGACAGCGCCAACAACGACGCCAAGGGTGCGCCAACGCATTTCTTGACCTGCCCGCGCTGCGCCAACACTGCGCGTTACTGCCGGAAGACGAAGCCTGGCTCGAGAATGCGTGTGAACGCCTCAATCTCTCGCTACGCGCTGCCCACCGCCTGCTGAAAGTGGCTCGCACGCTCGCTGATCTGGAGAAGGTGGACGCCATCGCGCGATGCCACATCGCCGAGGCTTTGCAGTATCGGCCTTCGACGAATTGAAACCGCATACACCATGCCACGGCGGGAGATAACCCTTCGTTCAGCACCGCACTGTCGCGCAGAATGTGCAACACCTGTGGGAGTGACCGGGGTGGCGCTCCACCTTGCTCACGAAGGCGGCATCTCAACCGCTGAATATTTGGCGGATGTTCTTGCCTCTTCGCGAGCAAGCTCGCTCCCACAACTCGTGTATTGCCAGATACATCTGCGGTGTTGCTTGATGAGATTGGGCTTGCTCACACCTACGCTGGTTGGCTCTGGCGGCTCAGCAGCGCTCCAGCCTCACCGAAACCGATCCACTTCCTTCTGCAAGTCAGCCGCCACAGCGTTCAGCTCTTGAGCCGTGATCGCCAGGTTGGACACGACTTCGCGTTGCTCGCTGTTCGCCAGGGCGATGCTTTGCAGGTTGGCGCTGAGCAGCGTTGCGGTGTTGCTCTGCTCCTGGGTGGCGGTAGTGATGGACGTGAATTGCTCACCGGCAGAACGGCTTTGTTCGTCGATCTGGGCCAGCGCTGCAGCCACTTTGGCGTTGCGCGACAGGCCTTCCTGCATCAGCGCATTACCTTGCTGCATGGTGCTGATGGCATTGCTGGTCTCTTGCTGAATGCTGCTGATCATGCCGGAGATTTCATCGGTGGCCTGGCGCGTACGTGATGCCAGGCTGCGGACTTCATCCGCTACCACCGCAAAACCACGGCCTTGTTCACCGGCGCGTGCGGCTTCGATCGCGGCGTTGAGGGCCAGGAGGTTGGTCTGCTCGGCGATCGAGGTGATGACGCTGACGATGCCGCCGATCTCCTGCGAGCGTTGGCCCAAGGTATCGATCACCGTCGCGGTGCTGCTCAGCGAACCGGCGATCTGCTCCAGCGAAGCAGACGCCTCCTCCATGGACGTGCGACCGATGCGCGTCTGCTGGGCGTTGCCCTGGGCCATGCGTTCGGTGGTGCCCATGTTGTCGGCGATGGTCAGGGCCGTGGCGCTGAACTCCTCCACTGCGCCGGCCATGCTGGTGATTTCGCCGGATTGCTGCTCCATCCCTTCATAGGCGCCCCCCGACAAGCCAGACAGCGCATTGGCACGACTGCTGACTTCCAGCGCTGCTGTGCGGATGTGGGACACCATGGTTTCCAGCGCCTGGCCCATCTTGTTGAAACTGCCCGCCAACTGACCAATTTCATCGTGACTGGACACGTTCAGACGTGCGCTCAGATCACCAGCGCCCAACGCTTCTGCCTGACTGACCAACGCCGACAGCGGCCGCAGCTTGCTGCGTAACAGCCAGATCGCAGCGCCGACAGCGATCAACATCGCTAGCAGGCTGCCGATGGCCAATTGCGTGCCCACGCTCCAGGTCACTGCGCTGATTTCATCCTCGGGCATCGTTGCCAGAACCGTCCACGGGCCGCCCGCAAACTTCTCGCCGACGGTGTAGAAATCTTCGCCGGCGTCCTGCCAGAAATGCCCAACGCTCGGCGTCTTGGCGAACTCGGCCAGCGTGGTGCTTGCCTGATCCAGGTCCTTCACGCCCGCAGGCGGCACCAGCCATTTGTTCTGCTCATCAAGCAACGCCAGCGAACCGGTGGAACCGATGCGGAAGTTTTTCAGGTTGTCGAACTGCGCCTTCTGCGCGTCGGTGTAATCGAAGCCGACGAACAGCACGGCGATGACTTTGCCGTTGGCGTCACGCACCGGGCTGTACTGCGTCATGTATAAGCGATCGAACAACAGCGCGCGACCGACATATCCCTGTCCGGCGAGCAACTTGTCGTAGGCCGGGTGCTTGTGATCCAGCGAGGTACCGATGGCGCGTGAGCCGTCCTGTTTGCTCAGCGAGGTGCTGACGCGCACGAAGTCGTCGCCGCTGCGCACGAAAACCGTCGCCACGCCGGCCGTCATTTTCTTGAAATCGTCGACTTCCGTGAAGTCATTGTTCAGCGCAGTGCCGTTCATCAGCAGCGCAGGGGTCTGCACGCCCGCGACCGCAATCTGCTGATCGCCCTGCAGGCTCAGGCCGCCCGAAAAACGCTTCTCGAACAGACCGCTCAGACGCTGGGTGCTGTCGCGCAGGGTGCTGTGGAAGGTGTTCAACTGGTCGGCCAGCAACCGGGCTTCGCTGCTCATGTGCTCTTCGCGGATGACCAGGTTCGCCGAATCAAGAGAGCGCAAGGCGAACAGCGTACTGCCGCTGATGACGACGGCCAGAATAACGGCCAGGGCGATGCCGAGTTGCGAAGCAATTCGGGCGCGAGGCTGAGGCATTGGAGCTCCTTGCCGAACGACGGGACCATCCTGATTCAGGAGCACCATTCGGACGAATTCTAATAGAGGGAATCGATGAGTCGATTGAGGTGAACCGGCTCTGCAATACACCTTCGGCCGACAGACAAAAAACTTGAGTCTTACGTCGCTTCAGGACGGAATTAATTCCCTTTTTGGCTGTCCTGCGTCCGCTTTCGGTCGGGGTGCGCTTTACGACTCATTCCAGAATCGTCACGTCAGGCAATTCCATCGCCTGCACTTCGCCTTGCAAGAAGTCGCTCAGGCGCCGCAGACGCTCGCCGCCAGGGCGGGTCTTGGGCCAGACGAGGTAGTAGTTTTCGCCGCTGACCACCGCCGTGCGCCACGGCAGGCTGAGCCGGCCCTGAGCGACGTCCTCCGCCACCATCAGCAGATCGCCCATGGAAACGCCGTAACCTCTAGCGGCCGCAATCATGCCCAGCTCCAGCGTGTCGAAAACCTGCCCTCCCTTGAGCGAGACCCGCTCAGACAAGTCCATGCGCTCCAGCCATCGGCGCCAGTCGCGGCGGTCGGGCGTAGGGTGCAACAGCTCGGCGCCGGCCAGTCGCTCGGCGTCCCACGGCGCGTCATCCAGCAGCGTCGGCGCGCCCACGGGAATCAGCCATTCGGGGAACAGGTACGTTGCCTCCCACTCCGGCGGGAAATGCCCATGGCTGAGCAACACCGCGCAATCGAACGGCTCCTGTGCGAAGTCGACGCTGTCGATGTCCATCCAGGCGCTGGTCAGCTGGACTTCGTTGCCCACCTGCAGATGGCGGAAACGACTCAGCCGCGCCAGCAACCAACGCATGGTCAGGGTCGACGGGGCCTTCATGCGCAAGATGCCCTCCTCTGCCATCAGCGCGCTGCATGCTCGCTCCAACGCAGAAAACCCTTCCCGCACGCCCGGCAGCAATTCACGCGCGGCTTCGGTGAGCTGCAAATTGCGACCATTGCGGCGAAACAGACGGCAGGCGAAATGCTCTTCAAGCGTGCGGATGTGCCGACTGACCGCGCTCTGGGTGATCGACAGCTCTTCAGCGGCGCGCGTGAACGAGCTGTGTCGCGCAGCGGCTTCAAACGCGCGCAGGGCATACAGAGGCGGAAGAGTGCGAGACATCGGCGGGGATTCCTCAGGCTGGACGGCGACCGAGGCCACTCTACCGCAGAAAACCTCAAGATGAGTTTTACTCATGCGAGTGATCGGATTTATCCCTTTGTGCATCCTCACCTGAATCCCCACAATGACCGGCCTGCAAACACCGCAAACCCGAGCGCAAAGACCATGCACCAGCACGCTTTCAAAGAACTGTGGATCATCCTGCGTCTGGCCGGGCCGCTGATTGCTTCGCAGATGGCGCACATGCTGATGGTATTCACCGACACTGTGATGATGGGCAAGCTGGGCCCGGAATCCCTGGCCGGTGGCGGGTTGGGCGCGGCGAGCTACAACTTCGTGTCGTTCTTCTGCGTGGGGGTCATGGCCGCCGTCGGTACGTTGGTCGCGATCCGCAAGGGCGCGAATGATCACGCCGGCGTCACCCGCCTGACCCAGGCCGGTTTGTGGCTGGCGTGGGGCATGGCCTTGGTTGCTGCGCTGATCCTATGGAACCTCGAGCCGATCCTGCTGCAATTTGGTCAAGTCGAAGCCAACGTCCACATGGCCAGCGAATTTCTGATCACCTTGCCATTGGCGCTGCCCGGGCTGTTGAGCTTCATGGCGCTGCGCGGCTTCACCAGTGCATTGGGGCGTGCGACCCCGGTAATGGTGATCAGTCTGGTGGGCGTGGCGCTGAACTTCGGGCTCAACTACGCGTTTATCCACGGGCTGTTCGGCCTGCCGCTCTGGGGCCTGATGGGCATTGGTCTGGTCACGGCCATTGTCACCAACGCCATGGCCCTGGCCCTCGCGCTGCACATTCGTTATCACCGCGCCTACGCGGCGTATCCCCTTCACAAAGAACTCATGAAACTCTCGCGCAGCTGCCTGAAAGAGCTGTGGCGCCTGGGCCTGCCCATCGGTGGCACGTATGCGGTGGAAGTCGGGCTGTTCACCTTTGCGGCATTCTGCATGGGCGCCATGGGCAGCACCCAGATGGCGGCGCACCAGATCGCTCTGCAATCGGTGTCGATGGCGTTCATGGTCCCGGTCGGGATTTCCTACGCGGTGACCATGCGCATCGGTCTGCACTACGGGGCCGGAAACCTGCTGCTGGCGCGCACTGCCGGACGCATGGGGATTGGCTTCGGCGGGCTGCTGATGCTTTCGTTCGGCATTCTGTTCTGGGTTGCGCCCCACGCCGTCATCGGTTTGTTCGTGGACGTCAACGATCCGAAATACCAGGGCGTGGTCGAGCTGGCGGTGAGGCTGCTGGCCATCGCCGCCTGGTTCGAGATTCTCGACGGCACGCAGACCATCGCCATGGGCGCGATCAGGGGATTCAAGGACGCAAAAACCACGTTCCTGATCGGACTGGCGAGCTATTGGGTGGTCGGCGCGCCGTTGGCCTGGGGCCTCGGGTTTCTGGCGAACCAGGGCGCGGTGGGCGTGTGGTGGGGATTGGCGATCGGCCTGCTCTGCTCCGCAGTCGCACTGACCTGGGCATTCGAGCGCAAGACCGCGCGACTGCTGCGCAAGGAGGCGACGGGGGTTGTGGTGATGGGATAGGCCTCTGCGGGTATTCACAATCCGGGGCGGTCACAAACCCAACTGTAGGAGCAATCGGAGGTCACGACGGTCGCGACGGCGGTGGGTCTGTGACATCCATGTCGGCTGACCCCATGCATTCGCGAGCAAGCTCACTCCTACAGAATCACTCCGAGGTGTGTTCAAAGAACGAGCCGCGCTCACTGGCTCTGCAGCGCAATACCTTTGCTCTGGCCCATCGCCAGATAATCCATCAGCTCCGGCAAGGCCAGCGGGTGACTGATCAAAAAACCCTGGGCCTGATCGCAGTTGAAGCTGCGCAGCAAGGCCAGTTGCTCGGGGGTTTCGACGCCTTCGGCTACCACTTCCAGGCTGAGGTTGTGGGCCAGGTTGATCATCGCGTGGACCAGCTTGCGGTTTTCCTCGCGCTGCTCCATTTCACCGACGAAGCTCTTGTCGATCTTCAGCAGTGTGATCGGCAAGCTGTTGAGGTGTACGAAGGACGAGAACCCGGTCCCGAAATCGTCCAGCGAGAAGCGCACACCCAGCCGTCCCAGCGCATCCATGGTCTGTTTGACCAAATCGCTGCGGCGCATGACGGCCGTCTCGGTCAATTCGAATTCCAGCCATTGCGCATCGATACCCCGATCAGCGATCAACCGGCTGAGTGTCGCGAGCAACTGGTTGTCCTGAAACTGGCGGAACGACAGGTTGATCGCCATGTGCAGCGGCGGCACGCCTTTCTCGCGCAGGGCCTGCATGTCGCGCAGGGCACGGGCAATCACCCAATAACCCAGCGGCACGATCAACCCGCTTTGCTCAGCCAGCGGCACGAACTCACTCGGCGGCAACAACCCACGCTCAGCGTGGCGCCAACGCACCAATGCCTCCAGCCCCAGAATGTGCCCGGTATTCAGGCACAGGCGTGGCTGGTAATGCAGCTCCAGCTCATCGCGACGCAAGGCGCGGCGCAGTTCGCTTTCCAGATCGGCGAGGCTGCGCGCGTTGCGGTTGATGCGTTCGTTGAAGACATGAAAGGTACAGCCCTGAGTGCCCTTGGCCTGCTGCATGGCGATGTGCGCGTGCCACATCAACGGATCGGCGCCGCCATTGAGGCGCGCATAGGCGATGCCAAGGCTGCAACCGATCAACAGGCTTTCCCCATCGACCCAATACGGTTCGGACAAGGCTTCGGTGATGCGCTCGGCGATGGATTCGGCGCGCTCGGGGGCGCGTCGTGTGTCGATCAGCAGGGCAAATTCATCGCTGCCCAGTCGCGCCAGTTGATCGCACGCCTCCAGCTGGCCTTTCAGCCGCGCCACCACTTGCAGGATCAGCCGATCCCCCGCCTGATGACCCAGCGCGTCATTGGCGCGCCGGAAGTTGTCCAGGTCCAGATGCCCCAGCGCCAGGCCGCGGCCGTCGAACTCGGCCAGTCGGGCGGCCAACAGGGTCTGAAAGCCCTGGCGGTTGGCGATGCCGGTAAGAGGGTCCTGCTCGGCGAGGCGATTGAGCGTGGTCTCCAGAACGCCCCGTTCGCGCACGTGGCGCAGACAGCGGCGCAGGGCCTGCGATGTGAGGGCGTCGCGCACCAGCCAGTCGCTGACACCAACGGGCTCTTCGTCCGGTTCGGTGTCGAAAAGCAATACAGTGGGCCAGTGGCATTGGCCGGCGGCGGGCTGAAGGGCTTCGGTGGTAAAGAGTATTCCGGAGGTGGAGAAGTCGGTTTGATTGCTGACAGCGTCCCAGCTCGGCGCGCAGTCAAGGACAGCGGCGTCTCCGAGCGGCGCCAGGCACTCGCGCAACGATGCCGGCCATTCGGGCGTGTCCGCCAGAAGCAGCAAGCGCAAGGGTTCGACAGGCGTAGACAAGCTAACTCCCCACACAAACGTAAAGACCTTGGCGCACCCCCGAATGAGGGTCGTCAAACGCGAGAATCATCCGCAATACGCAAATGTAACAAAACGGCGAAATATAGATAGCGCGGCGCATCACAGTGTCGGACGGTGGCTGCACAATCCGCTGACCCTGTTAAAATGCCCGCCCTTTTCCAGGCGACCCCATTTTTCCCCATGTCCCGACTCAATCCCCGGCAACAGGAAGCCGTGAACTACGTCGGCGGCCCTCTTTTGGTGCTCGCCGGCGCTGGCTCCGGCAAGACCAGCGTGATCACACGCAAGATTGCCCACCTCATCCAGAACTGCGGCATCCGTGCCCAGTACATCGTCGCCATGACCTTTACCAACAAGGCGGCGCGGGAGATGAAAGAGCGCGTCGGTACCCTTTTGCGCGCTGGCGAGGGGCGCGGCCTGACCGTCTCGACGTTCCACAACCTGGGCCTGAACATCATCCGCAAGGAACACGCCCGGTTGGGCTACAAGCCCGGGTTCTCGATCTTTGACGAGACCGACGTCAAAGCGCTGATGACCGACATCATGCAAAAGGAATACTCGGGCGACGACGGCGTCGACGAGATCAAGAACATGATCGGCGCCTGGAAAAACGAACTGATCCTGCCGCCCGAAGCCCTTGCCAATTCGCGCAACCCCAAGGAGCAGACCGCCGCCATCGTCTACAGCCACTACCAGCGCACGCTGAAGGCGTACAACGCGGTGGATTTCGACGACCTGATTCTGCTGCCGGTGAAGCTGTTCGAGGAGCACGCCGACATTCTGGAAAAGTGGCAGCACAAGGTGCGCTATCTGCTCGTCGACGAATACCAGGACACCAACGCCAGCCAGTATCTGCTGGTGAAAATGCTCATCGGCACGCGCTGCCAGTTCACCGTTGTGGGCGACGACGACCAGTCGATCTACGCCTGGCGCGGCGCGCGGCCGGAAAACCTGATGCTGCTCAAGGACGATTACCCGTCGTTGAAAGTGGTGATGCTGGAGCAGAACTACCGCTCCACCAGCCGCATCTTGCGCTGCGCCAACGTGCTGATCGCCAACAACCCTCACGCGTTCGAGAAACAACTCTGGAGCGAGATGGGTCACGGCGATGAAATCCGCGTGATTCGCTGCAAGAACGAAGACGCCGAAGCCGAGCGCGTGGCCATCGAAATCCTCAGCCTGCACCTGCGCACCGACCGGCCGTACAGCGACTTCGCGATCCTCTATCGCGGTAACTATCAGGCCAAGCTGATCGAGCTGAAGCTGCAGCACCATCAGATTCCGTACCGGCTGTCCGGGGGCAATAGCTTCTTTGGGCGTCAGGAAGTGAAAGACCTGATGGCCTACTTCCGCTTACTGGTGAACCCGGATGACGACAACGCCTTCCTGCGCGTGATCAACGTGCCGCGCCGGGAAATCGGCTCGACCACCCTTGAAAAGCTGGGCAACTACTCGACCGAGCGCAAGGTGTCGATGTACGCCGCGACCGACGAGATCGGCCTGGGCGAACATCTGGACGCCCGCTTCACCGATCGCCTCAGACGCTTCAAGCACTGGATGGACGGCGTGCGCCAGCAATGCGCGACGCAGGACCCTATCGCCGCTTTGCGCAGCATGGTCATGGACATCGATTACGAAAACTGGATTCGTCAGAACAGCTCCAGCGACAAGGCCGCCGACTACCGCATGGGCAACGTGTGGTTCCTGATCGAGGCGCTGAAGAACACGCTGGAGAAAGACGAAGAAGGCGGCATGACCATCGAGGAGGCCATCGGCAAACTGGTTCTGCGCGACATGCTCGAACGTCAGCAGGAAGAGGAAGACGGCGCCGAAGGCGTGCAGATGATGACCCTGCACGCCTCCAAGGGGCTGGAGTTTCCGTACGTGTTCATCATGGGCATGGAAGAGGAAATCCTCCCGCACCGCTCCAGCATCGAGGCCGATACCATCGAAGAAGAACGCCGCCTGGCCTACGTGGGCATCACCCGCGCGCGGCAGACGCTGGCGTTCACCTTCGCCGCCAAACGCAAGCAGTACGGCGAAATCATCGATTGCCTGCCGAGCCGGTTCCTCGACGAACTGCCGCCGGACGATCTCGCCTGGGAAGGCAACGATGACACGCCCGTCGAAGTCAAAGCCGTACGCGGCAATACAGCCCTGGCGGACATACGCGCCATGCTGAAAAGATAACGTTCATTTCCCGCACATCGCGCTCTGAGGACCACCCACGTGGAAGCACTGCACAAGAAAATTCGCGAAGAAGGCATCGTGCTTTCCGATCAGGTATTGAAGGTCGACGCGTTTCTCAACCACCAGATCGACCCGGTGCTGATGCAGCAGATCGGTGACGAATTCGCCGCGCTGTTCGCAGGCTCCGGCATCACCAAGATCGTCACCATCGAGGCGTCAGGTATCGCGCCTGCAGTGATGACCGGTCTGAAGATGGGCATCCCGGTGATCTTCGCGCGCAAGCATCAGTCGCTGACCCTCACCGAGAACATGTTTTCCGCGTCGGTGTATTCGTTCACCAAGCAGACCGAAAGCACCATCGCCATTTCTACCCGTCACCTGAACAGCAGCGATCGGGTGTTGATCATCGACGACTTTCTGGCCAACGGTAAGGCGTCCCAGGCGCTGATCTCGATCATCAAGCAAGCGGGCGCAACCGTCGCCGGCCTGGGTATCGTGATCGAGAAGTCGTTCCAGGGCGGCCGCGCCGAACTGGACGGTCAGGGCTATCGTGTAGAGTCACTGGCGCGCGTACAGTCGTTGAAAGATGGCGTTGTGACGTTCGTCTGATCCGGATTCACCTCTGGGGTGATGCAGCTGACGCCGCGCTTTGGCCCAGCAAACGCGTAACCCGGTGGGAGTGAGCGTGCTCACGAAGACAGACTGTCAGGCGCTGAGGTCACTGTGAATGTACCGGCCCCTTCGCGAGCAAGCTCGACTACCACAGATTTCTTGCGGTCAGTAGAACAGGAGACACGTTATGGAAATTGGCGAAAAACTGAGCGTAGAGGCGTTCTTCGATCCGCAGACCTCGACCATCAGTTACCTGGTCATTGACCGCTCTACGCTTCAAGCCGCGCTGATCGACAGCGTGCTGGATTACGACCCGAAATCCGGGCGCACCAGCACGCAGTCCGCCGACAAGCTGATCGAGAGGGTTCGCGAGCTGGGCGTGTCGGTGCAGTGGATTCTGGAAACCCACGTCCACGCCGATCACGTTTCGGCAGCGGCTTACCTGAAAGAACAGCTCGGCGGCACCGTCGCCATTGGCAGCCACATCACTCGCGTGCAGAAAGTCTTCGGCACGCTGTTCAACGCCAAAGGCGACTTTGCCCGCGACGGCAGCCAGTTCGACCGGTTGCTGGAAGATGACGCGCACTTTCAGATCGGCACGCTGCAGGCCAGAGCCATGCACACCCCCGGACACACCCCGGCGTGCATGACGTACGTGATTGAAGCAGGCGATGAAGCCGTGGCGTTTGTCGGCGATACGCTGTTCATGCCCGACTACGGCACCGCCCGTTGCGACTTCCCCGGCGCCGATGCGCGCACGCTGTATCGCTCGGTCGGCCGAATTCTCGGCCTGCCGCCACAGACGCGTCTGTTCATGTGCCACGACTACCTGCCCAATGGCCGTGAGCTGATGTTCATGACCACCGTCGCCGAGCAACGCGCCAGCAACATCCATGTGCGCGAAGGCATCGACGAGGACGCTTTCGTCGAGATGCGCGAGAAGCGCGATGCCACCCTCGACATGCCGATGCTGATCCTGCCTTCGGTGCAGATCAACATGCGCGGCGGCAACCTGCCGGAAGCGGAGGACAACGGCGTCCGCTACCTGAAGGTCCCGATCAATGCGCTGTTAACCCTGCCGAGCGCGCCGATCAAGCGCGCTCACACCCTGAACAGCTACCTCCTGACAGCCCCCACGGAACTTGCTCACTTACGATGAATGAACACGAACTGATCGGAGCCGGCCTCGGTACGATCATTGGCGCAGTATTGGGATTGACGGGCGCGGGTGGCGGCATTCTTGCGGTGCCGCTGCTGGTCTTCGGGCTGGGTCTGACGATGATTGAAGCCGCGCCGGTGGGCCTTTTGGCGGTCGGCCTGGCTTCGGCCGTCGGTGCAGGGCTTGGGCTGCGCCAGGGTATCGTCCGTTACCGTGCGGCCATTTTCATCGCAATCATTGGCATCGCGCTGTCGCCGTTAGGGCTGTGGCTGGCGCACCAGCTGCCCAATGCGCCGCTGGCGTTGGGGTTTGCGCTGATTCTGTTTTATGTGTGCGGGCGGATCTACCGCAAAGCCGCTCACGAACTGCGCCACGGCAAACCGCCGGATCGTGGGGCATTCAGGCCCTGCGTAGTCAATCCGCTGGTGGGTCGGCTGCGCTGGACCCTGCCTTGCGCTCGGTCACTGGCGGCGACCGGTGCATTGGCCGGGCTGTTGTCAGGATTGCTCGGTGTGGGTGGCGGCTTCGTCATCGTGCCGGCATTGACCCGATACACCGACCTTGAGATGAAGAGCATCGTCGCCACGTCGCTGGCGGTGATCGCCCTGGTCTCGACCGGCAGCGTGATCACCGCCACCATCAGCGGCGCGATGCATTGGACTGTGGGACTGCCGTTCGCCGCAGGGGCCGTCGCCGGACTGGTAGTCGGCAGACAGGTCAGCCGTTACCTCGCCGGCCCGCGGTTGCAGCAGCTGTTTGCGGTCAGCGGCTTCTTTGCTGCAGTGCTACTGGTGATCAAAACCCTCGGCTGAACGGATGCCACAGTAAACGTGGGAAACATCGGGCCTAAGCCGTCGCCTGCAACCCCGCCAGCACCAGCCGCTGATACAGCTCTTCTCGCAACCCCTGCGGATGATCGAGGCCCATGCGCTGCAAGTGCTCCGGATAGGCGCTCGCGTCAGGCGCTTCCAGCGTGGCCTTGCCCAGCTCGATGATTTCCGTGAGCTTGAACTTGCTTTTCAACCAGTTGAGCGCGCGCAGGAGATCGCGCTCCTCGGCCGTAAAATCGCTGCCCAGCGGGTACTCGATGAACAGCGACGGGAACTGGTCGCGGATGTCCTTCAGCCGCTCGGGCGTGTTCTGGCTGAACAGCGGATCAAGGCGGAAATCCTTCGGCAGCTTGCCGGCTTTTTGCGCCTGATCGATCAGGCCCGGCTGGAAGCGTGAATCGCTGATGTTGAGCAGCGCCTCGATCACCGCCGCGTCGGTTTTGCCGCGCAGGTCGGCGATCCCATATTCAGTGACGACGATATCGCGCAGATGCCTCGGGATCGTCGTGTGCGCATAGTCCCAGACGATATTGGAATTGACCTCCCCACCCGATTCACGCCAGCTGCGCAGAATCAGCACGGAACGCGCGCCGTCCAGCGCATGGCCCTGAGCGACGAAGTTGTACTGCCCGCCCACACCGCTGACCACACGGCCGTCGGCCAATTGATCGGAGACCGCTGCGCCCAGCAACGTCACGGTGAAGCAACTGTTGATGAATCGCGCATCCCGCCGTTGCAGGCGCTTGAGCGTCTCGTCGCCGTATAGCTCGTTGATGTAACTGATCGCAGTCATGTTGATCTGCGCGATCTGCGCCGGCGTGAATTCCCGCAGCCGCTCGTAGAAGCTGCGCGGCCCGAGAAAGAAGCCGCCGTGAATCAACACGCCGTCGCTATAAATCGATTCGTCCAGAACCCCGTCGTTGGCCATTTGCTGCAGCTCGACGTCGGCGTACACCTTGCGGCGGATGATCCCCGCGTCCAGCAGCACCAGCAGCCCGTTGACCAGCATTTCGCTGCAGCCATAAAGCCCGGTGGCGAACGGCATCACCCCGCCTTGCGCCTCGATCAACGGCTTCCAGGTGGAAATGCCGTCCAACTCGGCCAGGCACGCGCGGTAGGTTTCGTTATCGGCCTGGCGCGCAAGCAAGGCGGCAGTCAGGGCGTCGCCCATCGAGCCGATGCCGATCTGCAGCGTACCGCCGTCGCGCACCAGCGTGCTCGCGTACAAGCCAATGAAGTGATCCTGGACACCGACTGGCATGTTCGGCGTCGAGAACAGCGTGCTGCGCTCTTCGTGCTCGATCAGCAGGTCGAAGGTGTCGGCGCTGACCTCGGCACCGCCCTGCATGTAGGGCAGATCCGCGTGGACGTGGCCGAGTATCAGAATGCGCTCGCCCAACCCACGGCGTTTTTCCACCATGGGCAGCAGGTCGAGGGTGATGTCGGGGTTGCAGCTCAGGCTGAGGTGATCGGGCCGTTGGGAGTCGCGGGCAATCAGCTGCGCGATCAGATTCAGACCATTGGCGTTGATGTCCCGCGCAGCGTGGCTGTAATTGCTGCTGACATAATCCTGCTGCGCTTCGACACTGCCCAGAAGGCTGCCGGGCTGCATGAAGAACTGCTGGACGTGAATGTTGGGCGGGAGGTCGTCCCGGCGCAGATCAGTGAGGAAATCCAGTTCAGGGTAATCGTCGAAGACGCGCTCGAGAAAGGGCTCCAGAAACCGTCCCTGCAAACCATCGCCGCCATCCGGTCGCCCGAGGCACAGCGCGGTGTAGATAGTCAGATGTCGATCGGGCAGCGATTTGATTCGGGCGTACAACGCGTTGGCGAAGCGATTGGGCTTGCCCAACCCCAGCGGCATACCCATATGGATGTGTGCCGGCAATTCAGCCAACACGTGATCGACAGCTTGCTCGATCGAGCAGGAATGCGGCATCCGGCCTCTCCTGATTTTGTTATTTGATAGCGGTTGGACCGGGCCTTCAGGGGATTTGCTGCACTGCGCGGCTTGCGCCCTTAAAAAACGACTGTCACACGGCCACTCAATCCCGCTTCGTCTCGATTTCCACCAACTTGTCCTCGATGAACCGCAGGTGTTGTTTTGCGCCGTTGCGAGGGCCATACACCCATAAGCTGACTTTAGCAGTGCCAAGCTTCGGGACGCCGTTGCTCCTGAGCGCGGGCATTTGATCAACACTGCTGTCGGGCGCCCCGCACTTCTGGCGGACCACGTCGGCGGTGTCCCCCAGACTGATAAGCGCCGTGCCGCAGCGCATGGTCGCGTCAGCAGTGTCGGCAAACAGCAAGGCGGCCAGCCCGATGAAGATCAGTTTTCGGTTAATCATGTCGCTGATCAGAAATTCGCCGGCGTGGCCGCGCTGATGAGTCGCGCAGGAACGTCGAACGGGTTGCGAAAGCGATGGGGTCGGGAGCTCTCGAAGTAGTAACTGTCGCCCTCTTCGAGCACGTAGGTGTCCAGACCGACCACCAGCTCAAGACGGCCCTCGACCAGAATCCCGGTCTCCTCGCCCTCGTGCACGAGCATCTCGACGCCAGTGTCGGCACCCGGCGGGTAGACTTCGGAAAGGAACGCAATGGCGCGGCTCGGATGGGATTTGCCGACCAGTTTCATGGTCACGGCACCGTCCGAGATATCGATCAGTTCGCTGGCTTTATAGACCACTTGGGTCGGATTTTCGGGTTCGAGCTCTTCGGAAAAGAACTCCACCATGGACATCGGTATGCCGCCCAGCACCTTGCGCAGGGAGCTGATCGAGGGGCTGACGCTGTTCTTCTCGATCATGGAGATGGTGCTGTTGGTCACGCCCGCTCGTTTGGCGAGTTCACGCTGGGACAGACCTTTGAGTTTACGAATGGATTGCAGTCGTTCACCGACGTCCAATGCGGGAGTCCTCCTGATGATCAAGTTGGGTCAAGTGGCCGCCATCATGGCAACAGCGTTCAGTATTTACAACACTTGAGCCCATGGCCGGATCAGCAAAGGGACTGGCGGCCGTGACTGGCCGCGAAGGAGTGGTTTGCAGGGGATTGGCGAGCGGCGATCAGGCCCCGGTATAAAGCCTTGGCACGCGTTTCAGATTGCACAGAATCTGGTACGGAATCATGCCCGCGCTGGACGCAAGGTCGCTGATGTGGATGTTCTTGCCCCACAGCTCGACGCGGCTGCCCAGCCCTGCGCCCGGCACGTCGGTGAGGTCGACACAGAGCATGTCCATCGACACACGCCCGAGCAACTGGCTGCGATGCCCGTCGACCATCACGGGGGTGCCGGTGGGCGCCTGCCGCGGATAGCCGTCGGCGTAGCCCATCGCGACCACACCGATGCGCATGTTGCGCTCGGCGACGAATGTACCGCCGTAGCCCACTGGCTCACCGACGGGCAGGTCACGCACGCAGATGACGCGGGATTCCAGGGTCATGACCGGCTGCAAACGATCGGCGACCGATTGCGGCTGATCAAACGGCGTCGCGCCGTAAAGCATGATCCCCGGACGGACCCAATCACTTGGCACGCTGGGCCAGCCCATGACGGCTGGGGAATTGCGCAGGCTGAGTTCGGCGGTCAGACCGGCACGGGCCGATTGAAAAATGGCCACTTGCTGATCGGTGCGCGCGCTGTCGAGTTCGTCGGCGCGGGCGAAGTGGGTCATCAAGACAATCTTCGCGGCCTTGCCGCTGTTCAGCAGCCGCTGATGGGCCGCCTGAAAATCCGCCGGGTGAATGCCAACGCGGTGCATGCCCGAATCCATCTTCAGCCACACGTTCAGCGACTTGCCGAGTGCGGTTTGCTCGATGGCATCGAGTTGCCAGAGGGAATGCACCACGCACCAGAAATCATGCTCGACGATCAGCGCCAGTTCGTCGGCCTCGAAAAAACCCTCCAGCAGCAGAATCGGTGCTTTGATCCCGGCCTGACGCAGCTCCAGCGCTTCTTCAATGCACGCCACGGCAAAGCCATCGGCCTCGGATTCCAGCGCCTGCGCAACCTGCACCGCGCCGTGGCCGTAGGCATCCGCCTTGATCACGGCAAGCGCCTTGGCGCCAGCGGTGTCGCGCGCCAGTTGGTAGTTGTGGCGCAAGGCCTGAAGGTCGATAAGGGCGCGGGCTGGACGCATGCTGGGGCTTCTTGTCGGTCAATAGATGGATATAGGTGGGTGAGCTACGGCAGCGCCGCAACCACCGACAGTTCAACCAGAATCTCAGGCTCGCACAGCTTGGCTTCAACCGTTGCACGCGCAGGGGCAAGGCCCCTCGGCAGCCAGGTGTCCCAGACGCTGTTCATGCCGGCAAAGTGTGCATCGATGTCTTTCAGGTAGATCGTCACCGACAGAATGCGGGTCTTGTCGGTACCGGCCAGGTCCAGCAATCGCTCAATGTTGTGAAGCGTCTCGCGGGTCTGCTGCTCAATCCCCGCTGCCATGTCGTCGGCCACTTGCCCGGCAAGATAAACGGTGCCGTTATGGACGACCAACTGGCTCATGCGCTCATTGGTGAGCTGGCGCTGAATGGACATGTTTTGCGATCTCCTTGGAACTGCCGTAACGGGAAATATCGAGGCCTTCAGCACTGATCTGCGGCGTTTTGCGCGCGATCAGGTCAGCCAGCAATCTGCCTGAACCGCAGGCCATCGTCCAACCCAACGTGCCGTGGCCGGTGTTGAGGAACAGATTGCGGTACGGCGTTGCGCCCACGATAGGTGTTCCGTCTGGCGTCGTCGGGCGCAGACCGGTCCAGAAGCTGGCCTGCTGCAGGTCGCCGCCGCGAGGATAAAGGTCGTTGACGATCATCTCCAGGGTCTCGCGGCGGCGAGGATTAAGCGACAGGTCGAAACCGGCGATCTCGGCCATGCCGCCCACACGAATGCGATTGTCGAAGCGGGTAATCGCGACCTTGTAGGTCTCGTCGAGAATGGTCGAAGTCGGCGCCATCGCCGGGTCGGTGATCGGCACCGTCAGCGAGTAGCCCTTGAGCGGATAAACCGGCGCCTTGATGCCAAGCGGCTTGAGCAGTTGCGGCGAGTAGCTGCCAAGCGCCAGCACGTAGCGGTCAGCGGTTTCGAGCGTGCCATTGATGCGCACGCCCTTGATGGTGTCGCCGGCGAAATCAATGGACTCGATGGACTGGCCGAAGCGGAACTCAACGCCCAGCTTCACGCACATTTCGGCCAGACGCGTGGTGAACAGCTGGCAGTCGCCGGTCTGATCGTTCGGAAGACGCAGTGCCCCACTGAGGATATTGCTGACGCTGGCCAGGGCCGGTTCAACCCGGGCGATGCCTTCACGGTCGAGCACTTCATAGGGCACGCCGGCCTGTTCGAGTACGGCGATGTCCTTGGCGGCGTTATCCAGCTGTTCCTGAGTGCGGAACAGCTGGGTGGTGCCGAGGCTGCGGCCTTCGTAGGCAATGCCGGTCTCGGCACGCAGCTCATCAAGGCAGTCGCGGCTGTATTCGGAGAGGCGAACCATGCGCTCTTTGTTGACCGCATAACGGTTCTGGGTGCAGTTGCGCAGCATCTGCGCCATCCACAGGTATTGATCGACATCGGCCGTCGCCTTGATTGCCAGCGGCGCATGGCGCTGCAGCAACCATTTGAGGGCCTTGAGCGGCACACCCGGTGCCGCCCATGGGGAGGCGTAGCCCGGCGACACCTGCCCGGCGTTGGCGAAACTGGTTTCCATGGCCGCGGCCGGCTGACGGTCAACGACCGTCACCTCGAAGCCCGCACGCGCCAGGTAATACGCACTGGTGGTACCGATTACGCCACTTCCAAGGACCAGAACGCGCATGTTGATTCCCTCATCGCGGATGTCCGCTGACGTTTTCAAGTTTTAAGCAAGGATGTGCGCAGTATAAAAAGGCGTGAGCAGTGCTTTTGACTATATAAACGCCTATATTCGGCATTTCTTCTCGGCAACCGACGCTTTGGCAGAGGGCTCTTCGATGCGTACCCAGCACCAGTCCAAACGCGAGCTGGACAAGATCGACCGCAATATCCTGCGCATCCTGCAAAACGACGGCCGGATCTCCTTCACCGAACTGGGCGAACGCGTCGGGCTGTCTACCACGCCGTGTACGGAGCGGGTCCGGCGTCTGGAGCGTGAAGGCATCATCATGGGCTACAACGCCCGCCTCAATCCGCAGAACCTCAAAGCCAGCTTGTTGGTGTTTGTCGAGATCAGCCTGGACTACAAGTCCGGTGACACCTTTGAAGAATTCCGCCGCGCGGTGCTCAAACTGCCCCATGTGCTGGAATGCCATCTGGTGTCAGGGGATTTCGACTATCTGGTGAAAGCGCGGATTTCCGAGATGGCGTCGTACCGCAAGCTGCTGGGGGATATCCTGCTCAAGCTGCCCCACGTGCGGGAGTCCAAGAGCTACATCGTGATGGAAGAGGTGAAGGAGAGTTTGTGCCTGCCGATTCCGGAGTGAACACTAGCAGTGGATTGATGGCATCTGGCGTCGTTACACCAGGACCTGCCGCGTAGAGGCGATGAACTCATGCACCTGCTTCTCGGCGCGCGGGTGAATCAGGACCTCAGGGCGGCGACCGTTGGGGCATGGCAGGGTTTTCGTGGTGCCGAACAGGCGACAAATCAGCGGCCGCTCGTCATACACGGTGCAGCCGTGCGGGCCCAGGTGTACGCAGTTCAGCTCATTGAGGGCCGCTTCCTGCTCGGCCGGTGTCTTGCGCGGCAACCGCGACATTTCTTCGGACGACGTGGTCACCGGCCCACAGCAATCGTGGCACCCCGGCACGCATTCGAACGACGGAATCTGCCGCCGCAAATCGCGGATTTTCTCGCTGTTGCAACCCATCGCGGCAGTTTCCCTGTGAAAGGTGCTGATTGTGCCCCAGTGCCTCCGGGACTTACACCCGGGTGATCATGCGCTGGCATTTTCTTGCCCGGATTCATTCACCCCGCTACCCTCCGTAAAATTTTCCAAACAGTGTTCTCGGGATATTCAACATGAATGCTCGGTCTCCCCAGCCCGGATTGTCTGATCACGCGGCCTCTTACTACGCCGCCACCCGCCATGCTCAGCCTGACCACCCTGTCCTGCACGGCGAGATCAAAACCGACGTCTGCATCATCGGCGGCGGGTTTTCCGGGCTGAACACGGCGATCGAGCTGGCTGAACGCGGCTTGAAGGTGGTGCTGCTGGAAGCACACAAGATCGGCTGGGGCGCGAGCGGTCGTAATGGCGGGCAGTTAATCCGCGGCGTCGGCCACGATGTGGACCAGTTCAGCAATGTCATCGGCGAGGACGGCGTGCGCCAGCTCAAGCTGATGGGCCTCGAAGCGGTGGAAATCGTCCGCGAGCGCGTCAGCAAATACCAGATCGACTGCGACCTGACCTGGGGCTACTGCGATCTGGCAAACAAGCCCAAGGAGTTCGAGGGCTTTGCCAAAGACGCAGAAGAGCTGCGCAGCCTGGGTTACCGACACCCGCTGGAATTGATTGAAGCGGGCAACCTCAGCAGCGTCATCGGCTCACCCAACTATGCCGGCGCGATGCTGGACATGGGCTCGGGCCATCTGCATCCGCTGAACCTGGCGCTGGCAGAAGCCGCCATCGCTCAGTCACTGGGCGTGCAGGTGTTCGAACACTCGGCAGCGACGCGGCTGGAATATGGCACAGAGGTCAACATTCATACAGCTCAAGGGCGGGTGCGCGCCAGCACGCTGGTGCTGGGCTGCAATGCGTATCTCAACGAGCTCGATGGGGAGTTGAGCGGCAAGGTCTTGCCCGCCGGCAGTTACCTCATCGCCACCGAGCCACTGAGCGAAGAGCTCGCCAGCCAACTGATTCCGCGCAACACCGCGATGTGCGATCAGCGTGTGGCGGTGGATTATTTTCGGCTGTCGGCTGATCGACGCTTGCTGTTCGGCGGCGCCTGTCACTATTCAGGCCGCGACCCGAGCGACATTGCAGCGTACATGCAGCCGAAGATGCTCAAGGTGTTCCCTCAGCTCAAAGACGTGAAGATCGATTTTCAGTGGGGCGGGATGATCGGCATCGGCGCCAATCGCTTGCCGCAGATCGGGCGACTGCACACGCATCCAAACGTGTTCTACGCCCAGGCGTACGCGGGGCACGGGTTGAACGCGACGCATCTGGCCGGCAAGTTGCTGGCTGAGGCCATCAGCGGCCAACACAGCGGCGGGTTCGAGCTCTTTGCCAAAGTCCCTCACATCACCTTCCCCGGCGGTAAACATTTGCGCTCGCCGCTATTGGCGCTGGGGATGTTGTGGCACCGCTTCAAAGAACTGGTGTAACGAAACTCGCCGCTGTGAGGCTGACTGCGTCACAGCCCTCATTCGCGCCAGAACGGCTTGAGCCCTTCATGGCGCGCCTGCTCGCTGCTCAAGCCAATATCCTTCAACTGCTCGTCAGTCAGTTTCAACAACGCGCGCCGACTGGCCAGGCGATGCTGAAACAGCCCCCACATCCCTAATCCTTCCGGCGCACTAATGCGCGAGCTCCCGTCCTGCTCCCGGACCAGCTCACCGGCATACAGCGTTAACCGAACATCACTTATTCCGCTCATTTCCAGACACCTCAGGGTGGGTTTCGAGTGGATTCATGATGTGTCTGTATGGAAAACCATTACAGATCCAAAGAATTATTATTCTTTGCATACAGATCGGTTTCCTCTCGCGCTGAATGCTGTATTTTCCCAACATCTGTATCGGTCTACCGATCGCATCACCTTGTGGGAGTACGCCATGACCCTCTACGTCAACCTCGCCGAATTGCTCGGCACGCGCATCGAAAACGGCTTTTATCGCCCCGGCGACCGGCTGCCTTCGGTGCGTGCGTTGAGTCTTGAGCACGGCGTCAGCCTGAGCACCGTGCAGCAGGCGTATCGATTGCTGGAAGACAACGGGCTCGCGCTGCCACGGCCCAAGTCCGGGTATTTCGTGCCGGCTGGCCGCAAGACGCCCGCCCTGCCTGCGATAGGCCGCCCCGCCCAGCGCCCGGTGGAAATCTCTCAGTGGGATCAAGTGCTGGAACTGGCACGAGCCGCACCCAGCCCTGACGTGGTTCAGCTGGGTCGCGGCATGCCCGACGTCACCAGCCCGACCTTACGGCCACTGACCCAGGCGCTGGGCAGAATCAGCCGTCGCTCCGACATGCCCGGGCTGTATTACGACAACATCCACGGTCGGCGCTGCCTGAGGGAGCAAGTCGCGCGGCTGCTGCTGGATTCCGGCACCAACATCGATCCGGACGATCTGGTGATCACCACTGGCGCCCAAGAGGCGCTGGCCATCTGTATCCGTTCGGTGTGCCAGCCGGGCGACATCGTCGCAGTCGACTCGCCCAGCTTTCACGGCGCCATGCAGGCGCTCAAGGGGCTGGGCATGAAAGCCCTGGAAATCCCCACCGACCCGCTCACCGGCATCAGCCTCGACGCATTGGAGTTGGCGCTGGAACAGTGGCCGATCAAGGCCATACAGCTGACGCCGAGCTGCAACAACCCGCTGGGCTACATCATGCCGGAGGACCGTAAACGCGCACTGCTGACCCTGGCGCAACGCTTCGATGTGGCGATCATCGAAGACGATGTGTATGGCGATCTGGCCTACACCTACCCTCGCCCGCGCACGATCAAATCCTTCGACGAAGACGGCCGCGTCCTGCTCTGCAGCTCGTTTTCCAAGACCTTGGCGCCGGGCCTGCGCGTCGGCTGGGTCGCGCCCGGTCGCTATCTCGATCGCGCGCTGCACATGAAATACATCAGCACCGGTTCGACCGCGACCCAGCCGCAGCTGGCGATTTCGGACTTTCTCAAGGCCGGACACTACGAGCCGCACATGCGCCGGATGCGCGGCCAGTACCAACGCAGTCGCGACCTGATGACCGGCTGGGTCACGCGTTACTTCCCGGAAGGCACCCGCGTGAGCCGTCCCCAGGGCGGCTTCATGCTGTGGATCGAGCTGCCGGAAGACTTCGACTCCTTGCGCCTGAACCGCGCGCTGCAGGGGCAAGGCGTACAGATCGCCGTGGGCAGCATATTTTCGGCGTCCGGCAAATACAGAAACTGCCTGCGGATGAACTTCGCCGCCAAACCGACCGCGCAAATCGAGGACGCGGTGCGCAAGGTCGGCGCTGCCACGGCGCTGCTCATGCAGCGGACCGACCCTGCATGACCTTTGCAGCTAAACCTTTTGAAGCTTTTAACCTTTTGCGGCTTTTAACCTTTAGGAGAAAGCGCGGTCATATCGCCATGACTGATTTTCGGATGACCGCGTTGACGAACTTACGGGCGGTGCCCCTCCTCCTGGCTCTCGCCCTCGGCCTCAGCGGTTGTGCGCATACGCCCGCTCCTGACGGACCGAGTCAGGCGCTGCCGGCGGTGCAGTCTTCATTCGGCCGCTCGATCATGGCCCAGGCGGCGCCTCACGAGGGCCGTTCGGGCTTCCGCCTGCTGCCCAACAGCACCGAAGCCTTCATGGCCCGCGCCGAGCTGATTCGCAACGCCAAAACCAGCCTGGATCTGCAGTACTACATCGTTCACGACGGCCTGAGCACGCGGGCACTGGTTGACGAATTGCTCAAAGCTGCCGACCGCGGCGTCCGCGTGCGCATCCTGCTGGACGACACCACCAGCGACGGGCTGGATGAAGTCATCGCCACACTCGCTGCGCACCCGAATATTCAGATTCGCCTGTTCAATCCGCTCAATCTGGGCCGCAGCATGGGCGCCACCCGTAATCTGGGCCGGCTGTTCAATCTGTCCCAGCAGCATCGACGCATGCACAACAAGTTGTGGCTGGCCGACGGCGCCGTGGCCATCGTCGGCGGGCGCAATCTGGGTGACGAGTATTTCGACGCCGAACCCAATCTGAATTTCACCGACATCGACATGCTCAGCGTGGGCCCGGTGGCGGAACAGCTGGGTCACAGCTTCGATCAGTACTGGAACAGCGCGCTCAGCAAGCCGATCAACGACTTCCTCTACTGGCCACCCGATCGTAAGGATCTGACCAAAGCGCGCGCTCTGCTGGCCGAGTCGCTGGATCAGGCCCACGTTGAGAAGAAGGCCCTGTATGAACGGCTGATGGACTATCGGACTCACCCGCGCATGAAGACCTGGCTCAATGAGCTGATCTGGGCGCACAACCAGGCGTTGTGGGACGCGCCGACCAAGGTGCTGTCACGGGGCGAGCCCGACCCGCATCTGCTGCTGGCGACTCAATTGAGTCCTGATCTGGGCGGCGTGCACAAGGAACTGATGCTGATCTCAGCCTACTTCGTGCCCGGGCAGGAAGGCTTGGTGTACCTGACCGGACTCTCGGACAAAGGCGTGTCGGTGAACCTGCTGACGAATTCGCTGGAGGCCACCGACGTGCCGGCGGTACACGGCGGTTACGCGCCCTACCGCCGAGCACTGCTGGAGCACGGCGTGAAGCTGTTCGAACTGCGCCGCCAGCCAGGCGATCCGAGCAACGCCAAGGGCAGCGGACCTGCATTTCTGCACACAAACCTGATCAAGGGCGGCTCGGAATCGAGCCTGCACAGCAAGGCGATGATTTTTGATCGACAGAAGATGTTCGTGGGTTCGTTCAATTTCGATCCACGGTCAGTGCTGTGGAACACCGAAGTCGGCGTGCTGGTCGACAGCCCCGAGCTGACCGAATACCTGCGCGAGCTGGCGCTTCAGGGTATGGCGCCGGCCATCAGCTATCAGGTCAAGCTGGAGAACGACCGGCTGGTATGGGTGACCGAGGACAACGGCAAAATCCATACGCTGTCCAAAGAGCCCGGCGACTGGTGGCGCCGGATGAACGCCTGGTTCAGCACGGCGGTCGGCCTGGAAAAGATGCTTTAAGCCGCCACTGCTTGCGCGCCAAAGGCCTTGGGACGCTGGGACAGGATCACCAACCCCAGCGCCCCCGCCGCCATCAGCAACGGCAGCGCCTGACCGCTGACCCACTGGCTGCCAGCGCCTGCCGCCAAGGGGCCGAGCAGGCAACCGATCCCCCACAGCTGAGCGACATGGGCATTGGCGCGCACCAAGGCGTCATCGCGGTAGCGCTCGCCAATCAGAATCAGCGACAGCGTGAACAACCCGCCCGCACTGGCGCCGAACAGCACCCACAGCGGCCAGATGGCGATTGTGTCGACCAGCAGCGGGATCGCCAGGCTCGACACCGTCAGCACCAGCGCACACCCGGAAAACAGCCGCCGGCGGGAAACCCTGTCGGCCAGCGCGCCAATGGGCAGTTGCAGAAGCGCATCCCCCACCACCACGGTGCTGACCATCGCCAAAGCGATTTCAGGCGTGAAGCCCTGTTGCAGGCAATACACCGGCAGCAAGGTCAGAATCATCGCTTCAAACCCGGCGAATAACGCAATGGCCCACGCAATGGCCGGCAAGCTCCGACAGAAGCCGCCGAGATCGCGCAGCGTCACATGGCTGGATTCCGCGCTCGGCGCGCCTGTTCTGCCCAGCAACAGAAACGGCGATACCGCCAGCAACAGGGTCCCGACCCAGAACCCATAATCTGCTCCCGTGCCAATGAAGCCCAGCAGCACCGGCCCGCCCAGCTGACTCAGTGCGTAGGAACTGCCGTACAGCGCCACCAGCTTGCCGCGCAGCCGTTCGATCACCAACTGGTTGATCCAGCTCTCGCCGAGCACGAAGACGATGGTCAGGATCGTCCCGAGCATCAGCCTCAATACCAGCCAGATCCAGTAATTGGGCAGTAACGCCAGTAAACCCACTGAAAATGACCCGGCCCACAGGCACAGCCGCATCAGGTTGGCGGTGCCGAGTCTTGAAGCGAGCCGGCTGGCAAGGCTGGCACCCAGCAGCACGCCAATGGCCGGCATCGCAGCCATGACGCCAATGGCAAACGCACCGTAACCCCAAGCCTCCAGCCGCAGGGACACCAGCGGCATGCTCACGCCCAGCGCCAGACCGACGCTCAATACCGACGCCAGCACAGCGAAATAAGTACCCCAACGCATCACCACGCTCCTGTGGCTCAAAAGGACGAAACAAAACAGCCGGGCTTTGATGAAAGCCCGGCTGCGTTGGTTTTTACAGCGACTGAGTGTTGAAGCGCGCGCGGCCTTTTACAGCTTGATCCAGGTCGCCTTCAGCTCGGTGTATTTATCGAACGCGTGCAGCGACTTGTCGCGCCCGTTGCCGGACTGCTTAAAGCCACCAAACGGCGCAGTCATGTCGCCGCCATCGTACTGATTCACCCACACGCTGCCAGCGCGCAACGCCTTCGCGGTCAGATGCGCCTTGGACAAGTCAGCCGTCCACACCGCCGCGGCCAGGCCGTAAGGCGTGTCGTTGGCAATCTGAATGGCTTCGTCAGCGGTATCGAAGGTCAGCACAGAGAGCACTGGCCCGAAGATCTCTTCCTGAGCGATCTTCATCGCGTTGGTCACGCCGTCGAAGATCGTCGGCTCAACGTAGGTCCCGCCTGTCTCTTGAAGAATGCGCTTGCCGCCGACGACCAGCTTGGCGCCGTCGGTGTGGCCGGCTTCGATGTACGACAGCACGGTGTTCATCTGCTGGGTATCGACCAGCGCGCCAACGGTGGTTGACGGATCAAGCGGGTTACCCGGCTTCCAGGCTTTCAGCGCTTCGATCACCATCGGCAGGAATTTGTCCTTGATCGAGCGCTCGACCAACAGACGGGAGCCGGCTGTGCAGACCTCGCCCTGATTGAAGGCGATGGCGCTGGCCGCAGATTCCGCTGCAGCCTGCAGATCCGGCGCGTCAGCGAAGACGATGTTCGGGCTCTTGCCGCCGGCTTCCAGCCAGACGCGCTTCATGTTCGATTCGCCGGAGTAGATCAGCAACTGCTTGGCAATCTTCGTCGAACCGGTGAACACAGCCGTGTCGACGTCCATGTGCAGCGCCAGCGCTTTACCGACGGTGTGGCCGTAACCCGGCAGCACGTTCAGCACGCCAGCCGGAATACCGGCTTCGATGGCGAGCTGGGCGACGCGGATCGCGGTCAGCGGGGATTTTTCCGACGGTTTGAGGATCACCGAGTTGCCGCTCGACAGCGCAGGGCCCAGCTTCCAGGACGCCATCAACAGCGGGAAATTCCACGGCACGATGGCCGCCACTACGCCAATTGGTTCACGAGTCACCAAGCCCAATTGATCGTGCGGGGTCGGCGCCACTTCGTCGTACAGCTTGTCGATGGCCTCGCCGCTCCAGCTCAACGCCTGGGCGGAGCCGGGAATGTCGATGCCATAGGAGTCGCTGATCGGCTTGCCCATGTCGAGGGTTTCGAGCAGCGCCAGCTCTTCGACGTTCTCGTTGATCAGCTCGGCCAGACGAAGCATGGCTGCCTTGCGCTTGGCCGGCGCCAATCGCGACCAGACGCCGGAATTGAACGTAGCCCGGGCATTTTCAACGGCGCGCTGCGCGTCGGCGGCGTCACAGCTGGCGACGTGGGCGAGGAAGCGGCCATCGACCGGACTGATGCAGTCGAACGTCGAGCCGGATGCGGCGTCTGTGTATTCACCGTTGATGAAAGCACGGCCTTCGATTTTCAGATCCTGGGCGCGTTGTTCCCAGTCAGCATGAGTCAGGGTGGTCATGAAACGTCCTCCTCTTATGAAATAGGCACGTCTTCGCACTCGAATCGGGCTTCAGGGCAGGGCCTGACGCGTCATCGGATCGGCCGAAGGCATTCGCCACCCTAAACCAGCATTGGACGGATTTCCAATATATTGGACAGAAGCGGGCTAAATCTGGCCGGATCGTGCATTTTATTCAACAGCTGTTCGGGCTTGCTTGTGCTTTCCATCCGGCCCTCGGCAAGCAACAATCACGCAGCGCCTACTTTCAGGAATCAGATATGAGCATCGAAAGCATCGTCGACTTCAGCGAAGCCACTACCGCAGCGGAGCGTTTCACCCCTGCTGCTGAAAAGATCCTCAAGGGCGAGCCGAACCAGACGGTTTACAACCATTACAACAGCCCGTGCGGGCAGCTGAATGCAGGCGTCTGGGAAGGGGAAGTCGGTCAGTGGAAGGTAAATTACACCGAGCATGAGTACTGTGAAATCGTGCAGGGCGTCTCGGTCATCCGTGACGAAGCAGGCAAGTCGAAAACCCTGCGCGCGGGTGACCGCTTCGTGATTCCTGCAGGGTTCACAGGCACGTGGGAGGTGCTGGAGGCCTGCCGCAAGATCTATGTGGTGTTTGAACAGAAGGCCTGACTGTTAGTTGACCCACCTTATTTCACCCACAAAAAAGCCCGCATCGCTGCGGGCTTTTTTGTAAGAGGCAGAAATCAATTACTTGATTTTGGCTTCTTTGTAGATCACGTGCTTACGAACAACCGGATCGAATTTTTTAATTTCGATTTTGTCCGGAGTCGTGCGCTTGTTCTTGTCGGTGGTGTAGAAGTGGCCGGTGTTAGCGGTCGACACCAAACGGATCAATTCACGCATGATTTTCTCCCTTAGACCTTCGCGCCAGCACGGCGGATTTCGGCCAGAACAACCGTGATACCACGCTTGTCGATGATACGCATGCCTTTAGCAGATACGCGCAGACGTACGAAGCGTTTCTCTTCTTCAACCCAGAAGCGGTGATGCTGCAGGTTTGGCAGGAAACGACGACGGGTTTTGTTGTTTGCGTGGGAAATGTTATTCCCGGTTACCGGACCCTTACCGGTAACTTGACATACTCTCGACATGCCTCAGCCCTCTAAAACCACATGCCCAACCCGGCATGGGTTGGCCGCTTAATCTCTCAGTCATTTGGCGCCAGGCGCCGCGTTTCTTCAGGGGTCTTACCGGCCACACCTGAGGTGAAGGCAGCGGGCCCCTAGAAAAGAGCGCTGCTTTATACCAGAAAGCCCCCGGTGCAACAACACAAACCACGAATTGCCTGTCACAAAGCCAGGGCTTTCACCCGGCAACGCCAGCGGCGTTAGGCGCGGCGGGAAATATACCACTCGTCGCGCCGCAGCGATTGTTCTGCGCCAATCGATGGTCTAGGGTTACTGACTCTCCAGACTGCGCCGGCAGATGGGCTCTCTCTGAAAGGAAAATCGCCATGCGCCTAGCCGTTCTACCCCTGTTGCTCGCGTCCCTGTCCACACCACTGCTGGCCCAGGCGGCAACGACGCTGAGCGTCTGCACGGAAGCCAGCCCCGAAGGCTTTGACGTGGTGCAGTACAACTCGCTGACCACCACCAATGCTTCGGCCGACGTGCTGATGAACCGCCTGGTGGACTATGACGCCAAGCTGGTTCCGAGCCTGGCGCAGAGCTGGAGTGTGTCGCCGGACGGGCTGACCTACGACTTCAAACTTCGCGCCGGCGTGAAATTCCATCACACCGACTATTTCACCCCCACGCGCGAGCTCAACGCTGACGACGTGGTGTTCAGCTTCCAGCGCATGCTCGATCCGGCCAATCCGTGGAATAAGGTCGCTGTGCAGGGCTTCCCCCACGCGCAATCCATGCAATGGCCGTCGCTGATCAAGAAAGTCGAAGCGACCGATGCCACCACAGTGCGCATCACCCTGGACCACCCGGATGCGACCTTTCTGGCAACGCTCAGCATGGGCTTCGCTTCTATTTATTCCGCGGAGTACACCGCGCAGCTGTTGAAGGCCGGTACGCCGGAGAAGCTCAACAGCCAGCCGATTGGCACCGGGCCTTTTATCTTCAAGCGCTTCCAGAAAGACTCGGTGGTCCGTTACGAGGCCAATCCGGATTACTTCGCCGGCAAGCCAGCCGTTGATGCGCTGATCTACGCGATTACGCCGGACGCCAACGTCCGCCTGCAACGTATTCGCCGCAACGAGTGCCAGGTTGCCCTGTCGCCAAAGCCGATGGATGTCGCTGAAGCCGGCAAGGATTCGAACCTGAAGGTCGAAAAGACTGACGCCTTCATGACCGCTTTCCTGGCGATCAACAGCCAGCATCCGCCACTGGACAAACCGGAAGTGCGTCAGGCGATCAACCTGGCATTCGACAAAGATACTTACCTGAAAGCGGTATTCGAAGGCTCGGCGCGCCCGGCCAATGGTCCGTATCCGCCTAATACCTGGGGCTACGCCAGCGACCTGCCTGGCTACAAGCATGATGTGGCGAAGGCAAAGGAACTGCTGACCAAGGCCGGTCTGAAAGACGGCTTCAAGACGACGATCTGGACTCGGCCGTCGGGCAGCTTGCTCAATCCCAACCCTAACGCCGGCGCGCAGTTGCTGCAGAACGATCTGGCCGCGGTGGGGATCAAGGCGGAAATCAAAGTTATCGAATGGGGCGAGCTGATCCGCCGCGCCAAGACCGGCGAGCACGATCTGCTGTTCATGGGCTGGTCGGGGGATAACGGCGACCCGGATAACTTCCTGACGCCGCAGTTCTCCTGCGCCGCGGTCAAATCCGGCACCAACTTCGCGCGCTACTGCGATGAGGGGCTGGACAAGCTGATCAGCCAGGGCAAGGCGGTGACCGATCAGGCGCAGCGCAGCAAGCTGTATCACCAGGCTCAAGAGCAGATCCAGAAGCAGGCATTGTGGCTGCCGCTTGCGCATCCAACTGCCTATGCGCTGCTGCGCAAGAACGTCGAGGGTTATAGCGTGAGCCCGTTTGGTCGTCAGGATTTCTCAAAGGTGACCGTGAAGTAATTCGCGGGAGATCGGGAACCGGGCTCATACGCTCCCCCGCTGGATGCACGCGATGCTTAGTAGGACCGGCTTCAGCCGGGAAGAGGCCCGTTTGCACACCGTCGATTTTGCGGTGTGAATACCGACGCTTTCCCGGCTAAAGCCGGTCCTACATTCGTTCGGTGTCCAGCCCCAGAATCTCTGTGATTAGCCAGTCCTGGCCGCTACATCAACCCATACTCAACCATCGACAGCGGATCGCCGTCGCCGATGATCAAGTGATCCAGCACCACCACGTCCACCAGCGCCAGCGCCTGTTTCAGATGCCGCGTCAGGTCGATGTCGGCTTCGCTGGCGTCTTTGACGCCGGAGGGGTGGTTGTGACAAAGGATCAAACCCGCCGAGTTGTGGGCCAGTGCCCGCTTGACCACCTGCCGCGCGTGGACATGCGCCGTGTTGATCGAGCCGTGAAACAGCACTTCGAACGTCTGAACCCGGTTCTTGCTGTCCAGAAACAGACAGCCGAAGACTTCATGGGGCTCGTGCCGTAACAACGCCTTAAGGTAGCGACGCACCTGCGTCGGGTTTTCCAGCACGGAATCGCGCTTCAAATCCTCGCCCATGTTGCGCCGGGCCATTTCCATGACGGCCTGCAACTGCGCGAACTTGGCGGGTCCCAGACCCAACTCGCTGCTGAATGCCGTCAGGTTGGCTTCGAGCAACGCACGCAGGCTGCCGAACTGATGCAAAAGGTGCCGGGCCAGGTCCACGGCGCTTCTCCCCGACACCCCTGTGCGCAAGAAAATCGCCAGCAATTCGGCGTCCGACAGACTCGACGCCCCCCGCTCCAGCAGCTTCTCCCGCGGACGCTCTGCCGCCGGCCAATCGCGAATACTCATAGCAGCTCCCTGTATGTGGCGCCGCTGTTCCCGTGCGGTCGCTGTGCTATCTTAGCCGCTCTTTTTTGCGCGACGGTCAGGCCTGGGGAGGCGTAATGATTGCCGCGTGTTAACCGACCTAAAGGCAGGCCTATGCAGCGGCTGTATCGAAAACGCATCGTTCTCGGCGTCGGCGGTGGCATCGCGGCCTACAAGAGCGCCGAACTGGTCCGCCGTTTGCGCGACCACGGTGCGGAAGTCCGCGTCGTCATGACCAAAGGCGGCGCTGAATTCATCACCCCGCTGACCATGCAGGCCCTGTCCGGCCACCCCGTTCACCTGGATTTGCTCGACCCCGCAGCGGAAGCCGCCATGGGTCATATCGAGCTGGCCAAGTGGGCCGACATGATTCTTATCGCACCGGGCACCGCCGACCTCATGGCCCGTCTGGCCCAAGGCATTGCCAACGATTTGCTGACCACCGTGGTGCTGGCGACCGACGCTATCGTCGCCGTCGCGCCCGCGATGAATCAGGCCATGTGGCGCGACCCCTCCGTGCAGGCCAATCTGCAACTGCTCGAACAGCGCGGCTTTCGCATGTTTGGGCCGGCCAGCGGCAGTCAGGCCTGTGGCGACGTAGGCTACGGGCGCATGCTCGAACCCAATGATCTGGCGCAATCTGCCGCCGATTGTTTCCAACGCCTGACGCTGACCGGCAAGCATGTGCTGATCACTGCCGGCCCTACCCAGGAAAACATCGATCCGGTTCGCTATATCACCAACCACAGCTCCGGAAAAATGGGTTTCGCCCTGGCCGAAGCCGCTGCCGAAGCGGGCGCGCGCGTCACCCTGATCACCGGCCCGGTGAACCTGCAGACGCCTGACCGGGTGTCGCGCATCGACGTTGTCAGTGCCCGGGACATGCTCGCCGCCTGCGAAAATGCCATGCCTTGCGATCTCTTCATCGCCTCGGCAGCCGTTGCGGACTACCGGCCGGAAGTCGTCGCCACACAGAAATTGAAGAAAGATCCCACCACCGGTGATGGTCTTCTGCTGCAGATGGTCCGTAACCCGGACATTCTCGCCAGCATTGCACAGCGCCCGGATCGCCCGTTCAGCGTCGGCTTCGCGGCCGAAACCGAACACCTGCTCGATTACGCCGCACGCAAGCTCAAAGACAAGAACCTTGATTTGATCGTCGCCAATGACGTCGCCAATCCCAGCATTGGCTTCAACAGCGAAGAAAACGCCTGCAGCGTGATCGACCGAGCGTTGCAAGCGACGCTCTTCGCCCAGACCAGCAAAGCCAAGATCGCGCGGCAGCTGGTGACTTTTATCGCCGATCGCATGAACCAGGTTTAATCACGAATGCACGCTCTACAAGCCAAGATCCTCGACCCTCGCATTGGCAGCGAATTCCCGCTTCCCGCTTACGCCACTTCTGGCTCGGCCGGCCTCGACCTGCGCGCCATGCTGAAAGAAGACACTTTGCTCGAACCGGGTCAGACCCTCCTGATTCCTACCGGGCTGTCGATATACATCGCAGACCCTGGCCTGGCTGCACTGATTCTGCCGCGCTCGGGCCTGGGGCATAAACACGGCATCGTGCTGGGCAACCTGGTGGGCCTGATCGACTCCGACTACCAAGGCGAGCTGATGGTCTCCTGCTGGAACCGTGGCCAGACCGCTTTCAAGATCTCCATCGGCGAGCGTCTGGCTCAGCTTGTACTGGTGCCGGTGGTGCAGGCGCACTTTGAAATCGTCCAAGACTTTGACGAGAGTCAGCGCGGCGCAGGCGGCTTCGGCCACTCCGGCAGCCATTGATCCTGTCACAAACACTCACTTTGGCTAACGCATCGCTTTTGGCCTGACGGGCTTTGAGCGGTGCGAAAACAACAAGAACGCGTCAGGACGACCCAGCAGGGAGAGTTAGTTTGAAAGGCATCAAACGCACAGCCAAAGCGACCCCCGTTCCGGAAACAAGTGCCCCGGCCGGCAAAGACGCCAATCTGAGCCTGGCAAGTCCCGGCCTCATTCCTTCGCTCATCGGCCTGCTCGCGGCAATGGTGCTGGTGTGGCTTGCCATTCAAAGCCAGCCGCAGCAACAGGAGCAGCTGGTTCAGGCGTGGGGCAGCGCGCAAGCCGGGGCCGTCAACAAGGCCCTGCGCCAGATCAACGCCGACACCCAGGCCGCCGCGATGGACGCCGCGCTGAGCCAGGCCCTGTTGAGCAACAATCCGTCGGTCATCGAGAGCGCGCAGGCTCAATTGCGTTATCGAGACGGCGTGATAGGCGCACGGCTCAACCCTGTGGGATTCAACAGCGTAGACACCCAAAGCGCGCTGCCGATCAGCTTCGCCACGCTGGACATGCTGGCCAAGGCCGGCAAGGGTGAAACGCCTGCGCCCGAAGCGCGCAAAGTCGGCGACGCATGGCTGATCTACAGCGCCGCGCCCTTGCGCACGGCGCCAGACGCGCCGATCACCGGCACCCTGTTGCTGGCGTTTAACCCACAGCGGCTGATCAATGCGCTCCCCGAGACACCCGCCGATGCGGGTCAGGTGGTGCTCGTTCAGCAGTTTGGTAACGCCACCGCGCAGAATTTTCTCACGCGCGGCGAAGACGACGGCAGCCGTCCACAAGAATTTTCCACCGGCTACCCCAACTGGAAACTGACCTTTGCGGCCGGCCCCGCGCTGCAAGGCTCGACGCCCTGGCTGATGCTGCTGCTCGCCTTGCTGGTTGCCGCCGGGGCGATGCTGTTGGGGTTGTATCTGAACGAGAGTGCACTCAAGCGCCGGGTTGCTGCCGACGCGCGGCAGCTTGAGCAACTGCTGCAAGAACTCTCCGGGGGCAAGGCCGTCAAGGCCTTCAGCTTGAGCCTGCCCGCGTTGAACGGGCTCGCTCAGAGCATGGCGCGGTTCTCGCTGCGCAATAATCCAGCGGCAGCGGGGTCGACAGAACAGGGTCAGCCAGCCGGGAGACCGCCCCACGGCGCCGCACCGCTCCCTCCCGTTGTGTCGGAGGATGACCACCTGACCGACCCGCTGTTCCAGGACACCGATATCCTCGACCTCGACCTGATCGATGACCACCCTGACTCCCCGCAGTCGGAGCCATCCCGCGTCATGAGCAGCACCGCCTCCATCGCCCCGCCATTTCCCGAGACGATTTTCCGCGCTTATGACATTCGCGGAATCGTCGGCGATACGCTGAACGCCGAGACCGCCTACTGGATCGGCCGCGCCGTCGGTGCGGAAAGTTTCGCGCAGGGCGAGCCGCATGTTTCGGTAGGCCGCGACGGTCGACTCTCGGGGCCTGAGCTGGTCGCGGACTTGATCAAGGGGCTGCATGACAGTGGCTGCCACGTCAGCGACATCGGTCTGGTGCCCACGCCGGCGCTGTACTACGCCACTCACGTACTGGCGGGGAAAACCGGCGTCATGTTGACGGGCAGCCACAACCCGAAGGATTACAACGGCTTCAAGATCGTCATTGCCGGCGATACGCTGGCAGACGAGCAGATTCAGGCACTGCACGAACGCATCAAGGCCAACGACCTGCCGTCCGCCAAAGGCAGCATCATCAAGGTCAATATCCTCGACCGTTACGCCAGCGAGATCATTGGCGATGTGGTGCTCGCGCGGCGCATGAAAGTCGTGGTGGATTGCGGCAACGGTGTAGGTGGCGTTATCGCCCCGCAATTGATCGAAGCGCTGAATTGCGAAGTCATCCCGCTGTATTGCGAGGTCGACGGCAATTTCCCCAACCATCACCCTGATCCGGGCAAGCCGGAGAACCTTCAGGACCTGATCGCCAAGGTCCGGGAAACCGGCGCCGATCTGGGACTGGCCTTCGACGGTGATGCCGATCGTGTCGGTGTCGTCACCAATACCGGCACGATCATCTACCCTGACCGCCTGCTGATGCTGTTTGCCCGCGATGTGGTCAAGCGCAATCCTGGTGCTGACGTGATTTTCGACGTCAAATGCACGCGTCGCCTGATACCGTTGATCCACGAATACGGCGGCCGCCCGGTTATGTGGAAGACGGGTCATTCGCTTATCAAGAAGAAGATGAAAGAAAGCGGCGCGCTGCTGGCGGGCGAGATGAGCGGACACATCTTCTTCAAGGAGCGCTGGTTCGGTTTCGACGACGGCATCTACAGCGCAGCGCGTCTGCTGGAAATCCTCAGTCAGGAAAAACTCAGCGCCGAAGAGCTTTTCCAGACCTTTCCAAACGATCTGTCCACGCCCGAGATCAACATCAAAGTCACCGAAACCCGCAAGTTCAGCATCATGGAAGCGCTGGAGCGCGACGCCCAATGGGGCAACGCCAACCTCACCAGCATCGATGGTGTGCGGGTCGATTATCCGAAAGGCTGGGGCCTGGTTCGCGCTTCCAATACTACGCCCATGCTGGTATTACGCTTCGAGGCCGAAACCGAGCTTGAGCTGCAGCGGATCAAGGACGTCTTCCATACCCAGTTGAAACACGTAGCACCGGATCTAGAACTTCCTTTTTGACCCAATTTTGAGTGGAGCCCAAATGACCCTCGAACATGATGCCGCAGCCAATGCCGCCAAGGTCCTTTCCGAAGCGTTGCCCTACATCCGACGTTTTGTTGGCAAGACGCTTGTCATCAAATACGGCGGCAACGCCATGGAGAGCGAAGAGCTGAAAACCGGATTCGCCCGCGACATCGTGCTGATGAAGGCGGTGGGTATCAACCCGGTCGTGGTTCACGGCGGTGGCCCTCAGATTGGCGACCTGCTCAAGCGCCTGTCCATCGAAAGCCATTTCATCGACGGCATGCGCGTGACCGACGCCGAAACCATGGACGTGGTGGAAATGGTGCTGGGCGGCCAGGTCAACAAGGACATCGTCAACCTGATCAACCGCCACGGCGGCAGCGCCATCGGCCTGACCGGTAAAGACGCGCAGCTGATTCGTGCGAAGAAGATGAACGTCACGCGTCAGACCCCGGACATGCTCAAGCCGGAAATCATCGACATCGGCCATGTGGGTGAAGTTGTCGGCATCAACACCGACCTGCTGAACATGCTGGTGAAGGGCGATTTCATTCCGGTGATTGCGCCCATTGGCGTAGGCGCGGATGGCGAGTCCTACAACATCAACGCCGATCTGGTCGCAGGCAAAGTCGCTGAAGCCCTGAAGGCCGAAAAGCTGATGCTGCTGACCAACATCGCCGGCCTGATGGATAAGGAAGGCAAGGTGCTGACCGGCCTGACCACCGAGCAGGTCAATGGCCTGATCGCCGACGGCACTATCTACGGCGGGATGCTCCCAAAGATCCGTTGCGCACTGGAAGCGGTTCAGGGCGGCGTTAACACCTCGCACATCATCGACGGCCGTGTGCCGAATGCCGTGCTGCTGGAGATCTTTACCGATACCGGCGTTGGCACCTTGATCAGCAATCGCAAGCGTCACTGATTGCCGCTGTAAAGAGCCCCGCCCGGCCCACTGCCGGTCGGGGCTTTTTTACGGCCAGGTTTTAGTGGCGCCCACACAGGCTTCAGATTTATCCGACCGGCTAAAGCGCCATCTGATGACAGTCACACCCTCAGGAACTGAACACCGTAGGTCTCGCTCATTATTTCGAGACCTCTTATGTCCACGCTGCATCGCAATACCCCGCCACCCGTTCAGCCAGAACCCTCATTGGAACTCCTTTTGCCCGGCGAGCAGCCGAATGTAGAGCTGGCGCCCCCGGCAGATCTGTTGGAGCCCTACGTCAGCGCACAGTCGCTGACCGGGCACGACGCGCTTGAGGACGTCGCGCCATTCAGTGGCGTTTACAACGTCGACGGCCTGCTGTTCATCGAACTCGACGGCCGCACGTACGAAGTGGAATTCGATACCGACAACTTCCGCTTCAACCTTGTGGCACCTCGGGCGCCTGATCACGGGATGGACGAAAGCGCCGCGGCGCCAGCGAACCGGGAGCAGGTTCTACGCGGCTGGCACCCGACCTACCTCGCCGGCAGCCAGAGATGGTTGCTTTTACCCGCCACTTCACGCGTGAGTAGCACCGTAGAGCCTGCCCGACTCATGACGCTGCCTCATCAGGTCGACGCTTTGTTGACGACCGGGGATCTGGTCAGCATCAACGACACGGTTGGGCGTTTCCTGTTGCAAAACACGCCACAGCCGAACGACACCCAAGGTACGCAGACGCTGCTGTCGCTCCTCGCAGCCCCCCATTTGGCCGTCTTGAAGCCAGGCGCCAACGCTGCCAGGCCAACGCAAAAATCCCTGAGCATCGTCCTCGACTCGATGCTCAGCTCTGCGCCGGCCGAGACGCTCGCCGGTCAACTGCTCAAAGCGCTGGAATGGTACGGCGGCGAGGATGGTGAGGTCACCGCCCCGGTCATTCGCCAGCAACTGGTATGGGCGGCGCTCATGCTGGAGCTCAATCCCCCCGAGTACCAAAGGCCAGGACACGTTGCGGGTTGTGATCTGGAGGGGCCGCAGAATTGGGGCCTGACCTACCGGCAGCGTCAGACACGGCTGCTCAACGCGCTCGCAGCAAAGACCGCCACCCCTGAGCTGGCGCTGTACATCCTTTCGCCTGCCATTCCTGACTTCGTGGTGGAGGGCATCGATGAAGACCTGCGATACGGCACGGCGGCGTGGGTGAATTTCGTTCATGGCGTATCACTCGGCAATACGCTTGCTCCAGCGTTGGCATCGACGCTCACGTTCGAAGAACTGATTCAGTTGCCGATGAACTTGAGCAAGGAGGCGAGCTATGAAGAGCTGACCCTGATTGCCACCACCCGCGCACTTCCCAGCCTGACGTGGGCGACCGCCAATGGACTATCGCGCAGTGAGGGCACTCACGACTTTTCGCTGTCGGAGATGGACGCGGCAGCGGCCGCCCTGGACGGTTACATTGCCAATGCGTTGGAGGCGGCCGAGGGAATGACCCGTGAGGTACCTGATCGCGTTCGACTAGCGATGGGCAAGCTTCGCGACATTTTTGGCGCCGAGGCCGACGACATCAAAAAAATGCTCATGTATCCCGCCGCTTTCAGCAGGCGACTTGAACATTTATTGCGCAGTGACCCTTCAAGCGACGCTTCTCGTTTTTACTTGCTGGACGTTTTTTCAGCGGGAGAACTGGTGAACGGGACCGACACGTTCAAACCTGTCACGCCCCGAGCGCCAGTCAGAGGAGGGTTTGAGAGGATCTCGACCCCGCTTATCGGCATCGATATTCCGAGGATGTTTGAAGCGCAATACCGGTTCTATGAAGCGCGAGCAAAAGCCGCCTACGCATTTATCATCGAGGAGTTGCTGACGCAGTTGCCCGCCGAGGATCGAAGAGCGCTTCACTACGGGAGGGTGAAGATTCATACGGTGCGCACATCCACGGGGAAGCTCGCAGGCTTCGAAGTGCCAGAAGACAGAGAACGTAAGCGGGGTCGCTACGGTTTTATCCTCGAATGTGCGGACCGGGAAAACACTTTTTACTACGAGCTTTTCCCTCTCGTGGGCGTTGCCGTACGTCATACCCGTTTGGCAATTCCTACCCGGCGCGCGCATCCCTTTCCTTCAGCACTGCCCTCAGCGCTGGAAATCGTGTCCGGAAATGCCGTGGGTATCGACTGGGACGCCTACGCCAACCTTACCAAGCCACAACCCGGCAAAACCTCTGTGGTCATCAGCGAAATGGTCGCCGAGCTCGCCCCGCTCGCCTCCCTGCCCGACGATGCAGGCACTGCCCTGACATCGGCACGCCTGAAGGACATTTCGTTCGAGGTAGCGACAACCCACCTGTTTTTTTACTCCCATGACGCCTACCTCCATCACCGCCATCAGACAGCATCGGAAGAGGTGGCCAGCAACTACCCTCCACTCTTGCGCAGTCTTGAACTGTTCGTTCCAGGGCTCGCCTGCACCAATGCGATTGCGACGGATGAGTCACCCGCCGTCGCCTGTACGCTGGACGCGCTCACTTTCGGCATCCCGGCATTGAGGCTTTTACGAGGTGCAATCAGACTGGCATTCAATGCGGGCAAGCTGAGTGTTATGCGGGCCCTGCCGACATTCGCGCAGTTGATGCCCGCCGTATTTCTGAGCTCTGCTCATGTGTATCGAGCGACACGCGCTTCCAGCACTTTCATGCCTGGGGCCATCGGCAAGCTGCTCGCTTCAAAGGCGTTCAATATGAACGCCTTTCATGCCCTGGCTCGTCGAATGCACGGCATCGCCAGGTCAACAGCAGGCATAAGCCAGGGCCTGCGCCACGTCTCTGGCATCCCCACCATCACAACGCCCACGCAATGGCACGGCACGAGCACCATGGATGTCCTCGCCAAAGTCGGGGACATTGAGAATGTGCCGGTGCGCAGAATCTCCAACGCTGTGTCTCGCACGCAGGGCGCCTATTACCTGATTACCTCGGGGTGCGCATATGGCCCACGGCTGATCGCGCGACGAGCCATGGGGAATTCACTGCAACGCATCAACGGCAGGCCGGGCTATCCCCTGTCTGGCCGAGGCGCGATGAAAAACCCCATCGCGGGACCCGATAGCGGCACGCTGGGCCCTGCGATCGATGCCACTACTGATCTGGCAGACGTGATGAAGGTCAATGGCATCAGTGCAACGCCAGAGCAGCTCACTGCCATCAGAGAAGCGGTGGAGGACGGAACGCCGCTGTTTATCTACGAAACCGCCAACGGCAGCAAAAGCATCGCGCTCCATGATGTGTACGACGGGATATATCTGGACGCCCTCACCAACTTGCGGGTGAGCGTTTTCAGGTTTTATAACCATGCCACCCTGAAAACATGGCGTGTAGACCCTGCACTTCAGGCTAATGTCATGCAGGTCGCCCCACAGCGCCTGAACCCCGGTCGAGGAGAGTTGATTCAGAAGCGGCTGGACGACATCAAGTCAGGCATTACCGAGGGGCAATACCTGCCGCCTATCCACGTCAGGGAGCTGGAAAACGGCGCTTATCCGGTGGTCAACGGCAATCATCGGCTTGCCGCTGCGCTCGACATGCAGCTTGAGACTGTCCCGGTGCTGATCGTCTGATCCGAAGCGAGGGCGCGCAGGCTAGCGGCCCAAAAGCTTCTGCAACCGCGCACGATCTTGCGCGAACTCGGTTTCGGCCTGGGTTCGCGCAGTCTGATAGCGCAGGATGTCGACTTTCAGGTTCTGCTGCTGATCGCGCAGGTCGTCCATCTGATCGAGCAGCGTCTTGGGCACAGGATGCCCTGCCCGCTCCTGATCAGCCGCCTGCGTCTGGAGTGCGCCCTGCTGCGTGAAGAGGTTCTGAATGTTGCCTTGAGCTACGACGATCAAGCCGTCGAGTTCAGCGAGCCGACGATTCTTCGCCCGGTCGACGTCTTCGACGCTGGTGTACAGCCGAAGCAGATGCGCATCGGCGTCGGATTGCAGCTTGGCGGCCTGGGCATCGCGCAATTCATCGGCCGAAGGTGCAGGCGGTATCGTCTGCACCACGCGACCGCGCTGATTCAGCACTTCATAACCCTTGCCGACGTACTCCGGGGGCACGCCCTGGCGATCGAGCACGGTCACGCCGCGATTGTCGACGTAGCGATACAGCACGATGCCCGGGGCGTCGTCCGCTTGAACACTCGCGATGCAACCCAAACCCAGCGACAGACAGAAACCCAACGTGCCCAGCTTGAGCATAAACCGCATCCTTTTGGAGGCTCAGATTCCGTATTGAGCCCGGTAAGCCTCGACGGCAGGCAAGTGCTGCTTGAGCTGCGGATCGTCGGCCAGGAATTCCAGCACCTGATTTAACGAAACGATGCTCACCACCGGAATGCCGAAATCACGCTCGACTTCCTGAATGGCAGACAGCTCGCCATTGCCGCGCTCTTGGCGGTTCAACGCGATCAGCACGCCGGCAGCGTTCGCGTCCTGGGCCTGAATGATCTGCATGACTTCGCGAATCGCGGTGCCTGCAGTTATTACGTCATCGATGATCAACACATTGCCGGTCAACGGCGCGCCCACCAGGCTGCCGCCTTCGCCATGGGCCTTGGCCTCTTTGCGGTTGAAGCACCAGGGTAGGTCGAGGCCGTGATGGTCGGCCAGCGCCACGGCAGTCGCCGCTGCAAGGGGAATACCCTTGTAGGCCGGGCCGAACAGAACATCGAAGGAGATACCGCTTTCAACAACGGCAGCGGCGTAGAACTTACCCAGTTGGGCGAGGGCCGAACCACTGTTGAAAAGACCGGCATTGAAGAAGTAAGGACTGGTGCGCCCAGACTTCAATGTGAACTCACCGAAGCGCAAAACTCCGCGATCGATGGCAAAACGAATGAAATCGCGTTGATACGCCTGCATGAAAAAAGCCCCGAATACCACGGATTTAGCTAATTAGGTAGAGCTCGGGTATCATACACGCACGTGATTTTTGGGGCCATTTATGCGGATCATCAGTGTGAACGTTAATGGTATTCAGGCTGCAGTCGAGCGTGGTTTGCTCAGTTGGCTGCAAGCCCAGAATGCCGACGTCATCTGCCTTCAGGACACCCGCGCCTCCGCCTTTGAACTGGACGACCCAGCCTTCCAACTGGACGGCTACTTCCTATATGCCTGCGAAGCCGAAGTGCCTGCCCAGGGTGGCGTGGCGCTTTACTCGCGGCTGCAGCCGAAGGCAGTTATCAACGGTCTTGGTTTCGAGACGGCTGATCGTTACGGGCGTTACCTGCAGGCAGATTTCGACAAAGTCAGTATCGCTACCTTGCTGCTTCCTTCCGGGATGAACGGCGATGAAGACTTGAATCAGAAATTCAAGCTCATGGACGATTTCGGCAAGTACCTCGACAAGCAGCGGCGCAAACGTCGCGAGTACATTTACTGTGGCTCGCTGTATGTGGCGCAACAGAAGCTGGACATCAAGAACTGGCGTGACAGCCAGCAATCTCCGGGCTTCCTGGCACCAGAGCGTGCATGGATGGACGAGATCGTTGGCAACATGGGTTACGTCGATGCCCTGCGCGAAGTCAGCCGTGAAGGCGATCAGTACAGCTGGTGGCCGGATAACGAACAGGCCGAGATGCTCAACCTGGGCTGGCGCTTCGATTATCAACTGCTGACCCCGGGCCTGCGTCGTTTCGTACGCAGTGCGCGCCTTCCACGCCAGCCGCGCTTCTCGCAACACGCGCCGCTGATCGTGGATTACGACTGGACGCTCACCATCTGACGTTCAGTTGCTCAAAAAAAGCCGACGTGAAGTCGGCTTTTGTTTGTCCGCAGATCAGGCATTTGCCCGATCCCCGTGAAGTCTTACTTGATCAACCGCCAGGTAAACGGATAGCGGTAGGCGATGCCGTCATTGACCTTGACGCCCGCGATGATCGTCAGCACCAGCGCGCCGACGCCCACCAGCATCAACAGCGGAAAGCCGATAATCACTACCATCAGCAAAAAACAGATCATCGCGGCGATGGCGACGGTGATCTGAAAATTGAGGGCTTCCTTCCCCTGGGCATCGATGTACGGGTCGACTTCTTTCTTGAGCTGCCAGACGATCAGGGGCCCGAGCAAATTGCCGAACGGGAAGATCAGGCCGAAGAACGCCGCGAAGTGGCACAGCATCGCCCACTGACGGACTTCTTTACTCGGCGTTGGCAACGGCGACTGACTCTCGATCATCATGCTTTCCCTGTTTTGATGTAGTGCTCTGACGTGGTGTTCTGACGTAGAAACCGATCAGTCGGCCAGTGCCGCCTGCTGCAGTTCGAAGATTTCGCTCATGCCTTTTTGAGCCAGTGCCAGCATCGCGTTCAAGTCTTCAGGCTGGAACGGCGCGCCCTCGGCAGTGCCCTGCACTTCGATGAAACCGCCCGCATTGGTCATGACCACGTTGAGGTCGGTCTCGGCCGCAGAGTCTTCAAGATAATCCAGGTCCAGGACCGGCTCGCCCTGATACATGCCCACCGATACGGCTGCGATCATCTGCTTCAGCGGATCGCCACCCTTCAGGCCGCCACGCTTTTTGATCGATTTGAGTGCATCGATCAGCGCAACCATGGAGCCGGTGATCGACGCAGTGCGTGTCCCGCCGTCTGCCTGGATCACGTCGCAGTCGACATACAAGGTGATTTCACCCAGCTTGGACATGTCCAGTGCCGCACGCAGCGAGCGGCCGATCAGGCGCTGGATTTCGAGGGTACGGCCGCCCTGCTTGCCACGGCTGGCTTCGCGCTGGTTACGCTCGCCCGTTGCGCGAGGCAGCATGCCGTACTCAGCCGTCAACCAGCCCTGGCCCTGGCCCTTGAGAAAACGCGGAACGCCGTTTTCAACGCTGACGGTGCAGATCACCTTGGTATCACCGAACTCGACCAGCACAGAACCCTCGGCGTGCTTGGTGTAGTTGCGGGTGATGCGGATCGGGCGAAGCTGATCGGCAGCGCGACCACTTGGACGTTTCATCTGGGATACCTGTACTGGGAGACGGAAAACTGGTCTGCATTATAGAGGTGCAGGCACGGCTTGGGACATCTAAAGACACATCGCTCACAACGAACGCTGCTGAAGGGCACTGCCGGACAGCAGGATCACGACGCCGCGCATCGCTTGCGACAATGCCACATTTGGGCGCACACCCTGCACTGAGCTACAATCCTGCGCCTTTATAGCCAGTCGTTTCCCCACGACACTTTGCCGGGTATTCATCCCGGACCGGCTATCCGCAAACGCCTGAATTTATAGAGGTACTTCCCATGGTGCACAGCATGACGGCTTTTGCCCGCGCTGAACGAGCCGGCCCACAAGGCACGCTGAGCTGGGAAATGCGCTCGGTCAATCACCGTTACCTCGAACCCCATTTGCGCCTGCCGGAATCCTTCCGTGACCTCGAAGGCGCCGTACGTGAAGCGCTGCGCCAGGGCCTTTCCCGGGGCAAAATCGAATGCACCCTGCGTTTTACTGAAGAAACCGCAGGCAAACCGCTGCAGGTTGATCGCGAGCGCGCAGGGCAACTGGTCGCGGCAGCGGAGATCGTTGCCAGCCTGATCAAACAACCTGCTGCGCTGAACCCGCTTGAAGTGCTGGCCTGGCCTGGTGTGCTGGTGGCCGACGCTGCCGATCCGCAAGCCCTCAACAATGATGCCCTGGCCTTGTTCAACGAAGCCCTTGAAGAACTCAAGGCCGGGCGCGCCCGCGAAGGCGCCGATCTGGCCAGGCTTCTCGACGAACGGCTTACCGCGATCAAGACTGAAGTCGCGACCTTGCGTACGCTCGTGCCGCAGATGCTCGCCGCCCAGCGTCAGAAGGTGCTTGATCGCTTTGCCGACATGAAGGCCGAGCTCGATCCGCAGCGCCTGGAACAGGAAATGGTCCTGCTGGCGCAAAAAAGCGACGTCGCCGAAGAACTCGACCGCCTGAGCACGCACGTCACCGAGGTTCGCCGCGTGCTCAAAGCCGGCGGACAAGCCGGGCGCCGGCTGGATTTTCTGATGCAAGAGCTCAACCGCGAAGCCAACACCCTGGGCTCCAAAGCCTTTGATCCTCGAAGCACGCAAGCTGCCGTCAACCTCAAAGTGTTGATCGAGCAGATGCGCGAACAAGTGCAGAACATTGAGTAAGGCCACCTCCGACATGACCCACAGCACTGGCACCCTGTACATCATTTCCGCCCCATCGGGCGCGGGCAAGACCAGCCTGGTCAACGCCCTGATCAACGCTCAGCCGCAGATTCGCGTGTCGGTGTCCCACACCACGCGGGCCATGCGTCCGGGAGAAGTGGACGGCGTGAATTACCACTTCGTCGACCGCGCCGAGTTCGTGCGCATGATCGAGCATGGCGATTTTCTCGAACAGGCGGAGGTCTTCGGCAACATGTACGGGACGTCACAAAGCCGTTTGCAGCAGACGCTGGACGAAGGTCATGACCTGATTCTGGAGATCGACTGGCAAGGTGCGGAGCAGGTTCGCAAACTGATGCCCCACGCCCGCTCGATCTTCATTCTGCCGCCGACCCAGCAGGCGCTGCGCCAGCGTTTGACCAACCGGGGCCAGGATAGCGACGAGATCATCGAGGGCCGCATGCGCGAGGCGGTCAGCGAGATGAGTCACTACGCCGAATACGATTACATTGTGATCAACGACGACTTCGCCACGGCGCTCGAAGACCTGAAAGCGATCTTCCGCGCCAATTTGCTGAGCCAGGAGCACCAACAGCAGCGTCATAGTCAGCTGTTGTCGCAACTGTTGGCCTGATCGGTTTTTGCCCGGCAAAACCGGGCTATTGAAATCAGCGCTTCCCTTAACGCTGGTGATTTTTTAGACTGTCGAGTCCGCTCGCCCATTCGGGCACCGCGCATATCGCATTTGCTACGAGGAATACCCATGGCCCGCGTGACCGTTGAAGACTGCCTGGAACATGTAGATAACCGTTTTGAGCTGGTCATGCTCGCCACCAAGCGCTCGCGTCAACTGGCGACCGGTGGCAAAGAGCCAAAGCTGGCATGGGAAAACGACAAGCCTACCGTAGTGGCCCTGCGTGAAATCGCTGCAGGCCTGATGGATTACGCTGTTATCGCAGAAGCCGAAATCGTTGAAGATGAACCACTGTTCGCCGCATTCGAGGACGAGTCCAGCGAGGCCGTCTAAGCCTATGCCTGGTCGACGTAGCAAGGCGCAGGGTCACAGCCTTCGGCAAGGAGATTTATCTTGCCGAGCATAGACGCCCTCGCCGATCGCCTCGCGACCTACCTCGGCGCCGACCAGGTCAATCTGGTCCGCCGGGCGTACTTCTACGCCGAACAAGCCCACGACGGCCAACGCCGTCGCAGCGGCGAAGCCTACGTCACGCATCCGCTGGCGGTGGCCAATATTCTTGCCGACATGCACATGGACCATCAGAGCCTGATGGCCGCCATGCTGCATGACGTGATCGAAGACACCGGCATCGCCAAAGAAGCGCTCTGCGCACAGTTTGGCGAAACGGTGGCCGAATTGGTCGACGGGGTCAGCAAACTGACCCAGATGAACTTCGAGACCAAAGCCGAAGCTCAGGCCGAGAACTTCCAGAAGATGGCGATGGCCATGGCGCGGGACATCCGTGTGATTCTGGTCAAGCTCGCCGACCGCCTGCACAACATGCGCACGCTGGAAGTCCTTTCCGGAGAGAAGCGCCGTCGCATCGCCAAAGAAACCCTCGAAATCTACGCCCCTATCGCCAATCGTCTTGGCATGCACAGCGTGCGCATCGAATTCGAAGACCTGGGTTTCAAGGCGATGTACCCGATGCGCTCTTCGCGCATTGGCCAGGCGGTCAAGCGCGCGCGCGGCAACCGCAAGGAACTGGTCAACAAGATCGAAGAGTCGCTGAGCCATTGCCTCGCCGTTGACGGCATCGAAGGCGAAGTCAGCGGCCGTCAAAAGCATTTGTATGGCATCTACAAAAAGATGCGCGGCAAGCGCCGGGCCTTCAACGAGATCATGGACGTCTACGCGTTCAGGATCATCGTCGACAAGGTCGACACCTGCTATCGCGTGCTCGGCGCTGTGCATAATTTGTACAAGCCGCTGCCCGGCCGCTTCAAGGATTACATCGCGATCCCGAAAGCCAACGGCTATCAATCGCTGCACACCACTTTGTTCGGGATGCACGGCGTGCCCATCGAAATCCAGATTCGTACTCGCGAAATGGAAGAGATGGCCAACAACGGCATCGCCGCGCACTGGCTATACAAGTCGTCTGGCGATGAGCAGCCGAAAAGCACCCACGCGCGGGCCCGTCAGTGGGTCAAGGGCGTGCTGGAAATGCAGCAGCGTGCGGGTAACTCGCTGGAATTCATCGAAAGCGTGAAGATTGACCTGTTCCCGGACGAGGTCTACGTGTTCACGCCCAAGGGCCGAATCATGGAGCTGCCGAAAGGCTCCACAGCGGTGGACTTCGCATATGCCGTGCACACCGACGTCGGCAACAGCTGCATCGCCTGCCGGATCAATCGCCGGCTGGCGCCGCTGTCCGAACCGCTGCAAAGCGGCTCGACCGTCGAGATTGTGAGTGCGCCAGGAGCACGTCCGAATCCGGCCTGGCTCAACTTTGTCGTGACCGGCAAGGCCCGCACGCACATCCGTCATGCGCTCAAACTGCAGCGCCGATCGGAGTCGATCAATCTCGGCGAACGCCTGCTGAACAAAGTACTCAACGGCTTCGACAGCACGCTGGAAAAGATTCCGGCCGAACGCGTGCGCCTTATCCTTGCCGAGTACCGAGTCGAGGTCATCGAAGACCTGCTCGAAGACATTGGCCTGGGTAACCGCATGGCTTACGTGGTCGCTCGCCGATTGCTGGCCAGTGAAGGCGATCAACTGCCAAACGCAGAAGGTCCACTGGCTATTCGTGGCACCGAAGGCCTCGTCCTCAGCTACGCCAAGTGCTGCACGCCGATTCCAGGCGACCCGATCGTCGGGCATCTGTCCGCGGGCAAAGGCATGGTCGTGCACCTGGACAACTGTCGGAACATCGCGGAAATCCGCCACAACCCCGAGAAGTGCATTCAGCTGTCCTGGGCCAAAGACGTCACCGGCGAATTCAACGTTGAGTTGCGCGTCGAACTGGAACACCAGCGTGGCCTGATCGCCTTGCTTGCCAGCAGCGTCAACGCCGCGGACGGCAACATCGAAAAAATCAGTATGGATGAACGCGATGGTCGCATCAGCGTGGTCCAACTGGTGGTCAGCGTGCACGACCGCGTGCATCTGGCCCGTGTGATCAAGAAACTGCGCGCCCTGGCCGGCGTGATCCGCATCACCCGTATGCGCGCGTAGTCAAACCGCAAACAGGAGTTTTTCATGAGCAAGACCGTCATCTCCAGCGACAAAGCCCCGGCCGCCATCGGCACCTACTCCCAGGCAATCAAGGCGGGCAACACCGTCTACATGTCGGGCCAGATTCCGCTGGACCCGAAGACCATGGAACTGGTCGAAGGCTTTGAAGCACAGACCGTTCAGGTCTTCGAAAACCTGAAGGCGGTGGCCGAAGCGGCAGGCGGTTCGTTCAAGGACATCGTCAAGCTGAATATCTTCCTCACTGACCTGAGCCACTTCGCCAAGGTCAACGAGATCATGGGCAAATATTTCGAACAGCCGTACCCGGCGCGCGCCGCCATTGGCGTGGCTGCGCTGCCGCGTGGCGCTCAAGTCGAAATGGACGCCATTTTGGTCATCGAGTAAATCCCGGTGCGGAGCTCAAGCACGCTCCGCCTCCTGAGAAAAGGAAGGACTCCGCCCATGCGCGTTGCGTTTGCCCTCTCGCTGCTGGTCGCACTGCTCAGCGGCTGCGCCAGCCACTCCGACAAAAGCCCGGACGGCACCTGGATCAACCAGGCGGCCATCGACGCGGCAGCCCAAGGCGGCAACCTGCGTCAGGCGCTGCTGGCCTACGGCCCGAATCTGGAATGGAACATCAACACCAAGGCCGGACAAGCCACTGCTTCAAACGGCTTCGAGCTGAGTGAAGGCAAGATCGCCAGCAATGCCGACGGTAAGCTGCGCGTCGACTTCTACGGCAATGCGTCTGATGAGCTGACCATCAAGGGCGATGAGCTGGTGCAACGCGCCAGCGACACCGGGCCTGAGCAGCATTTCCGCTCGCCGAAAGAAGCCCCACCGGCCGGCGCGCAACCCGGCACCAGCTTTGAGCGCGCGCTCTACACCGCCTACCTTGGTGGCAAGTGGACCATCGTCAATGGCGACGGTCAGGGCAGCACGGTTGAATTCCTGCCAGACGGCAGCGTCAGCGGCCTGCCAGGTAATGATCGCTACGCACTGTGCCTGGCCGGCGACTGCGCGGCCATGAGCGGTGAATACGACAGCATGTGGCTGGAGAAGAACGAGCGCGGTAACCCGTGGATTTTCGTTCGCAACGGCAAACAGCTGGAGTTGTTCCAGGCCGTAAATAACGCCCAGGCAACCGAAATGCCGGACCTTCGCCCGGGCGAGAAGCGCTGGGTGCTTGAGAAGAACTGATACAGCGAACGTCGTTGTTGTGGGAGTGAGCTTGCTCACGAAAGGGCCTTTCAGCCGCCGGATACTTAGCGGCTGTGCCACCCTCTTCGCGAGCAAGCTCGCTCCCACAGGATTTCAGTGATCCGAGCTATTTCGGCTGGTCTGCCAGCATCGCCTCATACCCTTCTTTATAAGTCGCATAACGCGGCGTCCAGCCCAGCGCTTTGGCGCGGGCGTTGCTGCAGCGCTTGCTGCCGGCGCGGCGCACGTTGTGCTCATCCGACCACTCTGTGACGCCCAGACGCTGACGCATCCAGTCGACCACTTCGGCCAGCGGCGCGGGCGCATCGTCGACGCCGATATAACAGTCTTCCAGCGCTACATCGTCTGCAGCCGCACGCAGCAAAAACGCCAGCAGCCCGGCCGCGTCATCAGCATGAATACGGTTCCCATACAGGGGCGGATCAGTTGCAACACTGTAGCCCTGACGTACACGGTTCATCAGATCACTGCGTCCCGGGCCGTAAATCCCGGTCAGCCTGACGATGGTAGCTGGCACACCGCTGTCCAACGCCACTTGTTCAGCTTCGCGCATGACCTGGCCTGAGTACCCGGTCGCTTCGACAGGCGACGTTTCATCAACCCACTCGCCGTGCTGCTGGCCATAGACGCTGCTGCTGGACACGAACAATATCCGCTTCGGCCTCTGTCCGCTGCGCTCGCTCCAGCCCAGCACGTGCCGAAGGCCTTCGACATAAGCCGCGCGATAACCCGCCTCATCCCGGTCAGTAGGTGTGGCGCAGTAGACCAGGTAATCCAGTCGCCCTTCCGGCCAGTGAGCGGGAATGCGGGGGTCGAAAAGATCGCCGCTGACGCCTAGCACGCCGTTGGGCAGTTTCTCTACCGAGCGGCGCAGGCCGTACACGGTCCAGTCATCGGGCATAAGTTGGGAGGCCAGTCGGCTCCCGATATCGCCACATCCAGCAATCAAAACGGATGGCGCTGACATGTCCAATCTCCACATCACTTGTTGAATTTAAGCCTGTAAAGCGGGCTGCAAAACCGACCATTGGGACGCATTCTCATGAAAAAAGAGACGCTCTTACTTTTGTTAACAAGAATTACTTGCAATAATGACGGTCCTTTGTTCTCCTCCGCTCGCCTCGCGCCAGCGTGACGCTCTCAGAACGAACACCTATCTTCATATCAGGTCGGGCCAGCATGACATCTATTCAAACCCCCGCTTCGTCCATTGCCAACCGAGGTCTGCCACGCGCAGGACGCGCCATTGCCGCGCTGCTGTTCAGCCTGATGTTGACGCCCATAGCGCTCGCCGACTCCAACGCTCCCGTACAAAAGCCCGCCGTACAGGCCGAGGCGCCAACCGCCACTCCGGTTGACCCTGCGACAACGCCAGGCGTTCAAGAACTGACCCCGGCATCTGCTCCGGTTGAGTCGCTTGATGCTGCTGCGGAAGATAACAGCCTGGGCATGTCCCACGACCTCTCGCCCTGGGGTATGTACAAGAACGCGGACATCATCGTCAAAGCCGTGATGATCGGTCTGGCCATTGCATCGGTGATTACCTGGACCATCTGGATCGCCAAGGGCTTCGAACTGCTGGGCGCCAAGCGTCGTCTGCGGAGCGAAATCGCTGCGCTGAAACGCGCACGCAACCTGGACGAAGCCAGCGCAGGGTCGAAGAAAGAAGGCACCCTTTCCCATTTGCTGGTGCACGACGCACTGGAAGAGATGCGCCTGTCGGTTAACACCCGCGAACGGGAAGGCATCAAGGAGCGCGTCGCTTTCCGCCTTGAACGCCTGGTCGCCGCCTGCGGCCGCAACATGAGCATGGGCACCGGCGTGTTGGCCACCATCGGCTCGACTGCGCCGTTTGTGGGCCTGTTTGGCACCGTATGGGGGATCATGAACAGCTTTATCGGCATCGCCAAAACCCAGACCACCAACCTGGCTGTTGTGGCGCCGGGCATCGCCGAGGCCTTGCTGGCCACCGCACTGGGTCTGGTTGCCGCGATTCCCGCCGTCGTCATCTACAACGTCTTCGCCCGCTCCATTGCCGGCTACAAGGCGCAAGTGTCCGACGCTTCGGCGCAGGTTCTATTGCTGGTCAGTCGCGATCTGGATCACCAGCCTGCGGTCGAGCGCAGCCAATCGCCGCACATGGTAAAGATGGGGTAAACCATGGGCCTGCATTTGAAGGAAGGCGACGACGAGCTCGCCGAGAACCACGAAATCAACGTGACGCCGTTCATCGACGTCATGCTGGTCCTGCTGATCATCTTCATGGTTGCCGCCCCGCTGGCAACCGTAGACATCAAAGTTGACCTGCCTGCCTCTACCGCCAAGCCGGTGCCTCGACCCGAGAAGCCGATTTTCCTGAGCGTGAAAGCCGACCAGAGCCTGTACCTGGGCGATGAAAAAGTGGCCCGCGAGCAGATCGGTCAGGTGCTGGATGCCAAGACCAAGGGCAAGAAAGACACCACGATCTTCTTCCAGGCCGACAAGGGCGTCGACTACGGCGACCTGATGGACGTCATGAACGCCCTGCGCGGCGCTGGCTACCTGAAGGTCGGCTTGGTGGGTCTCGAGACGGTCGGCAAGAAATGATCAATACGCGCCAAAAGCTGACGCGCTATAGCGGTAGTCTGTTGTTGGTGCTGGCGGTCCATGCCGTGGCGATTGTCGTTGCATTGCGCTGGCCCTCCTCGCAGGCCATCGAGCTGCCGCCGGCCGCGATGATGGTCGAGCTGGCGCCTGCTCCCGAGCCCGCCCCGCCGCCACCGCCAAAAGTCGTGCAACCGCCGCAGCCGCCTGCGCCTGAAGAACAACTGCCGATTCCGCCAGTCGCCGAAGCGCCCAAGGCCGAAATCGCCGTACCCAAGCCGGTCAAGCCCAAGCCCAAACCACAGCCGCCAAAACCTGTGAAGAAGGTCGAGCCGCCGAAGGAAGAGAAGCCAGCCGACGACAAGCCGCTGGACGCCCCGCCGTCCAACGCCAAGCCGGAGAAGTCAGCGTCGCCGCAACCTGCTCCGCCCACGCCGCCAAGCAATGCATTACCTACTTGGCAGGGTGAATTGCTGAGTCACCTGAGCAAGTTCAAGCGGTACCCGGAAGATGCTCGACGTCGGGGAATGCAGGGCACCAGTCGTCTGCGCTTCGTGGTCGATGGCGAAGGCCGCGTGTTGTCCTATGAACTGGCCGGAGGCTCGGGCAGCGCATCACTGGATCGAGCGACGCTGGAAATGATCCGCCGCGCGCAGCCATTGCCCAAGCCGCCGCCGGAATTGCTGAAGAACGGGTCGCTGGAAGTGGTCGCTCCCTTCGTTTATTCCCTGGATAAACGCTGAAACCAGAATTTTGTCAGCCGCGACGGGTTGATAACGTGCGTCTATCGATTGCACCCGCTATGCTGGGGCCGCAACTTCATGGACGCACGTTATGACCCTCACAGAATTGCGCTACATCGTTACCCTCGCTCAAGAGCAGCATTTCGGCCATGCCGCTGAACGCTGTCACGTCAGCCAGCCGACCTTGTCGGTGGGCGTCAAGAAGCTGGAAGATGAACTCGGTGTGCTGATTTTCGAGCGCAGCAAGAGTGCCGTACGTCTGACCCCGGTTGGCGAGGGCATCGTGGCTCAGGCGCAGAAGGTCCTCGAACAGGCCCAGGGCATTCGTGAACTGGCCCAGACCGGCAAGAACCAGCTGACCGCGCCGCTTAAAGTTGGCGCGATCTACACCGTCGGCCCGTATCTTTTTCCTCACCTGATTCCCCAACTGCACCGGGTCGCCCCGCAGATGCCGTTGTACATCGAGGAAAACTTCACCCACGTGCTGCGCGACAAGCTGCGTAATGGCGAGCTCGACGCGATCATCATCGCCCTGCCGTTCAACGAGGCTGATGTTCTGACGCTGTCACTGTACGACGAGCCGTTCTACGTACTGATGCCTGCCGATCATCCATGGACCCAGAAAAAGACCATTGATGCCTCGGCACTGAACGACAAGAGCCTGCTGTTGCTGGGCGAAGGTCATTGCTTCCGCGATCAGGTGCTCGAAGCCTGTCCGACGCTGGTCAAGGGCGGCGATGCTGCCAAGCACACCACGGTGGAGTCCAGCTCGCTGGAAACCATTCGGCACATGGTCGCTTCAGGACTGGGTATTTCCATCCTGCCGATGTCCGCTGTCGACAGCCATCACTACGCACCCGGCGTGATCGAAGTCCGTCCGCTGTCGCCGCCAGTACCATTCCGCACTGTGGCAATCGCCTGGCGTGCCAGCTTCCCGCGTCCGAAAGCCATCGAAATCCTCGCTGATTCGATTCGTCTGTGTTCCGTCGCTCGTCCGAAAGCTCAGGCTGAAGCGAGTTAAGGGACGGTATGACGGAGCTGTCTCATGTCTCGGTCACGGCGCTAAAAGGCGTCGGTGAGGCAATGGCTGAAAAGCTGGCGAAAGTCGGTCTTGAGAACATTCAAGACGTGCTGTTTCACCTGCCGTTGCGTTATCAGGACAGGACTCGCGTCGTGCCCATCGGCGAATTGCGCCCGGGCCAGGACGCGGTGGTCGAGGGCGTGGTCAGCGGCGCCGACGTGGTCATGGGCAAGCGCCGCAGTTTGCTGGTCAGGATCGGCGACGGCACCGGCGTGTTGAGCCTGCGCTTTTACCACTTCAGCAACGCGCAGAAGGACGGCCTCAAGCGCGGTACCCATGTGCGCTGTTACGGCGAAGCCCGGCCCGGCGCTTCGGGGCTTGAGATCTATCACCCGGAATATCGCGCAATTACAGGCGATGAGCCGGTGGCTGTCGAGCAGACGCTGACACCGATCTATCCCACGACCGAAGGCCTCACCCAGCAGCGCCTGCGGCAATTGTGTCAGCAGAGCCTGTCGATGCTCGGCCCGAAAAGCCTGCCTGACTGGCTGCCGGACGAGCTGGCACGCGACTATCAACTCGCGCCCCTGGCTGAGGCTATTCATTACCTGCACAACCCGCCCGCCGATGCTGACGTCGAAGAGCTCGCGCTGGGCCATCACTGGGCGCAGCACCGACTGGCATTTGAAGAGTTGCTGACGCACCAGCTTTCCCAGCAACGCCTGCGTGAAAGCCTGCGCTCGCAACGCGCGCCTGCATTGCCCCCCGCGAAACGCCTGCCGAAGCAATTCCTCGCCAACCTCGGATTTCCGCCCACAGGTGCGCAGCAGCGCGTCGGCAATGAGATCGCCTACGACCTTAGTCAGAACGAGCCGATGCTCCGGCTGATTCAGGGCGACGTAGGCGCTGGCAAAACGGTCGTCGCAGCACTCGCGGCGTTGCAGGCGCTGGAGGCTGGCTATCAGGTTGCACTGATGGCGCCCACGGAGATTCTTGCCGAACAGCATTTCATCAATTTCACCCGCTGGCTCGAGCCTCTCGGCATCGAGACGGCCTGGCTCGCGGGCAAACTGAAGGGCAAGGCGCGCGCGGCATCCCTGGCGCAGATTGCCGGCGGCACACCGATGGTGGTCGGCACCCACGCGCTGTTCCAGGACGAAGTGCAGTTCAGGAATCTCGCGCTGGTCATCATCGATGAGCAGCACCGCTTCGGTGTTCAGCAACGTCTGGCCCTGCGCAAGAAAGGCGTCGGCGGCTCGATGTGCCCACACCAATTGATCATGACCGCCACCCCCATTCCACGCACGCTGGCGATGAGCGCCTACGCCGACCTCGACACGTCGATCCTCGACGAACTGCCACCCGGGCGTACGCCGGTGAACACCGTGTTGGTGGTCGACAGCCGACGGATCGAAGTCGTCGAGCGTGTACGCAATGCGTGCGCCGAAGGCCGGCAGGCGTACTGGGTGTGCACGCTGATCGAGGAGTCCGAGGAGCTGACATGCCAAGCCGCTGAAACCACGTTCGAGGAACTGACCAGCGCGCTGGGCGAGCTCAAGGTCGGCTTGATTCACGGGCGCATGAAGCCCGCCGAAAAAGCCGCCGTCATGGCCGAGTTCAAGCAGGGCAATCTGAATCTGCTGATTGCAACGACGGTGATCGAGGTCGGCGTGGACGTTCCCAATGCCAGCCTGATGATCATCGAAAACCCGGAACGCCTGGGCCTGGCGCAGCTGCATCAATTGCGCGGTCGGGTCGGCCGGGGCAGCGCGGCCAGCCATTGCGTGCTGCTGTACCACCCGCCACTTTCGCAGATCGGTCGTCAGCGGCTGGGCATCATGCGTGAAACCAACGACGGCTTCGTCATCGCTGAAAAAGATCTGGAGCTGCGTGGGCCAGGCGAGATGCTCGGCACGCGTCAGACAGGGCTGCTGCAGTTCAAGGTTGCTGACCTGATGCGCGATGCAGATTTGCTGCCTGCGGTCAGGGACGCGGCCCAGGCACTGCTTGAACGCTGGCCGCACCATGTCAGTCCCCTGCTGGAACGCTGGTTGCGCCATGGCCAGCAATACGGGCAAGTGTGAAGCAGTCAACGCAATAACAGGGTGTCTCACCTCTATAACAACTAAGCTGGTTATACTTCAGCGATTGTAGGAATCTGGATACAGGCCATGACAGAAGTTGCCCACATCGACACAAGCCCACACTGCCCTTCTGTCATTCGGCAGTTGCTGGGCAAACTCAACTTCCGTGAAGTAACTGACGATGAGTCTCTGCCGCCTGCCCAAAAGGTTCAGGCCATTCTGGTCGATGACTCCGTTGGCGCGCTGTTTATCCTGTTTCCGCAAAACCAATTGCTGGACCTCAACCGCATCACCGAGTTGACCGGCCGCAAATTGAAAGCGGTTCCGAAAGAGTCGCTCGAGCTCATGCTGCAAAAACACAAGCTCGGCACGTTGCCCGGCCTGCCTGCACTGACCAGCTCGCCTTGTCTGTATGAGGAGCGAATTCTGTCTGGCCCTGCCGTGCTGATCGACTCCGGCGAGCCGGGCCTCTTGCTGGAAATCAGCAGCGAGGATTTCAAAACGCTGTTGACCAAGGCAAGCGCTGCCCGCTTTGGCGAACCGGTGACGTCGGTCACCCCTAACCTCACGCGTCCCGATGACGACCGCGAGGAGATCACCAAAGCCGTTCAGAACTTCACCGCCCGACGCATTCAGCAGCGCCTGGAGTCCACGGTGGAAATCCCGCCGCTGGCCGACACGGCGCAGAAGATTATCAAGCTGCGTGTCGACCCGGACGCGACCATCGACGACATCACCGGCGTAGTCGAAACCGATCCGGCATTGGCGGCCCAGGTGGTGAGCTGGGCGGCCTCTCCGTATTACGGTTCAGCCGGCAAAATCCGTTCGGTGGAAGACGCCATCGTTCGCGTGCTGGGTTTTGATCTGGTGATCAATCTGGCGCTCGGCCTGGCGTTGGGCAAAACCCTGGCGTTGCCCAAGGATCATCCGCAGCAGGCGACGCCTTACTGGCAGCAGTCGATCTACACGGCTGCGATCATCGAAGGCCTGACCCGCGCGATGCCCCGTGCCGAGCGCCCGGAAAGTGGCCTGACCTACCTCGCCGGTTTGCTGCACAACTTCGGTTATCTGCTGCTGGCGCATGTGTTTCCGCCGCACTTTTCGCTGATCTGCCGCCAGATCGAAGTCAATCCGCACCTGCATCACAGCTACGTCGAACAGCATCTGCTGGGCATCAGCCGCGAGCAGATCGGCTCCTGGCTGATGCGCAACTGGGACATGCCGGAGGAGCTGGTCATCGCCCTGCGCTTTCAGCACGACCCGCACTACGGAGGTGAGCATCACAAGTATGCAAACCTGGTATGCCTGGCGGTGAGGCTGCTGCGCAAGGAAGGCATCGGCTCCGGCCCTCTGGAAAGCATTCCGGACGAGCTGCTCGAGCGCCTGAAGCTCTCTCGCGAGAAAGCTCAGGACGTCGTGAAGAAAGTGCTGGAGGCCGAAGTGCTGTTGCGCGAACTGGCCTCGCAGTTCAGCTGATCTCGAAATGCCCGCTTGCAGCCTGAAAGTTAGCTGCGCTTTTTGTTGGGAAGAGGTTGCTCACGAAGATCTGTGGGCATTCAGCTATTGTCTGTGGTGACTCAGCATCAGTCTTCGCGAGCAAGCTCGCTCCCACAGGATCTGGGTTGACGCAACATCTCAGGTACACCACTGCAGTAGTGGGAGTGAGCTTGCTCACGAAGAGGCTGGAGCATTCAGCTATTTTCTGTGGTGACTCAGCATCAGTCTTCGCGAGCAAGCTCGCTCCCACAGGATCTGGGTTGACGCAACATCTCAGGCACGCCGCTGAACTTGTGGGAGTGAGCTTGCTCACGAAGAGGCTGGAGCCTTCAGCTATTTTCTGTGGTGACTCAGCATCAGTCTTCGCGAGCAAGCTCGCTCCCACGGGCTCGGGGTCGACTCAACATCTCAGGCACGCCGCTGCACTCGTGGGAGTGAGCTTGCTCACGAAGAGGCTGGAGCATTCAGCTATTTTCTGCGGTGACTCAGCGTCAGTCTTCGCGAGCAAGCTCGCTCCCACAGGATCTGGGTTAACGCAACATCTCAGGCACGCCGCTGCACTCGTGGGAGTGAGCTTGCTCACGAAGAGGCCTGAGCATTCAACTATTTCTTCTTCCTAGGCTTCAAATACTTCGTCAGCCCCTGGAACCACATCACCAGTCCCGCGTTGCCGGTGACCAGGATGTCCTTGTCCTGAATGCCCTGCATGAATGCGAGCTGCTTGTTCCGGGCCTGCATTGTGGCGAAGCCGTAATCGGCGTCTTTGAAAGAGATCACGAACGCAGGCGCCGCAAAGGTGCCGGCGCGGCTCTTGACGCGCTGATCGCGCACGATGAAGTGCCGGGCGATCTTGCCGTCAGCCGTCTGCAACTGGAAAGCCAGATCCTTCCCCGCGAGTTGCTGCTGAAACGCGGGATTATTGCGACTGGCGCGGGCCATCAACAGGCCCAACATCCAGAGTAGAAAACGAAACTTCATGCGTGGGCCTCATAGGATCAGCGGCGGTCAGGGTGACCAGCCGCAGTGTAGCGAGCTTGATTGTCCGGCGAGCAAGCAGAACCGGTCAGTCGCAAAGTGGCGGGCTAGGCGGGACGCGCGGGTCGGCGCCGGTCGATTCACCGGCCATAAAAAATGGGCACGCCGACTGATCGGTATGCCCATTTCCATGCTGCTCGCCCTCCGCAGAGCGCTCAGCGAATTACTTTTTCTTTGCTGCGGGTGCCTTGGCCGCTGCGGCCTTGGCTGGCTTCGCATCTTTGGCGGCTGCAGCCGGCTTGGCTGGTTTCGCTGGCTTTGCCGAGTCCGGATTGACGCTGTCTTTGAGAAACTTGCCCGGCTTGAATGCCACCGTGTTGCTGGCCTTGATCTTGACGGGCTCACCGGTCTGAGGGTTCTTGCCGGTGCGGGCGCCACGATGACGTTGCAAGAAAGTGCCGAAGCCAACCAGCGTGACGCTGTCCTTTTTGTGCAACGCGTTGGTGATTTCGTCGAGCACCGCGTTGAGTACGCGATTGGCTTGTTCTTTGGTGAGATCTGCTTTCTCGGCAATAGCCGCTGCGAGTTCTGGTTTACGCATATAAAGCCTCTTTTACGGTTTTTTGTTTTTATGTCCCGTGCAGCCCTTGCGGACAGCGAGCAGGTGCCGCAACAGCTCTACGTTGCGGCAGACAGGAATGAGAATGGCACGCCACCGGGACCCGCGCCAGTACGTGGGCCACGTTTGTTTCAACTAAAAGATGGCTTATCCGACAGAACGACTGTTAATCATGCCAGCAGCGGGGGCAAAGCCTTGTTCAGGGCGAGCTTGTCCATCACCGCCGCGCCTGTCAGCGCGTAACCCAGCAGGTTGCCGTCGCTGTCCAGACACAGTGCCTTGATGTCGGCGCCCTCACCTTCCACGGTCCAGACACCTACCGAGCCCTTGGGCGGCGGCGACACTACCAGCGGGCAAACCGGCGTTTTTACCGTGACCGGCATGGGGCCATATTTGACGGGTGTGAGCGTGCCGGCGAGGGTTTGCGCCAATGCCCGGGCGCAGTTCATCAGCGGCATGACGTAAAGCAGATTCAGGCCATCAACTTCAGCGCAGTCGCCCAGTGCATAGATATTGGCGTGGGAGGTCTGCAAATGCCGATCGACCACAACGCCACGCCCGATCTCCAGGCCGGCCGCTGCGGCGAGATCAGTGCGGGGGCGCAGGCCGATCGCCGATACCACCAGATCGCAGTGAAGCACCTCGCCATCCGACAGGTGCGCCTCGAGCCCGTCGTCGGCACGATCAAGCCGTGTCAGCAAGGGGCCGAGATGAAAACGCGCGCCCAGGCTTTCCAGCCCGGCCTGTACCGCTGCGGCAGCCGCAGGGTGCAGCAACGTCGGCATCACCTGCTCGCACGGCGCAACCAGGTCGATTTCGTAGCCGCCCAGGATCAGATCGTTGGCGAACTCGCAGCCGATCAGGCCTGCGCCCAGAATCAGCACTCGCTTCTTGCCGGCGGCTGCAGCACGGAAACGCGCGTAGTCCTCCAGATCATTGATCGGGAATATGGCATCGGCGGCATCACCGGCCACCGGCACGCGCACAGTTTCCGCGCCCCACGCCAGAATCAGATCGCGGTACGGGACCGCTTCCTCGCCGATCCACAGACGCTTGTGACCCGGATCGATGCCGCTGACGCGGGTGTGCGTGCGCACCTCGGCCTTGAGCTGCTCGGCCATGGCGCCTGGCTCGGCCATGCTCAAGCCGTCGGCTTCCTTGTTTTTGCCAAAGCCGGTGGACAGCATGGGTTTGGAGTACGAACGGCCGTCATCGGCGGTGATCAGCAACAGCGGCGTCTCGCCATCCAGCTTGCGAAATTCGCGGGCGAGGTTATAGCCCGCCAGCCCGGTACCGATGATCACGACAGGTGCGTTCATTCATTTCTCCAGAGGGGTCGTGGAAGTCGGCGGATCAGCCGATTTCGATCATCTCAAAATCCATTTTGCCGACGCCGCAGTCAGGGCACAGCCAGTCTTCCGGCACATCCTGCCAGAGCGTGCCCGGCGCGATGCCGTCATCCGGCCAACCGTCGGCTTCGTTGTAGATCAGGCCACAGACTATGCATTGCCACTTTTTCATTGGTCGGTTCTCTTGGTTTCAGGCTAGGCGTCCCAGACGCTCCGCTGTCGTCGCGAAGTTTTCGAATGGGTCAGGCCTTTTACTGATCACAGCGCAATGACGCAAGTTTCATTGATGCACGACTCGCGCGCTTTTCGGAGGATTGGCTCTAGCTGCGATGGCGTCGAGCGTCATGCCGCAAGATTGATAGCGCCCAAACCGGCCTCTTCCCGGCTGAAGCCGGTCCTACTAACACTGCATATCCTGTAGGACTGGCTTTAGCCGGGAATGCGTCAAGTGTCTCAGCGCAGCAATGGGGGGCTCCGGTCGTCGGTCAAAAATCGCAATCATGCTAAGCTCGCCGCCTCGATTGCCGCCTGTGTTTGTCTCCCGTGATCCAGCAAACCCCTGCATTTCCAGCGCCCGAGTGGCTTTTGCGCGATCAGTTGATCGAAGCCCCCTCACCCGTCGTTCTTGAGTGGCTGTTCCACGAAGATTCCCTGACCCGACGCCTGACCCGGCTCTCTGACAATCATTTCTGCGTGCAGCCGCAATTCGAAGGCTGGCAGCGCCTGCGTGAAGATGAATGCGCCGCGCTGCACTTGCCTGAGGGCAGCGAAGGCTGGGTGCGTGAAGTCTATCTGCTGGGCCGTGACGAACGATGGGTGTTTGCCCGCAGTGTCGCCGCCCGCAGCGCTCTGGAGCATGACGGCCTGCACATGGACGAACTCGGCACCCGATCGCTGGGCGAACTGCTGTTCAGCGATAAAGCCTTCGCCCGCGGCCCGCTGCAGGTCTGCCACTATCCTGCGCAATGGCTACCCGAGACTGACGCACAGCCGGGCTTGTGGGGACGCCGCTCCTGTTTCAGCCGGGGGATCTTGAGCATTCTGGTGGCGGAAGTGTTTCTGCCCACCGCATGGCGCGCCATCGAAGCCAACCTTCCACTGCATGCCCAAGAGGGCCGCTGATGTACCTGTCGTTGCTCAAATCCCTGAACCGTCTGCACCCGCGCGCCTGGGACTTCATCCAGCTCACGCGCATCGACAAGCCCATCGGCATTTATCTGTTGCTTTGGCCGACCTTGTGGGCGGTCTGGATTGCAGGCAAAGGCTCGCCTTCCCTGAGCACGCTGCTGATTTTCGTCATCGGCGTGTTCCTGATGCGCGCGGCGGGCTGCGTGATCAACGACTTCGCCGACCGCAAGGTGGACGGCCACGTCAAACGCACCGAGCAACGGCCGTTGGTGAGTGGCAGGGTGACGTCAAAGGAAGCGCTGATTCTGTTCGCCGTGTTGGTGGGGCTGAGCTTTGTGCTGGTGTTGTTCACTAACGCGACGACGATCTGGCTGTCGTTCGGCGGTCTTGCCCTCGCGGCATGCTACCCGTTCATGAAGCGCTATACCTACTACCCGCAAGTGGTATTGGGCGCTGCGTTTTCATGGGGCATGCCGATGGCGTTTACCGCAGAGACCGGCGAGCTGCCCGCTGCCGCGTGGCTGCTGTACATCGCCAATCTGCTGTGGACGGTGGGATATGACACGTATTACGCGATGACGGATCGCGAGGACGACTTGAAGATCGGCGTAAAATCCACGGCCGTGCTGTTCGGCGACGCGGATCGGGTGATCATCCTGACGCTGCAATGCCTGGCGCTGTTCTGCCTGATGCTGGCGGGTACACGCTTTGAGCTGGGCCTGTACTTCTTCATCGGCCTACTGGTCGCGGCGGGATGCTTTGGCTGGGAATTCTGGTCGACGCGGGACAAAGACCCGCAAGCCTGCTTCAAGGCTTTTCTGCACAACCACTGGGCGGGGCTGGCGATTTTCATCGGTATCGTTCTGGACTACGCGCTGCGCTGACCGATTCGGGCCGACGCAGCGCGCGAAGGCTCAGATCATGGCTTGGCGATGTGCCAGACGTCGCCCTTGCCGTCGCCGGTTTTGTCGCCAGCGGCCTTATCGCTTTTGAAAAAGTACAGCGGCTTGCCCTTGTAAACCCACTGCGAGGCGCCGTCATCGCGCTTGATAATGGTCCAGTCGCCCTCAGGCTTGTCTCTTGCTGTGGCAGTCAGCGGCGGCCAGTTGGTTGCGCACTGATCGTTGCAGACGGACTTGCCTGCAGAGGTGTCCTTATCAAAGGTATAGAGCGTCATGCCTTTGTGGTCGGTAAGCATGCCGTCACTGGTCATCGCCGGCGCGGCAGCGAATGCCATGCCGGAAGATGCTAACGCTGCCGCCGCCAAAAGGCGCATCAGAGCAGAAGAAATTTTAGCCATGGATGAATCCTCTTCTTGTTTGTCGTTGTATGGACATTTCTTGTAGGACAAGTCGCCAGCTTAGCGCTAGACCGGCGAATACGCCTAGCTCGAACTAACCTGTCACACGACTGCAATAATTCCGTTATCTAATGCGCCCCAAGACAGTTAAATGACATGAGGTTCGAGGCATGGTTGGCAGGAGCATTCTGATCGTCGACGACGAGGCGCCCATTCGCGAAATGATTGCCGTCGCACTGGAAATGGCCGGCTATGACTGCATTGAGGCTGAGAATTCGCAACAGGCCCACGCTGTTATCGTCGACCGCAAGCCGGACCTCATCCTGCTGGACTGGATGCTGCCGGGCACATCCGGCATCGAGCTGGCACGCCGCCTGAAACGTGACGAGCTGACCGGTGACATCCCGATCATCATGCTCACGGCCAAAGGCGAAGAGGACAACAAGATTCAGGGCCTCGAAGTCGGCGCCGACGACTACATCACCAAACCCTTCTCCCCCCGCGAGCTGGTCGCCCGGCTTAAAGCCGTGCTGCGTCGGGCTGCCCCGAACGATGGCGAATCACCGATCGAAGTGGGCGGTCTGCTGCTGGACCCGATCAGCCACCGCGTGACCATAGACGGCACACCTGCCGAGATGGGCCCGACCGAATACCGCCTGCTGCAATTCTTCATGACCCATCAGGAACGCGCCTACACCCGCGGGCAGCTGCTCGATCAGGTCTGGGGCGGAAATGTCTACGTGGAAGAGCGCACCGTGGATGTCCACATCCGGCGTCTGCGCAAAGCCCTCGGCGAGGCTTACGAAAATCTGGTACAAACCGTCCGCGGTACTGGTTACCGTTTCTCCACCAAAAGCTGAAAAAGCGTTTGGCAGCGATTCAGACCGCTGAAGACAAGGACGCGTTAATTGAATCACAACTGGCATGGCACCCTGATCCGCCACTTGCTGATGTTGGTCACAGCCTCGCTGCTGGCCGGTTTGATCAGCGGACATTACGGCGGGTGTCTGGCAATCGGTCTGGGGCTTTATCTGGCCTGGACCCTCAAACAGCTGCTGCGCCTGCATGACTGGCTTCGCCATCACAAACCCGACGAGCCGCCGCCCGATGGCTATGGCTTGTGGGGTGAAGTCTTCGACAGCATTTACCATTTACAGCGTCGCGATCAGCGCGTGCGTGGCCGCCTGCAAGCGGTTATCGACCGTGTGCAGGAATCCACCGCCGCACTGAAAGATGCCGTGATCATGCTCGACAGCGACGGCAACCTGGAATGGTGGAACCGCGCGGCAGAAACCTTGCTGGGCCTGAAGACGCCCCAGGACAGCGGTCAGCCGGTGACCAACCTGGTGCGCCACCCGCGCTTCAAGGAGTACTTCGCGCACGCCAACTATGCCGAGCCGCTGGAGATCCCGTCGCCGGTCAATGACCGCCTGCGCATTCAGATGCTGATCACCCGCTACGGCAACAACGAGCATTTAATGCTGGTGCGCGACGTGACGCGTATGCATCAGCTGGAGCAGATGCGCAAAGACTTCGTCGCCAACGTGTCCCACGAGCTGCGCACACCGTTGACGGTCATCTGCGGGTACCTGGAGACGCTGCTGGATAACGTCGAAGAAGTGAATCCGCGTTGGGTCCGTGCGTTGCAGCAAATGCATCAGCAAGGCGGACGCATGCAGACGTTGCTTAACGATCTCCTGCTGCTGGCCAAGCTGGAAGCCACCGATTACCCGTCCGACAATCAGCCCGTCGCCGTGTCGTCGCTGCTGCAGAGCATCACCAATGATGCCCAGGCGCTGTCGGGGAGCAAGAACCAGCAGATCACCCTGGAGCTGGAAAGCGACGTCAGCCTCAAGGGCAGCGAGGCGGAGCTGCGCAGCGCGTTCTCCAACCTGATCTTCAACGCGGTCAAATACACGCCCGCAGAGGGCAAGATCCGCATCCGCTGGTGGAGTGACGGGCGTGGCGCGCACCTGAGCGTGCAGGACTCCGGCATCGGCATCGACAGCAAACATATCCCGCGCCTGACCGAGCGCTTCTACCGCGTCGACTCCAGCCGCGCGTCAAACACCGGCGGAACAGGCCTGGGCCTGGCGATCGTCAAGCACGTGCTGCTGCGCCACCGCGCGGTACTGGAAATCAACAGCGTCCCCGGCAAGGGCAGTGTGTTTATCTGCAACTTTGCCCCGGCCCAGATGACCAAAGCCTAGGCAAGCCTGTAGATAGCCGTTAAATTGCGTCCCTTGTGCCCTCCAATTGTGAGGGCTTGTTTCATTCCACACTTCAAAACGGAACCTGCAAAACCCCATCATGGACCCTTCCCCTGGTATCAGCCTGGCTTCACTCTTCGCCGATTTCGGCATGATTCTTTTCGCAATGGTGTTGGTTCTGCTCAACGGATTTTTCGTTGCGGCCGAGTTCGCCATGGTCAAACTGCGCTCCACACGCGTCGAGTCGATTGCCGAGAAAAACGGCTGGCGCGGACGCATTCTGCGCACCGTTCACAGTCAGCTCGATGCTTATCTGTCGGCCTGCCAGCTGGGTATTACGCTGGCGTCGCTGGGTCTGGGCTGGGTCGGCGAGCCGGCGTTCGCGCACCTGCTGGCGCCGTTGCTCGAGACGGTCGGCGTGGAATCGCCTGAAGTCGTCAAGGGCGTGTCGTTCTTCAGCGCCTTTTTCATGATTTCGTACCTGCACATCGTGGTGGGTGAGCTGGCCCCGAAATCCTGGGCCATTCGCAAACCCGAGCTGTTGTCGCTGTGGACGGCGGTGCCGCTCTACCTCTTCTACTGGGCGATGTACCCGGCCATTTACCTGCTCAACGCCAGTGCCAACGGCATTCTGCGCGTCGCCGGCCAGGGCGAGCCCGGCCCCCACCACGAGCACCATTACAGCCGTGAAGAGCTCAAGCTGATCCTGCACTCAAGCCGCGGTCAGGACCCAAGCGACCAGGGCATGCGCGTGCTGGCGTCCGCCGTGGAAATGGGCGAGCTGGAAGTGGTGGACTGGGCCAATTCCCGCGAAGACATGGTCTCGCTGGAATTCAACGCCCCGCTCAAAGAAATCCTCGCGATGTTCCGTCGGCACAAGTTCAGCCGGTACCCGGTGTACGACTCGGACCGCAATGAATTCGTGGGCCTGTTGCACATCAAGGACCTGCTGCTGGAGCTGGCGGCGCTGGACCACATCCCCGAGTCTTTCAATCTCGCCGAGCTCACGCGGCCGCTGGAGCGCGTGTCCAAGCACATGCCGTTGTCGCGCCTGCTCGAGCAGTTCCGTCAGGGCGGCGCGCACTTTGCGCTCGTCGAGGAAGCCGACGGCAAGATCATCGGTTACCTGACGATGGAGGATGTGCTGGAAGTGCTAGTGGGCGACATTCAGGACGAACACCGCAAGGCCGAGCGCGGGATTCTGGCCTATCAGCCGGGCAAGCTGCTGGTACGGGGGGATACGCCGCTGTTCAAGGTCGAGCGCCTGCTGGGCATCGATCTGGACCACGTTGAAGCCGAGACCCTCGCAGGCCTGATCTACGACAGCCTCAAGCGCGTGCCTGAGGAAGAGGAAGTCATGGAAGTCGAAGGCCTGCGCATCATCATCAAGAAGATGAAAGGCCCGAAAATCGTGCTGGCGAAGGTGTTGAAGCTGGATTGACCTGCCCGCCAGCAGATCATCAATTGCCGCCAATCGCGAAGTTAGGCAGGCTCTGGACCGGTTGCGAGAATTCGTACGGGATCGACTCCAGCGCCAGCCCGACATTGCGTTGCACCACGAAGTGCAAATGCGGGCCGGTGCTGTTGCCGGTGTTGCCGGACCGTCCGAGCGGCGCGCCCACTGCCACATGCTGGCCTTCCTTGACGCTCACCGATCCCTGCTGCAGATGCAAATAAACGCCCATCGTGCCGTCGTCGTGCAGGATGCGCACGAAGTTGCCTGATGGATTTGCGCCTCGGCCCGACTGGGCATTCTCGGTCTTGATCACGGTCCCGCCCCGCGCAGCGATGATCTGCGTGCCTTCGGGCATGGCGATGTCGATCGCGTAGCGGCTCTTGGCGCCTACGTGGCTGTAGGACCCATTGGCACCCTGACTGATGCGAAACGGCCCGCCCACCCATGGCAACGGATAGCGATAGGCAAATCCGTTCGCTGACACGCCGCGCTGCGGGTCGCCGACGATGGATCGCAGACTGGGCTTGTAGGCCATGGCCTTGCTGGCGACTTGCGGGCTGAGGGCGATAAGGCGTTCGTTGCTGCGCGCTGGAATTGTGCGGCGAATGACTTGGTCCGACACGCCCACCACGTTCTTCACCCCGGCCAGACGCAGCTCGACTTCCACGGGCGCGTAAAGATCGTTTCGCACATACAGGCTATCGCTGCAATTGGCTTTCTTCACGCTCAGGCGCACCTGGGAGTCGATGCGCTCGACCATGCGCTCGCGAAGCTTCATCACCTCCGCGCCACGCACAGGCTGGTCGGTAAACGACACGACGCCATTGGCATCGGTGAACCGATAGATCGTGACGGCCCCGGCGGTCTGCGTGGCCAGCAGTAAGGCACAGACAACCAGCACGCGCTCTAACATCGGGATAGACCTGGTGAGTGGACGATTGGCGCCCAGCCTAACAGCGATGCCGACGCAATTGGACTCATCCGAATCAATCGGTAATAGACGAAGCGTCAAGGAAATTGCGTCAGCACAGGGCGCGATCGGAATTGCAATTTCTATGCTGGATAGAGTGGGAGTGAGCTTGCTCGCGAAGATGGACGCCCGACCGCACCAAATTTAGCGGATGTACCGGTCTCATCGCGAGCAAGGTGGAGCGCCATCCCGGTCGCTCCCCCAGGTGAGTGCGCAGCGGATCAGGCGCCCGGCACGAAGTGCTTCTGCGCGGTGCCACGGGCAATCAGGCGCGACAGGTAATCAAGCTTCTGGGTGTCCTTGTCGACGAAGCGGAAGGTGACCTGCAGCCACTCGCTGTCCGGCTTCTGCTCGAACGCGGCAATCGCGTGCAGATAACCATTGAGACGGGCCACCTCGGCGTTCTCGCCCTGCTCCAGATCGAGCACGGCGCTTTCGAGGATCTGCGGCAGGACCTCGCCGCGGCGGACCAGCAGCGAGGCTTCCTTGAGCGTCAGCGCTTTGATAACGCAGGGCTGGTTCCCGCTCGGAAGACGCAACTGACCCTGACCACGACCGGTGGGTGCAGCGGCAGGAGCAGCTTTAGCTGTCGGCTGGACCATAGGCTGAGCGGCTTGAGGTGCTGCCGACGCAGTGGGTGAAGCGCTGACGGTTTCAGGGCGGTTACCTGTCAGTGCGCCAAGCGAGTCATTGGCAAACGCCGCATTGACGCGGGCCGGGCCACTGGACATCAACGCGTCGAGCTTGCCGACCTTGTGCAGCGCTTTCTTGACCTTGGTCAGCAGTTGCTCGTTGGTGAACGGCTTGCCGATGAAGTCGGAGACGCCGGCCTGGATCGCCTGGATCACGTTTTCCTTGTCGCCACGGCTGGTGACCATGATGAAAGGCATGGTCTTCAGGTTGTCCTGCTGGCGGCACCAGGTCAGCAATTCGAGCCCGGACATTTCGGGCATTTCCCAATCACAGAGCACCAGATCAAACACTTCACGGCTGAGCATGACTTGCGCCTTGCGACCATTGACTGCGTCTTCCAGAGCGATTCCCGGGAAGGCATTGCGCAGGCCTTTCTTGACCAGATCACGGATGAACGGTGCGTCATCCACCACCAATACACTGACTTTACTCATCGACGCTCCTGATGGCGTGTTCACCGTAAATGGCGAGCATTCGCTGGCGGGTGGCCAGCTGCCAAACTGTTTGACGACACCGGGACTTTTATTCGCGGGTGACTTGAAAAATATGGGCAGACCGGAGAAACAAAAACGCCCGGCGGTCGCCAGGCGTTTTTTCTCAGGCAATCTTATTTATCGTCAGGCGTGTCCAGAACATTAATCCTTTCGGCGGTCAGGCCTTTCACTTCTTCCTGCATGCGCTTGAGGCCCAGGTGGCGGACATCGGTACCGCGCACGAGGTAGATCACCAGTTCGGAGATGTTGCGCGCGTGATCGCCGATGCGCTCCAGCGAACGCAGGACCCAGATCACATTCAACACGCGGGAGATCGAGCGCGGATCTTCCATCATGTAGGTGACCAGCTCACGCAATGCGGTCTTGTACTCGCGGTCGATGTTCTTGTCGTACTGCGCAACCGACAACGCCAGATCGGCATCGAAGCGGGCGAACGAGTCCAGTGCATCGCGCACCATTTTGCTGACTTGATCGCTGATGTGGCGCACTTCGACGTAACCGCGCGGCGACTCACCCTCTTCGCACAGCTGAATCGCACGGCGAGCGATCTTGGTGGACTCATCGCCAATGCGCTCAAGGTCGATGACCGACTTGGAGATGCTGATGATCAGACGCAGGTCGGACGCGGCAGGCTGACGACGGGCCAGAATGCGCAGGCACTCTTCATCGATGTTGCGCTCCATCTGGTTGATGCGGTCGTCCACCTCGCGCACCCGCTGGGCCAGGCCCGAGTCGGCTTCGATCAACGCGGTGACCGCATCGTTGACCTGCTTCTCGACCAGACCACCCATTTCCAGCAGGTGGCTGCGAACTTCTTCCAGTTCAGCGTTGAACTGCTGGGAGATGTGATGTGTATGGCTGTCTTTGATCATGAGTGTCCGTCCGATTGATTGCGCGGTGGTTCAAGGCTGACGAAACACGTGCTAGCCGTAACGACCGGTTATGTAGTCTTCAGTCTGCTTTTTGGTCGGATTGGTGAACAACGTATCGGTGTCCCCGTATTCGACCACCTTGCCCATGTGCAGAAACGCGGTGTAATCCGACACGCGCGCCGCCTGCTGCATGTTGTGGGTAACGATCACAATGGTGTATTTGGATTTCAGTTCGTAGATCAACTCTTCGACTTTCAGGGTCGAAATCGGGTCGAGCGCGGAGCACGGCTCATCGAGCAGCAGCACTTCGGGTTCGACGGCGATGGTGCGGGCGATCACCAGACGTTGCTGCTGACCACCGGAAAGTCCGAGCGCCGACTCATGCAGGCGGTCCTTGACTTCGTCCCACAGTGCGGCGCCACGCAAGGCCCACTCGACGGCCTCATCGAGCACGCGCTTTTTGTTCACGCCCTGAATACGCAGCCCGTAAACGACGTTCTCGTAAACGGTCTTCGGAAACGGGTTGGGCTTCTGGAACACCATGCCGACCCGGCGACGCAACTCGGCGACGTCTTCACCTTTGGTGTAGATGTCGTGGCCATAGAGCTTGATCTCGCCCTGTACGCGACAGCCGTCCACCAGATCGTTCATGCGGTTGAAGGTGCGCAGCAAGGTGGACTTGCCACACCCGGACGGCCCGATGAACGAGGTCACGCGCTGTTTCGGGATGTTCATGCGGATGTCGAACAGCGCCTGCTTCTCGCCATAGAAGAGATCCAGCCCCGGCACTTCCAGCGCAACGGCTTCGTTCGCCAGATCCAGCACCTGGCGCTTGCGACCCAGGGCCGACATGTTGATGCCGTGGGCGTGGGGTTCGTGTTGCATGGTCTCTCTCCGTTCGTAGCTGCAAGCCTCTAGCCGCAAGCTGCAAATGTGGTGCTGATACGGTATGCGGCTTTTCAGCGTGCCGCTTGAAGCGTGTGGCCGACTCAGTCTTCGAAAGCCTTGTACTTGTCGCGCAGGCGGTTGCGAATCGTCACCGCCGACAGGTTCAGCAGCGCGATCACCAGCACCAGCAGCAGCGCCGTGGCGTACACCAGCGGGCGCGCGGCCTCGACGTTGGGGCTTTGAAAACCGACATCGTAGATATGAAAACCCAGGTGCATGATCTTCTGGTCGAGGTGCAGGTACGGGTAATTGCCGTCCAGCGGCAACGACGGCGCCATCTTGACCACACCCACCAGCATCAGCGGCGCCACTTCACCGGCCGCTCGAGCGACGGCCAGGATCAGACCGGTCATCATGGCCGGGCTGGCCATCGGCAAAACGATCTTCCACAGCGTTTCGGCCTTGGTCGCGCCCAAAGCCAGCGAGCCCTCGCGCAGCGTCAGCGGGATGCGCGCCAGGCCTTCTTCGGTGGCAACGATCACCACCGGCACGGCGAGGAGCGCCAGGGTCAACGATGCCCACAGCAAGCCCGGTGTGCCGAACGTCGGCGCCGGCAGGGCTTCGGGGAAGAACAGCTGATCCAGAGATCCGCCCAGCACGTAAACGAAAAAGCCCAGCCCGAACACGCCGTAGACGATGGCAGGGACGCCCGCGAGGTTGTTCACCGCGATGCGGATCAAGCGCGTCATCACGCCCTGGCGCGCGTACTCACGCAGATACACAGCGGCGAGCACGCCAAAGGGCGTCACGATGACGGCCATGATCAGCGTCATCATCACGGTGCCGAAGATCGCCGGGAAAATCCCGCCCTCCGTATTGGCCTCGCGCGGGTCGTCGCTGAGGAACTCCCAAAGCTTCTGAAAGTAGAACCCCAGCTTGGTCATCGTGCCCATGGCGTTGGGTTGATACGCGTGAACCACCTTGCCGATGCTGATCTCGATTTCTTTGCCGTTGGCGTCACGGGCCGTCAGGCTGTCGCGATTGTATTCGGCGTGCAACGCGCCCAGCCGCGATTCGACGTCCTTGTAGCGGGCGTCGTATTCGGCGCGCTCAGTGGCCATGTCGGCCTGTGCGGCGGCATCGAGTTCGCCGTTGAGCTCAAGCTTGCGCGCCTGCAGACGCAGCCGCTCGATACCGTGGTTGATCGCACCAATCTCGCCCTTCTCCAGGTCGTCCAGTTGATCGGAAATGCCCTGCACCCGCTCGATACGCGCCTGCAGTTGCGGCCATGCGGCTTCACCCTCGGCGACAACTTTGCCGTCTTCTTTGACGTTGACCAGATAGCCGTAGAAATTGCCCCACTCGCGGCGCTCGAGGGTCATCAATTCCGCAGGCTTGCGCGGGTCCTTGAGCCACTCGCCAATGACCCAGTTGAAATCGCTGGGACTAATATCCCGGTTGCCGACCTTGAACAGATCGCGGGTCATGAACTCGGGCCCCTGATCAGGAACCGGCAACCCGGCGGCCTTGAGCCTGGCGCGCGGCACTTGTTCAGACTGAACAAGCTCGCCCACCAGCACGTGGCTTTCCTGCCCGGGAACGTCGTACTGGGCGGAAATGACATCGGCGGGCCAGAAATGCCCCAGCCCGCGCACGGCGATCACCGCCAGCAGGCCGATGGTCATGATCACCGCGATGGACACCGCACCCGCGCTCAACCAGACGCCGGGGCCGCCACTGTTGAACCACCGCTTGAGGGAGGTCTGCTTCATCGGTTTCAACCTGCCCTAGAGAGACGAATACTGCTTGCGCAGACGCTGACGAATCAGCTCTGCCAAGGTATTCATGACAAATGTGAACATCAGCAGCACCAGGGCGGCGAGGAACAGCACGCGATAATGACTGCCGCCCACTTCCGACTCGGGCATCTCCACCGCCACATTGGCCGCAAGGGTGCGCATGCCTTCGAACAGGTTCATGTCCATGATCGGCGTGTTACCGGTGGCCATGAGCACGATCATGGTCTCGCCCACAGCGCGGCCCATGCCGATCATCAGCGCAGAAAAAATCCCCGGGCTGGCCGTGAGAATCACCACGCGAACCAGTGTCTGCCACGGCGTGGCGCCGAGGGCCAGTGAGCCGAGGGTCAGGCCACGCGGCACGCTGAACACAGCGTCCTCGGCAATAGAGTAAATGTTGGGGATGACCGCAAAACCCATCGCGATTCCGACCACCATTGCGTTGCGCTGGTCGTAGGTGATGCCCATATCGTTGGTGATCCACGCGCGCATGTCGCCGCCGAAGAACCAGTTCTCCAGGTGCGGGCTCATGCTCAGTGAGACCCAGCCAATCAGCAGAATGACCGGAATCAGAATCGCGCTTTCCCAGCCGTCGGGTACCCGCAGGCGAATCGAGTCAGGCAAGCGCGTCCAGCCAAACCCCGCCAGCAGAATGCCGATGGGGGTGAAGATCAGCAGACTGAAGATGCCCGGCAAGTGCCCTTCCAGATACGGCGCCAGGAACAGCCCGGCGAAGAAGCCGAGAATGACCGTCGGCATCGCTTCCATCAACTCGATGACCGGCTTGACCTTGCGACGCATGCGCGGCGCCATGAAGTAAGCGGTGTAGATCGCCGCAGCGACGGCGATCGGTGCGGCCAGCAGCATGGCGTAGAAGGCGGCTTTGAGCGTGCCGTAGGTGAGAGGCGCGAGGCTGAGCTTGGGCTCGAAGTCGCTGCTGGATGCGGTGGATTGCCAAACGTACTTGGGTTCATCGTAGTTCTCGTACCAGACCTTGTCCCACAACGCGCTCCAGGAAATTTCCGGGTGCGGATTGTTCAGGCTCAGGGGCAGCAGCTTGCCGCTGTCTTCAACGATGAGGCGATCCACGCGGGGCGACAGACCCATCACCGCGGGGCCGCTGGCTATCGGCTCGATCAACAGCGTGCGGTGAGCGGTGCTGTGGAAAACGCCGAGCTTGCCGGAGGTGTCCATGGCAATGAACCCTTTGCGGCGCTGCTCGGCGGTGATCTGAGAAATCGGCGCGCCGCTCATTTTGAAGTCACGAATGTGTTGCAGACGCATCTCGCCGTCGACGTCCCGCGCCATGAACCACTGCGCGATGTTGCCTCTGGAACTGCCGATCACCAGCGAGATGCCACCCACCAACTGCGTGCTGGCGGTGGTTTCGGCGTTGGCGTCTTCAAGCAGTTTGTAGCGGCCGTTCAGCGTGCGATCGCGCAGGTCGAACACATCCACCAGCGCGCGGCCGTTGATCACGTACAGCCACTGCTGGCGCGGATCGACGTAGATGGCTTTGACCGCCGCCGACAGTTGCGGCAAGTCGATGCGGCTTTGCTCGCGATCGGTTTCGCCGGTCATCAGGTTTTCGGATTGGGTCAGCGACAACACGTGCAGCTGGGTACCGGTTGCACCGGCCAGAATCAGGGTCGTGTCGCTGGCATTCAGATTGACGTGCTCAAGCGCCCGCCCGCCTTCGTCCAGCACCAGCGGCGTCTCGCCGTAAGGATAAGTAATCGTGGGGGTGATGGTTTTTTTGTTGTCGGGATAGCTGATCGGATAAGCGTGCTTGAACACCAGCACCTGTCCGTTGGACAGGCCGACCGCAATCAAAGGCTTGCCGGGCTGATCCTGGGCCACCGACGTCACCTTCGCGCCAGCAGGGATTGGCAAGGCCACGCGGGAAATTTCGCCGCCGTCCTTGAGGTGGAAAAACAGCGCTTCGCCCTTGTCGGACACGCGCATGGCGACCTGATTCTGCTCTTCGATGACCAGCACCATGGGGTTGCCAGCATCTTGCAGCCAGGCGGGAGTTTGAGCATCGCTGCGCGTCAGTTTCGCCCCCTGAAACAACGGCGCGACGACGTAAGCCAGGTAGAAGAAGATCAGGGTGATGGCGGCCAACACGGCAAGACCGCCCACTAACACGTACCAACGCGTCAGGCGGTCTTTGAGCGCACGGATCCTGCGCTTGCGTTGCAGCTCGGGCGCATTGAAATCAATGCGCTCGGGACGGGGTTTTTCGGTCATTGATGAATTGGCCAAATCATTCATGCGCACACCGTAGCCACTCTGTATGACAAATACATGACAGCGAGGTGACGCAAAAAAGCCCGCCGCTCCTGAATCGGGGCAACGGACTGTTCAGTGTTCTGCGAGCCTCGTTCCATAAGGCCTTTGTCGTTTGTGGCGGGACGAACCTGTCACCCCGCATCAGGGTTGTCTGGGCAGCGCGCTCGCTACCGTTCTTGTAGCCCCAGATCAGCCAAGGCTTTGCTGACGACCTTGGCTGGTAACGGAATGTACCCGTCTTTCATGACAACTTCCTGACCTTGTTTTGACAGGATCAATCTGACGAACTCGGCTTCGAGAGGATTCAATGGCTTGTTCGGCGCCTTGTTGACGTACACATAAAGGAAGCGCGCCAGCGGGTAAGTGCCATTCAGCGCGTTGGCCTCGTTGTCTTCGACAAAGTCGCCGCCCTCTTTTTTCGCGAGGGGTACGGTGCGCACGCTGGATGTTTTATAACCAATACCCGAGTAGCCAATGCCGTTCAGCGAATTGCTGATGGAGCTGACCACCGAAGCAGAGCCGGGTTGTTCGTTGACGTTGGGTTTGAAGTCGCCCTTGCACAGCGCCTCTTCCTTGAAATAACCGTAGGTGCCGGACACCGAATTGCGTCCGAACAGCTGGATGGCCTTTCCGGCCAGATCTCCTGTCACGCCCACATCGCCCCAGGTTTTTGCATCGGTCCTGGCGCCGCACAGCCGGGTCGCGGAGAAAATCGCGTCGACCTGCTGCAGCGTCAGGCCCTTGATCGGGTTGTCCTTGTGGACAAACACCGCCAGCGCGTCCACTGCCACGGGAATCGCCGTCGGCTTGTAGCCGTGCTTCTGCTCGAAGGCCGACAGTTCGCCGTCCTTCATCTTGCGGCTCATGGGTCCCAGCGTTGCAGTGCCCTCGGTCAGTGCGGGCGGCGCTGTTGAGGAGCCGGCAGCCTGAATCTGGATGTTCACGCTTGGGTATTCTTTCTTGTAGGCCTCGGCCCACATCGTCATCAGATTGGCGAGGGTGTCGGAGCCCACGCTGGACAGATTCCCGGAGACACCGCTGGTTTTGACGTAGGGCTTGATCGCAGGGTCGACGGCGGCAGAAGCACTGCCGATAGCCGCGCCAGCCGCGACGAACGTCAGCGCCGTCATCAAACGTTTGAAGGTCATGCCTTGCTCCTGGCGAGGTGAAGAGTGCCGCCATCTATGATGGCCATGTGACTACTCTATGACCGGAATATGACAATCAAATGAAAGGCCGCCAGTCATTACGACTGGCGGCCTCGGTTTCAGCAGGAGGATTTGCCGGTGGCTCGATCAGGACTCGACCGGCTTTCTCTTGATCAGGTAAACACCAATCCCCATGCCCATGGCGCAAAGAATCGCCACGTACCAAGCCGGGCCCATCGGGTTGGCGGCGAACATCAGGCTGACGACCATTGGCGTTAAACCGCCAAAGATGGCGTACGCCAGGTTGTAGGAAAACGACAGCCCGGTGAAGCGAATCACCGGCGGGAATGCTTTGACCATCACATACGGCACTGCGCCGATGGTGCCGACGAACAAACCGGTGATCGCGTACAGCGGATACAGCAGATCCGGGTGCGTGCCGATCATGTGGTAGAAGGTCCACGAACTCACCAGCAGACCGAGCGAGCCGAACAGGAACACCAGGCCCGCGCCGACTCGGTCCGCCAGCGCGCCAGCCCCGATACATCCCAGACTCAGCAAGACAATGGCGAGGCTGTTGGCTTTGAGGGTGTCGGCAGGTGCGAAACCGTAGGCCTTCTGCAGCAGGGTCGGCGTCATCAGAATGACCACCACCACGCCGGCGGAGAGCAGCCAGGTCAGCAACATCGACAGCACGACGGCGCCGCGATGATCGCGCAATACCGCTTTGAGCGGCACTTCTTCAGCCAGTTGCTTGCGCAATTGAAGCTCGGCGAACACCGGGGTTTCGTGCAGCCAGCGGCGCAGGTAAACCGACATCAGACCGAAGACGCCACCGAGCAGGAAAGGAATCCGCCAGGCGTAGTCCGATACCTCAACGGGCGAGTACACGCTGTTGATCCAGGTGGCGACCAGCGAGCCGAGCAAAATCCCGGCCGTCAGGCCGGACGTGAGGGTACCGCAGGCGTAACCGACGTTACGGGCGGGAACGTGTTCGGAAACGAATACCCACGCGCCAGGCACTTCGCCACCGATTGCGGCGCCCTGAATGACGCGCATCAGCAGCAGCAACATGGGGGCCCAGATGCCGATCTGCGCGTAAGTGGGCAGCAAGCCCATGATCAGCGTCGGCACGGCCATCAGGAAAATGCTGAGGGTGAACATTTTCTTGCGGCCCAGCAGATCACCAAAATGCGCCATGACGATGCCGCCCAGGGGCCGAGCCAGATAACCGGCGGCAAAAATGCCAAACGTTTGCATCAAACGCAGCCATTCGGGCATGTCTACGGGGAAAAACAGCTTGCCTACCACTGCTGCGAAGAATACGAAAATGATGAAGTCGTAGAACTCCAACGCTCCGCCCAGGGCAGACAGTGAAAGGGTTTTGTAATCGTTACGGTTCAACGGGCGCGAAGGCTGGGTGGCGCTTAAAGGCACAGAGGACATGACAGTGGCTTCTCTTTTGAGGCTCTCTTTGGGCGAAAAATCAACGGTGACTCAACCGTGGGTAACGGCTTCACACGCGATTTCTCGACTCGAAAAGTTAATCGGGCATCAAAATTGCGTGCCAAAAATGGCGTAGTGCGCCAAGTCGGTCCGGCACGATAGCAAATTGCGTACAAATGCACATGGATTGCAATGGCGCGAAGGCATCATGAAAAAGCGGCGGTCGTTTCATGACCGCGCGCCCGATATACTCGCCGGCCACGACTCAGCCGGTCTCTTCAGGGAAGTTGTGCGAAGCCATTTGCCCAAGTCGTTTTCGCAGAGTTTCCCTTTAAACGAAATGAAGACTACCTAGAGTCAGCAGACGCTGTGAAAACGTCGCGAGCGAAGGCAAGACAAGGCAAAAGCAGGCGGAAAAGCGGAGTCTAGAGGCTCCTAAATGAGCATTTTCCGCCTGCTTTTAACGCAGTATTGTCGAGCGCAGTAGTTTTCACAGGGTCTGCAGGGTCAGAGGAACCCAGTAATGATTGAGCTCGAACAAGAAGATCCGATACCGCAGGGCGATCTTGCCCTGCAGATTACCGCCCTGCCCCGCGAAACCAACGGCTTTGGCGACATTTTCGGCGGCTGGCTGGTTGCCCAGATGGACCTCGCCGGCACTGCCATGGCGAGCAAGGTGGCCGGTGGCCGTGTGGCGACTGTTGCCATCGACCGCATGGCGTTTCTGGTGCCCGTCGCGGTGGGCGCGCAGTTGTCGTTCTACACCCAGACCCTGGAAATCGGCCGCAGCTCGATTCAGATGATGGTCGAGGTGTGGAGCGATGATCCTCTGTCCAGCGAATGGCGCAAGGTGACCGAGGCGGTGTTCGTTTTTGTCGCCATCGACGGCAGCGGCCGTACTCGTTCGGTGCCGGCTCGACGCTGATCATCAAGCCCGGGTGGGCGCCGATGTGCCCGCCCTTGGCTTTGCGCAACAAACTCATCAAGCTTGGCGCAGTCTGATTCAGTCACTGTCCTTCGAGTGAGAACCTCTATGCCTACGTCAAACGTCGAATCCTTCCAGCTCGGTGAGCTTAATTGCTGGCGCATCCGCCACGGTCAGGCCGAACTGGTGATCGCCCAGCAAGGCGCGCACATCATCAGTTACCAGGTGGACGGCGATGAGCCGCTGATCTGGTCCAACCCGGGCGCGTTGTTCAAATCGGGCAAGCCTATTCGCGGCGGCATGCCTATCTGCTGGCCGTGGTTTGGCAATTTCCAGAAAAACCCGTCCAGCGTGCAGGCCATGCGCGAGAGCGACGAGCCGGCAAAGGCCCACGGCGAAGTTCGGGCGATCGACTGGGAGTTGATGGGCGTCGGTGAGGACGGCGACGCATTGATCGTCGAATTCATCCAGCCCCAGGCCGAGGGACATTTGTCGGGGTGGCCGCACACCGTTGGCCTGAAGCTGCACATCCGCCTGGATGCCGCGCTGAATGTCAGTCTGGTGAGCTTCAACGCTGGCGCCGAAGACGTCACGCTGAGTCAGGCGCTGCACAGTTATTTCGCGGTGAGCGATGTGAGCCGGATCAGTATCGAAGGGCTGGATGGCGTCGAGTACCTGAACACACTGGAAAGCTGGGATACCCAGAACGTACAGGTGGGTGACATCACGTTCACTGGCGAGACGGACCGTATTTATCAGGACACGCCTGACCTGATTTCAGTGGTCGACCCGCAGTGGAAACGCCGGATTCAGATTCAAACGACGGGTTCGCAATCGGCCATCGTCTGGAACCCGTGGATCGCCAAGACCAAAACCTTCGACGACATGCAGCCTGAGGGCTGGAAGGGCATGGTGTGCGTTGAGACGGCCAACGTCCTGACCGACGTCGTGACGCTCAAGCCAGGTGATATGCATGCGCTGAGCGTCAGCATCTGGGCCGAGCCGTTGGCAGAGGCCTGACAACACTGCGCTATTTTGTAGGACCGGCTTTAGCCGGGAAGGGGCCGGTTTGAGCACCATCAATTTTGTGGTGTGACACCCGACGCCTTCCCGGCTAAAGCCGGTCCTACCAAGCACCCGCGCTGTGTCAGTGGGATGGTGCTTAGCCAGATCCTACAAATCCGCCTCAACCACCACACGCACTTTCGATGCGTCCAGCGCATAGGCGGCGTCGGCGAGATCATTGCTGACCTTCTCCACCTTCAACGTGCCGATGACCCATAACGGTGTGTAGATGTCGGCGATCTTCAGGCCTTTCGGATAACGCACCAGCACCAGCTGATTCGGCGGCGGTGGCGGCACGTGGATGCAGGCGCCCGGGTACGGGACGAGGAAGAACAGCGTGCTGTGGCCCTTCGCATCAGTCTCCAGCGGAACCGGATAGCCACCCAGGCGGATGGTTTTGTCGTTCATCGACGCGACGGTTTTGGTGGAATACATGACGGCAGGCAAGCCCTTGCTCTGCTTCAAACCGCCTTTGCTGTCGAACGTGCCCTGGCCTTCCGGCGAGTTGTGGTCGATTTCGGGCATGGCTTCGAGGGCTTTCTGATCCGACTTCGGCATCAGTTCAAGCCAGTCGGTTTCGGGTAATTCAACGGCGCGTACCAGTCCGCAGACCAGCAGCAGTGAAACGAAAAGGAGATGACGCATTGGAGATGCTCGGCGGGAGGAGTTGAGTGCCGGGCATTCTAGCCCTCTGCGCCGCAATAGCGCAGAGGGCCAGGCGTGCTTAACGCTTTTTAATCATGCCGTAGATCACCAGCAGGATGATCGCGCCGACAAGCGCACCGAGGAAACCTGCACCCTCGCCTGCGCGGTAGATACCCAGCGCCTGACCACCATAAGTGGCGGCCAGCGAGCCGCAGATACCGAGCAGGATGGTCATGATCCAGCCCATGCTGTCGTCGCCTGGCTTCAGAAAGCGCGCCAGCAGACCTACGATCAAGCCGATGAAGATGGTTCCGATGATTCCCATGCCATGTCCCTCTGTTTGAATGAATATGCCAAAGCCTAGCTGGCTATTGGCAACACGCTATGAGAGGGGCGGCCCGGCGAAATGGTTCAACAGGATATGAAGGACACTGTAGGAGCAGCTTGCTCGCGATCACGCTGGGTCAGACAGCAATGATGTCGCGGACAAATGCCATCGCGAGCGAGCTCACTCCTACGGAGGCGGTCAAGACCGGTCAGCGCGGTGATCAGTTTTTGATCAGAGCCTCAACCTGCTTCACCTGACGATCCAGCGTCGCGCGATCTTTGCTGCGGACGGTGGCGTGGCCGACCTTGCGCCCGGCCTTGAAGGCCTTGCCGTAGTTATGCAGGTGGCAATCTTCGACGGCGATGACCTCGCTCACAACGGGCACTTCACCGATGAAGTTAAGCATCGCGCTTTCGCCGACCTTGGCCGTCGAACCCAGCGGCAGCCCGGCAACGGCGCGCAGATGGTTCTCGAACTGGCTGCACTCGGCGCCTTCGGTGGTCCAGTGACCTGAGTTGTGGACGCGCGGGGCGATTTCGTTGGCTTTCAGGCCGCCATCGACTTCGAAGAATTCAAAAGCCAGCACGCCCACATAATCGAGCTGCTTCAGCACGCGCCCGGCGTAATCTTCAGCCAGCGCCTGCAGTGGGTGATCGGTACTGGCGATCGACAAGCGCAGAATGCCGCTGTCGTGAGTGTTGTGGACCAACGGATAGAAGCGGGTCTCGCCATCACGGGCGCGGACGGCGATCAGCGAAACTTCGCCGGTGAATGGCACGAAGCCCTCCAGCAGGCACGGCACGCTGCCCAGCTCGGCGAAGGTGTTGACTACGTCTTCGGGCGTGCGCAGGACTTTCTGGCCCTTGCCGTCGTAACCCAGCGTGCGGGTTTTCAACACGGCCGGCAGACCAATGCTGGCCACCGCAGCGTCCAGCTCCGCCTGGGACTGGATGTCAGCGAACGCCGGCGTCGGGATGCCGAGGTCCTTGAACATGCTCTTTTCGAACCAGCGATCGCGGGCGATGCGCAGCGCTTCGGCACTCGGGTAAACCGGCACGAACTGCGAGAGGAAGGCGACGGTTTCTGCCGGCACACTTTCAAACTCGAAGGTGACCAGATCGACATCATTCGCCAACTGGCGCAGGTGTTCCTGATCGCCGTAATCGGCGAGCAGATGCTCGCCAAGCGCAGCGGCGCAGGCGTCCGGCGCGGGGTCAAGGAAGGCGAAGTTCATCCCCAGCGGGGTCCCCGCCAGTGCCAACATGCGACCCAACTGGCCGCCACCGATTACGCCGATCTTCATGAAAACCTCAGGCCTCGCGTGGGTCTGGATTGTCCAGAACGCTGTCTGTCTGCTCAGCGCGGAATGTCTTCAGCACTGCGTGGAAGTGTGGATGCTTGGCGCCCAGGATACTGGCCGACAACAGCGCGGCGTTGATCGCGCCCGCTTTACCGATGGCCAGCGTCGCGACCGGAATGCCGGCAGGCATCTGAACGATGGAGAGTAATGAATCAACGCCCGACAGCATGGAAGACTGCACCGGCACACCCAGAACGGGCAGATGAGTCTTGGCGGCGCACATGCCAGGCAGGTGAGCGGCGCCACCGGCACCGGCGATGATCACCTCGATGCCACGGCCTTCGGCTTCCTCGGCGTACTTGAACAGCAGATCAGGCGTGCGGTGCGCCGAAACCACTTTGACTTCGTACGGAATGCCGAGCTTTTCAAGCATGTCGGCGGTGTGGCTAAGGGTGGACCAATCGGACTTGGAGCCCATGATCACGCCAACCAGTGCGCTCATCGTCGTGCCTCTCATCGGGCGCCCGCAGGCGCGGCTAAAAACAACAAGCCACGCGGGAAAACCGGCGTGGCTTGTCGTACAAATTATGACCAGTCGAACCGGCCGAAGGCCGCGGAGTATACCGCAAAGACTCTCGTTTGACAGACTGCCCGCGACCTCCTGTCAGCCTACCAAACCGGCCCACGGAAGCCCGGGTTTACTGACTCCGAAGTCAGGCGGCTGGCGAGCTGCCGCCCGCTTCCAGCTTGCGCCACAATAGCCGGACATTGGCCTTGCGAACCAGCGCGCATCGGTACAGCCGAATCTCCAGCGGGACGTGCCACTGAGTGCCGCCGCAGATCACCAGTTCTCCCCGTTCGAGCTCAGCCGTCACGCTCAGGCGCGGCACCCACGCGATACCCAGCCCCTGGAGCGCCATGCCCTTGAGGCTGTCGGCCATCGCCGTTTCGTAAATCGTCGTGAAGCGCACGCTGCGCTGGCGCAACAGAAGGTTCACCGAGCGACCCAAGAACGCACCCGCGCTGTACGCCAGCAGCGGCACGCTCTGTTCCCCTTCCAGGTCGAACAGCGGACGCCCCTCTTCATCGGTTGAGCAGACTGGCAGCATTTCGGTCACGCCCAGGTGCAGCGACGGGAAGATCTCGGCGTCCATCTGCAGTGCGGCGTCGGGGTCATAGAACGCCAGCATCAGATCGCAACCGCCTTCACGCAGCGCATGCACCGCGTCGCCGACGTTGGTAGCGACCAGGCGCGTGGCGATATTCAGTCCTTCGTTGCGCAGCTGCGCGATCCACCGCGGGAAGAAGCTCAGCGCCAGCGAGTGGGCAGCGGCGATCTGCATGACCTCGCCCTGCCCGCTTTCCAGATGGTGCAAATGACGCAGCACCTCGCCGAGCTGGTCGACCACTGTCCTCGCGGTGACAAGGAATAACTGCCCCGCCGCCGTCAGCTCGATTGGCGTGCGCGAGCGATTGACCAGCGTCAGGCCAAGGGCCGCTTCAAGGCTGCGAATGCGCCGGCTGAAGGCCGGTTGCGTGACGAACCGACGCTCCGCCGCCTGGGAAAAACTGCGGGTCGCGGCCAGCGCGCTGAAGTCTTCCAGCCATTTGCTTTCCAGGTTCATCGTTTCTCCAGCCTTAAAAGTTGCGCATTCGCGGGTGCGAACAGGAGCCTCATACACTGATTCACACGCTCGTCACAATCCCCGCGTCACAGCGACATTATGCCGATTGTGCATAGGGCAGCGTTTTACAGCATTGGTCCAGAATAGCCCACAGGCCTAGTATCAAGGGCGTTCCGGCTTAGTCCGTGCCCATCTTGAGACTTTCTCTATCATGTCCTCCGCTGCATCATTTCGCATCGAAAAAGACTTGCTTGGCGTTCTCGAAGTACCCGCTGAAGCGTATTACGGCATCCAGACCCTGCGCGCAGTGCACAACTTCCGCCTCTCTGGCGTTCCGCTTTCGCACTACCCCAAGCTGGTCGTAGCGCTGGCGATGGTCAAGCAGGCAGCGGCGGATGCAAACCATCAGCTGGGCCATTTGAGCAGCGAGAAGCATGCGGGCATCAGCGAAGCCTGCGCACGACTGATCCGCGGTGATTTCCACGATCAGTTCGTTGTCGACATGATTCAAGGCGGCGCCGGCACCTCCACCAACATGAACGCCAATGAAGTCATCGCCAACATCGCGCTCGAAGCGATGGGCCATGCCAAGGGCGAATACAAATACCTGCACCCGAACAACGACGTGAACATGGCGCAGTCCACCAACGACGCCTACCCGACGGCCATTCGCCTGGGTTTGCTGTTGGGCCACGACGCGCTGCTCGCCAGCCTCGACAGCCTGATTCAGGCGTTCGCGGCCAAAGGTCACGAGTTCAACCACGTGTTGAAAATGGGCCGTACCCAATTGCAAGACGCGGTGCCAATGACCCTGGGTCAGGAATTCCGCGCCTTCGCCACCACGCTGACTGAAGACCTCAATCGCCTGCGCAGTCTGGCGCCTGAGCTGCTGACCGAAGTCAATCTGGGCGGCACTGCCATCGGTACCGGCATCAACGCTGACCCTGGTTATCAGCACCTGGCCGTTCAGCGTCTGGCGACCATCAGCGGCCAGCCGCTGGTGCCGGCTGCCGACCTGATTGAAGCCACCTCCGACATGGGCGCTTTCGTGCTGTTCTCCGGCATGCTCAAGCGCACTGCAGTCAAGCTGTCGAAGATCTGCAACGACCTGCGCCTGCTCTCCAGCGGTCCGCGCACCGGCATCAACGAAATCAATCTTCCTGCGCGTCAGCCAGGCAGCTCGATCATGCCGGGCAAGGTCAATCCGGTGATTCCGGAGGCGGTGAACATGTGCGCCTTCGAAATCATGGGCAACGACCTGGCGCTGACCATCGCTGCCGAAGGCGGCCAGTTGCAGCTCAACGTGATGGAGCCGTTGATCGCCTACAAGATCTTCGACTCGATTCGCCTGCTGCAGCGCGCCATGGACATGCTGCGCGAGCACTGCATAGTCGGCATCACCGCCAACGAAGTGCGCTGCCGTGAACTGGTCGAGCACTCGATCGGCCTCGTCACTGCGCTGAACCCGTACATCGGTTACGAAAACGCCACCCGTATCGCCCGCGTCGCCTTGGAAACAGGCCGTGGCGTGCTGGAGCTGGTGCGCGAAGAGGGCTTGCTCGATGACGTCATGCTGGCGGACATCCTGCGCCCCGAGAACATGATTGCGCCGCGACTCGTGCCCTTGAAGGCTTGATCCGTCCGGCCCCCTTGCGACACTTGCAACACGATCACCAGGCTGAGGGTCTAGACACCCCTCACCCTTTTGAGGGCCGGGAGCACACGCTTCCAGGCCCTTTTTTTTGCCCGGCGTCATTTGGGCATGAAACAAACCGGATAAAGACTCCAATAACGCGCGCCGGTATAGTGCGCACCCTCTAAGAAAGCGAGGAAACACCAATGCTTGAAGTCATCAACGACTTCCTCTCGGGAAAAGTACTGATCGTGCTCATTGTTGGGCTCGGTGGATATTTCACGATTCGCTCGCGTTTCGTTCAGTTCCGTCACTTCTTTCACATGTTCGCGGTGTTCCGCGACAGTCTGCGCAGCAGCGCGGGCCAATTGAGTTCGTTCCAGGCCCTGATGCTGAGCCTTGCCGGCCGCGTCGGCGCCGGTAACATCGCAGGCGTCGGCATCGCGGTCACCCTCGGCGGACCCGGTGCGGTGTTCTGGATGTGGGTCACTGCCCTTGTCGGCATGGCGAGCAGCTTTTTCGAATGCTCCCTCGGCCAGCTGTACAAACGCTGCGACGCCGAAGGCCAATACCGCGGCGGCCCGTCGTATTACATTCAGCACGGCCTGGGCAAACGCTGGCTGGGCATGATCATGGCGGTGCTGTTGCTGGTGACCTTCGGGTTCGCCTTCAACGGCCTGCAATCCCACGCCGTGACCCACTCGCTCAACGACGCCTTCAAGATCTCGCCAAGCTACGCCGGCGTCGGTCTGGCGATTCTGCTGGGCCTGGTGTTCGTCGGCGGGATCAAGCGCATCGCCAAGGTCGCCGACCTGCTGGTGCCGATCAAGACGCTGGTTTACATCGCCGTCACGCTGTATGTCATCGGCGTGCAGTTCGAACACGTTCCGCACATGCTGATGACCATCGTCAAAAGCGCGTTCGGCATGGATGAAGTGTTCGGTGGCCTGATCGGCAGTGCCATTGTCATGGGCGTCAAACGTGGCGTCTTCGCCAACGAAGCCGGCCTGGGCAGCGCACCCAACGTGGCAGCGGTGGCTCAGGTCGAGCACCCGGTGGCACAAGGTGTGGTTCAGGCGTTCAGCGTGTTCCTCGACACCTTCGTCATCTGCACCTGCACCGCGTTGCTGATCCTGCTGTCGGGTTTCTATACCCCCGGCTTCGAAGGTGATGGCATTGCCCTGACGCAGAACTCCCTCGCCGCCGTCGTCGGTGACTGGGGCAAGCTGTTCATCAGTGTGGCACTGGCGCTGTTCGTGTTCACCTCGATTCTCTACAACTACTACCTGGGCGAAAACAGCCTGCGCTTCTTGCTGGGCGAGAACCGCAAGGCGATCTTCGGCTACCGCGTGTTGGTTCTGGCGTTGATCTTGTGGGGTGCGGTCGAGGATCTGGGCACGGTGTTCGCCTTCGCCGACATCACCATGACGCTGCTGGCCTTCGTCAACCTGATCGCGCTGGCAATGCTGTTCAAAATCGCGCTGCGGGTCCTGAAAGACTACGATGCCCAGCGTAAAGCCGGCATCAAAACGCCGGTTTTCGACTCCAGCCAGTTCCCCGATCTGGACCTGGATCTGAAAGCCTGGCCAAAGCCCGATGCTGCGCAGCCTGCAGCGCACGCGGCAGCGATCGGCGGCAAACCGGTCACGGACGCGCGTTGATCATTTGAACGTCAATCAAGGGAGACAGGCATGAATCGCGAAAACCACGCATCAGCCCGCCAGGTAATGGTCCTGTATACCGGTGGAACCATCGGCATGCAGGCCAGCGAAAACGGGCTGGCACCCGCTTCCGGCTTTGAAGCGCGCATGGCTGAGCAACTGGCTGCACTGCCCGAAATGGTGGTACCGCAGTGGTCGTTCCGCGAAATGTCCCCCCTGATCGACAGCGCCAACATGACGCCCGCCTACTGGCAGCGCTTGCGTGAGGCGGTGGTCGATGCAATTGAAGCGCAAGGGTGCGACGCCGTGCTGATTCTGCACGGCACCGATACCCTGGCCTACAGCGCAGCGGCCATGAGCTTTCAACTGTTGGGCCTGAATGCCCCTGTGGTGTTCACCGGCTCAATGTTGCCAGCGGGCGTTCCCGACAGCGATGCCTGGGAAAACGTTAACGGCGCCTTGCAGGCTTTGGGGCAAGGGCTTGCCGCGGGAGTGCATCTGTACTTCCACGGGGAGCTGCTGGAACCGACTCGTTGCGCAAAGATTCGCAGCTTCGGCCGTAATCCTTTCGCGGCGCTTAATCGCGCACGGGGTGGTGAGGCCGCCTCGGCGTTGCCGGCGGCACTGGACTATCGCCAGCCCAAGCAACTGGCGAACGTTGCGGTGCTGCCGCTGTTTCCCGGCATCGGCGGTGCTCAGCTCGACGGCATGATCGACAGCGGTATTCAGGGGCTTGTGCTGGAATGCTTCGGCAACGGCACAGGGCCTAGCGATGATGTCGACTTCCTCGCCAGCCTTCAGCGTGCTCACCAGAAAGGCATCGTGGTCGTGGCGATTACTCAATGCCACGAAGGCGGCGTCGAACTGGATGTGTATGAGGCCGGCAGCCGGCTGCGGGGCGTCGGCGTGCTGTCCGGCGGCGGCATGACCCGCGAAGCCGCGTTCGGCAAGCTGCATGCGCTGCTGGGGGCTGGTCTGAGTGGGGATGAAGTGCGGCGGCTGGTAGAGCTGGACGTGTGTGGGGAGTTGCGCTGAGCGAGTGGCGGCGCTCAGATGATGATCTGCAGGCCTTTGTCTGCGATGAGCAAAGACATATCGCAAGGTCGGTAACCCGCAACGGGTCGCAAATTACCCGGCGTCCAGACACTTTGCTCGCGCAGCAAACCCAATCCTGTGGGAGTGGGCTTGCTCACGAAGACGGCATTTCAGCCGCTGAAGATTCAGCGCACCTTCCGACCTCTTCGCGAGCAAGGTGGAACGCCACCCCGGTCGCTCCCACAACTCGTGTATCAACAGGTGCATTTGCGGTGGCTTCATTCTTGATGCAAAAGCGGCCTCTCGACCGCTGGATAGCTCGCGGATAGAGCATCCTCTCAGTCCAGATGCGCCTAGCGTCGTTCATGCCCTCTCAGAGCAAGGGCATGACCTCATCACGAATAAGCCACCTCAACCGGCCGCTTGTCCATCGCATCCTGCAGCATTGAATTCAGATTGCCGGAGATGTTTTCGCACAGCGCTTTCATCTGGATCTCGTGCTCGGAGGCTTTGAACGGGCTTTGCAAGTCGGTGCCGATTTTCTCGATCGCCAGCAGCATGAAGCCGACCACGGTGGACGCCAGCGGCGTGAACCAGCCCAGCGTTTCCACCAGACCGATCGGCACGATGATGCAGAACAGCGTGATGAACAGGCGCGGGAACGTCACGTACGGGTAAGGCAACGGGGTATTGGCGATGCGCTCCATGCCGCCTTGGTTGTTGGAGATTTCCACCAGCGTCGCTTCGAGCCGTTCCAGACGAATGCTGTCCAGGCGGCCGGCCTTGTATTCCTGAGCGATGATCGCCGCGGACTCATTGAGAATCGCGTTGGGGAAGTTGTTGGTGCGCGTGCGGCGCTCATACTCTTCCCGGGAAATCATCGCGGTCACCTGCTCGCCACAATCACTGCCCTTCAAATGAGCCGACAGGCATTCGACATAAGCGACGTGCCGGCGCAACAGCGTGGCCTTGACCGGGTTCAGGCCGTCCTCGTCATCAATGAAGGTCAGCACCTGCCGGGCGAAGCTGCGGGAGTTATTCACCAGCGCACCCCATAACGTGCGCGCCTCCCACCAGCGGTTATACGCACTGGTATTGCGAAAACTGGTCAGCACGACCAGCGCAGAACCCAACAGGGTCAAGGGCATTGATGGGAGGGTGATCTTGCGATCCAGAAACAGCATGAAGTCGACGGTGACGACGACGTCCCAAATCAGCAGCCAGAACAATGACCAGCCGATGTAGGTAAACGTCCGGATCATGGCCCGGTACTTCTTGACGATGAATTCCTGCAAAAGCCACCTCCGCAATACGCTTAAATCGGTCGGCAAAGGCTCGACCCAAGGCTTCGAATACGTGAGAACAACTTCGTTCGTTACGCCCACAGGCTATATGTAACCAAATACGAGCGGAAAGCTGAATCGCTTCTCCACCGGGTCGACTGACAGATTGTTCATGGAACGATCACAGCCTCCGAGGGCTCAACACCTATCTGGATGCTTCCGCTACCCGTCACGAGGAGAACGTTAATGAGCTCGTCTGCCAACTCTCACTCCACCGAACGATCAGGCGCAGTGCGCACGTTTACGCCGCACACCGACCGCGACCAACTGACCATCAACACCATTCGCACCCTAGCCATGGATGCAGTGCAAAAAGCCAATTCCGGGCACCCCGGCACGCCGATGGCGCTTGCCCCTGTGGGCTACACGCTGTGGAAAGATTTCCTGCGCTACCACCCGGAACACCCTGACTGGCCAAACCGCGACCGCTTCGTGCTATCGGTCGGTCACGCTTCAATGCTGCTTTATTCACTGCTGCACCTGGCCGGTGTGATCGAGATCGACGAGCACGGCAAGCCATCGGGCAAACCTGCGGTGAGCCTTGAGGACATCAAGCAGTTTCGCCAGATGGACTCCAAAACCCCGGGCCACCCCGAATACCGCATGACCACCGGCGTGGAAACCACCACTGGCCCGCTGGGTCAGGGTTGCGCCAACAGCGTCGGCATGGCGATGGGCGAGCGCTGGCTGGGCGAACACTTCAACACGCCGGGCGCGACGCTGTTCGATTACAGCGTTTACGTGCTGTGCGGCGACGGCGACATGATGGAGGGCGTAACCGCAGAAGCGGCCTCACTTGCCGGTCATTTGAAGCTGTCGAATCTGTGCTGGATTTACGACAACAACACCATCAGCATCGAAGGTCATACCGAGCTGGCTTACAGCGACGATGTGCAGAAGCGTTTCGAGGGCTACGGCTGGAAAACCCTGCACGTCAAAGACGCCAATGACGCCAGTGCGCTGGCAAAAGCGCTGCAGACCTTTCAGCAAACCAGCGATGCACCAACCCTGATCGTGGTCGACAGCGTCATCGGCTTTGGCTCGCCCAACAAACACAATACGTCTGCCGCCCACGGCGAACCGCTGGGCGATGACGAAATCAAACTGACCAAAAAAGCCTACGGCTGGGACGAAAACAGCAGCTTCCTAGTGCCGGAAGATGCCCGCCATTGCCTGCGTGATGCACTGCTCGACCGCAGCGGGAGCGATTACGACGCCTGGCTTGAGACCTTCAACCAGTTTGAAAAGGACCAGCCCGACCTCGCCGATCAGCTCAAGCGCATGCGTGCCGGTGAGATGCCCGAAGGCTGGCAAGACAAGCAGATGAATTTTGAAGCCGACGCCAAAGGCATTGCCTCCCGCGCGTCCGGTGGCAAAGTGCTGAACGCCTTCGCCGAGCAGATTCCTTGGCTGATCGGTGGCTCCGCAGACCTTTCGCCGTCGACCAAAACCAATCTGACGTTCGACGGAGCCGGTAGCTTTGAAGCGGGCAATTACAGCGGTCGAAACCTGCACTTCGGTATCCGCGAACATGCCATGGGTTCTATCGCGAACGGCCTGGCTCTGTCCTATATCCGCCCGTACACCTCGACGTTTCTGGTGTTCAGCGATTACATGAAGCCGCCGATTCGTCTGGCGTCGATCATGGAATTGCCGGTTATTTTCGTCTTTACCCATGACTCCATCGGCGTCGGCGAAGACGGCCCGACACACCAGCCCATCGAGCAACTGACTCAGCTGCGGGCAACACCCGGTGTGCTGACGATTCGTCCGGGCGATGCCAACGAAACGGCCGAAGCCTGGAAAATAGCGCTGGCGCAAACCAGCAGACCGTCCTGCCTGGTGCTCTCGCGTCAGCCGTTGCCGACCCTTGATCGCTCGAAATACGCCGCCGCCGAGGGCCTGACTAAAGGCGCGTACGTGCTGGCCGATGCGGTAGAAGGCAAAGTGGACGTGATCTTGATCGCCACTGGCAGCGAGGTCGGTATGACCGTCGAAGCGTTCGAGACGCTCAAAGCCGAAGGGGTTGCGGCGCGAGTGGTGTCGATGCCGAGCTGGGAATTGTTCGAGGATCAGGACAAGGCCTATCGCGACGGCGTGCTGCCGCCGGACGTGAAAGCCAGGGTGGTGGTGGAACAGGCGGGGCCGGTGGGCTGGGATCGGTATGTCGGCCAGACCGGAGCGAAGGTTGTGATGAACACCTTCGGTGCGTCGGCCCCGATCGAGAAGCTGCAGGCCAAGTATGGATTCACGGCGGAAAACATCGCTAAGCTGGCGAAGGAGCAGATCGCCGGTTAATCCTGTGTAAGAGCGCTTGCCCGCACCTCGCGGGCAAGCGTCCTCCCTCCTTCAAATCACTCGATCAGCACCCTGTCAAAACAGCAGGCCGACGCTCGCCCTCAAAGAATACCGGCCGAATCCGCACGCCCACTGCGTTGCCCGCAAAGGCAGCGACCAGCCAGAGCCAGCCGTGCAGGCTGCCTGAGGCGATCCCGCTGAAGTACGCGCCAATGTTGCAGCCGTACGCCAGGCGCGAACCGTAACCCAGCAACAGCCCGCCAATCACTGCAGCGATCAACGAGCGCGTCGGGATTTTCAGACTCGGAGCGAATCGTCCAGCAAGGCCTGCCGCCACTGCCGCACCCAACATGATGCCGATGTCCATGACGGTGGTGATGTCCTCCCACACCGGCGCGGCCAGCGCCTTGGCGTTCGCTGGCATTTGCCAGAACGGCCAACTGCCCACGTCCACCCCCAGACCACCGGCGACTTTCGCACCCCACAGCGCGAAGGCCGAGGTGATGCCCCAAGGGCGACCCGCCAATGCCAGCGTGGCGTAGTTGAGCAGCGCCAAGCCAACCGCGCCCCACACCAGCGGCCACGGCCCGCGAAAGAAACGGCGCACGCCAACATGCTCGCTGGTGACGGCCGCTTCCAGCTGTCCGTGCCGACGCTTTTCCAGCTTGACGGTGACAAGGGCAATGATCGCGAACAGCGCCAGGCTCATCAGCAACGCAGGGATCACGCCGAAGGTTTTAACGATGGAAGTGGCGGGGAACGACGGCAACGAGAACCACCAATCGACGTGATGCGTGGCGATCAGCGAGCCAATGATGAAGAACAGCAAGGTTACGAGCATCCGCGCATTGCCGCCGCCGACGGTGAACAACGTGCCGGACGCACAGCCGCCGCCCATTTGCATGCCGATGCCAAAGATGAAGGCGCCGAAGACAACCGACACGCCCGCCGGGGCCACAAGGCCGGTGACCGGCGTGCCGAACAGCGTACCTGCACCCAGCGCGGGGAAGAACAGCAACACCGCGACGGCCAGCATCACCATCTGCGCGCGCAAGCCGGCGCCGCGTCGCTCGTTGATGAATACCCGCCAGGCCGAGGTGAAGCCGAAGGCGGCGTGATAGAGCGTGAGGCCCAGCGCCGCGCCAACGATCAGCAACAGCACTTGCCTGCCGCCAACGGCGGATTGCAGAAACAGAGCGCCGACCACCAGCAAAAGGAAAGCGATCAGCGGCGCGCCGAGCTTGCGCTGCGGCGCCGCGGAGAGAGGAAGACTCATGGGCGTATCTCGAAGAAGGATTGCGATGGGCGCGAGTATACGCCGGTGCCTGCTGGATGACGCGCCAGGCCGCCATCGGGTTCACCAAGATCAAACCCGCCATGCACTTCGCAATCGCGCCAGCGCCGAGGCGATATCGGCCTCAGGCACCGCTGCAAACCCCAGGACCAGACCGGCCCGATCATCCACCGGCGTCTCTGACCCCGGCAGCCAATACTCACTCAACGGCGCGACCTCGACGCCGACATTTTCTGCCTTGGCGACCAGTTCCGTTTCACGCTCTAACGTATCCACTGCGACGGTCACATGCAGCCCTGCAACGGGCTTGATCATCGGGCTGCAACCCGCAAGCTCTTTGGGCCAGCCGGCCAGTAATGCATCGCGTCGACTCAACGCAGCCCGGCGCATGCGGCGGATGTGCCGCTGAAAGTGACCCGCCGCGATGAACTCGGCCATGACCATCTGTGTGCCCACCTCGGAATGACGCATGTCCACGGCCCGGCGCCGGCTGAACGGCTCAACCAGGTTGCGCGGCAACACCAGATAACCCAGGCGCAGCGCCGGAAATGCGACCTTGCCGAATGTCCCGACGTACAGCACGCGACCGCTGCGATCCAGCGCTGCCAACGGCGCCAGCGGGGCGCCGCTGTAGCGGTATTCGCCGTCGTAGTCGTCTTCGACGATCCAGCTTTGATTGCACTCAGCCCACGCGAGCAGTTCAAGCCGCCGAGCCAGACTCATCGTCACGCCCAGCGGGTATTGGTGTGAGGGCGTCACGTACGCCAACTTGCAGCCTGAGTCATCCAGAGCCGGACTGCGCATGCCCTCGTCGTCAACCGCCGTGCCCTGCAACCTGGCGCCAGCTACCCCGAAGGCATGACCGGCCGCGCGGTACCCCGGATTTTCGATCGCCACCACGTCGCCCTGCTCCAGCAGCAGCTGTGCACAAAGGGTAATCGCCTGCTGCGCGCCATTGGTGATCACAATTTGCTCAGGTGCGCAGCGCAAGTCGCGGGAAGTCCTCAAATAGGCAGCGATCAGCTCCCGCAGCCGCCATTCGCCAGCCGGGTCGCCGTAGCCAAGATGCTGGAGGCCCGGCTTACGCCAGAAAGCCGTGTGGAGCTTGCCCCACGTGTCGAAAGGGAACAGATCAAACGCCGGAACACCCGTGCGAAACGCCCTGGGCAGGCCGCTTTTGGGAGGCCGCAAATGATGCTGATCCAGCGTATGCATTGCTGTGCTGTGGATAACATTGTTGGACGATTCGGCCGCCATTATCAGGGGTTTTGTGGATAAACCTGTTGATAAGCTTGGTGATAACCCTGTGGACAGGTGTGTGGATAGTTTTTTTGCAGCGGGCGATTTCTCTCTCAAGAGTGCGACGTAAGTGCCGTCCCCGACGCGGCTTTCGGTAAAGCCTTCGGCGTAAAGCTGGTCATAAGCGCGCACCACGCTGTTGCGGGAGATGCCGAGGGATAACGCTAAATCCCGGCTCGCCGGCAAGCGCGTGCCACCGGACAAGCGACCGTCGAGGATGCGCTCGCGCAGTGTCTGATAGAGCTGGCGGCTAAGACCATGGCGGCGGTTCAGCTCAATGCCGGCAAAATCGAACGTCAGCGCGGGCGTGGGTGCGTGCATGGGATTGGCCCTATGAGATAGACCATTAATGGCTCTTACAACGAACCAATAGGCTGCCTAGGATTGACTCAGCCGCCAAGGAAAATCTCATGTACATGCCCAGTTATTTCAAAGACGAAGACTTCGCCAGCCTACACGGACAGATAGAAGCCACACGCCTGGCTACTCTGGTCACCTTTGACGAGACCGGACTGCAGGCGAGTCATATTCCCTTGTTGCTCGAACCGACTCAGGGTCCGCAAGGCACGCTGTACGGGCATCTGGCCAAGGCCAATCCGCAATGGAAAGCCCTCCAGACGGGCGCTGAAGCACTGCTGATTTTCCAGGGTGCAGAGGCTTACATCAGCCCGTCTTTCTACGCCGCCAAGGCCGAGCACGGCAAAGTAGTGCCCACCTGGAATTACCTGGCGGTGCACGCCTACGGCCGTGCCGATGTGTTCACTGATCCCGAGCGGCTGTTGCGGATTGTCACCGGCCTGACCGACAAGCACGAAGCCAGCCGCGCCGAGCCTTGGGCTGTCAGCGACGCACCCGCCGATTACATCGAGAAAATGCTCAACGGCATCGTCGGCTTCGCGATCCCCATCGAGCGGCTGGAAGGCAAGCGCAAGCTCAACCAGAACCGCAGCGCCGCAGACATCGCCGGCGTGAGCAAAGGCCTGGCACTCAGCCAGGACCCATCCGATCAGAAAATCGCTCAGTTGATGAGCCAGGTAGCACCGCGTGTCTGACCTCCACATCCGCCCCGTCACCGCCGAAGATCACGACGCCTGGCTACCGTTGTGGCAGGCCTATCTGACCTTCTATAAAACCACGCTGGCCGATGCGGTTTCACAGAGCACCTGGCAGCGGTTTCTGGACAGCAGCGAGCCCACCAATGCCGCCCTCGCCTGGCAGGACGGCAGGGCGGTGGGCATGGTGCATTTCATTTATCACCGCTCGAACTGGAGCATCAGCAATGCCTGCTACTTGCAGGACTTGCTGGTGGTGCCGGAACAGCGCGGCACGGGCGTTGGCCGCCAACTGATCGAATACGTCTACGCGACCGCCAAACGGGACGGCGCCGACAAAGTCCACTGGCTCACCCACGAGACCAACGCAATCGCCATTCAGCTCTACGAGCGCATCGCTGAGCGCCCGGGCTATATTCAATTTCGCAAACCGTTGTAAGACAGGGACTCTCGACATGTCGGATCTTGAAAACTGGCAACCGGCCAAGCTGCCGGATACCCGCACACTGCAAGGACGCTTTATTCGTCTGGAAAAATTGAACGCCGCCCGCCATGGCGATGGGCTGTGGGATGCACTGGAAGGCCCGGCTGCTGACCGCAAATTGTGGGATTACCTGTTCGTGGGCCCGTTTCCAGAGCGCGGCGCATTCGATGACTATCTCGCAAGACTGGAAGGCTCGACCGATCCTTGGTTCTACACCGTCATCGATCAACAGACCGGCACCATCCACGGGTTTCTGGGCTTGATGTCGATTTTCCCGAGCGCGGGCCGCATCGAAATTGGCCATGTGACCTTCGGCGCCTCAATGCAACGCACCCCCAAGGCAACGGAAGCGGTTTACCTGCTGGCGAGGGAATCCTTTGCGCTGGGCAATCGTCGTCTGGAATGGAAATGCAATGCCAACAACGCCCGTTCCAAGCGTGCGGCGGAGCGTTTCGGATTCAGCTTCGAGGGCTCCTTCCGCCAGCATTCCGTGTTCAAGGGTCAGAATCGGGATACGGCCTGGTACTCGATCATCGACAGCGAATGGCCTGCAATACAACAGGCGTTCGAAGCATGGCTGGCTGTGGATAACTTCCAGGACGGTGAGCAAATCAGGACGCTGGAGCAACTGCGCCACCGCTGAGAGCGTCGAGTCCCACAGCCGGAGACGCTTGGCTGAAGCAAAAAAAGAGGAGCCACGAGAGCTCCCCCAGAGGTAACTGTTCAGCCTGCCGCATCTGTGCGCGGCGGGCTGTTATCTATGCAGTGGGTTATCAGCCCTCGATCTCGACCAGAATCTCGCCCGGGTTAACCCGATCGCCTTTCGCGACATGGATGGCCACGACCTTGCCAGCGACTGCCGCCTGAACTTCGGTCTCCATCTTCATCGCTTCGGTAATCAGTACCGCCTGACCGGCGCGAACGCTGTCGCCCTCCTTCACCAGCACGTCGACGATATTGCCCGGCATCGAAGTGCTGACATGGCCTGGCTTACTGGCCTGGGCACGCTTGCCAATACCGCTGCCGACAAACTCGTTGAGCGGCTCGAACACCACTTCTTCCGGCATGCCGTCGATGGACAGATAGAAGTGACGCTTGCCCTCGGCCTTGACGCCCACACCGGTGATATCAACGCGGTAGCTTTCGCCGTGAACGTCGATGACGAATTCGGTCGGGACGCCCTCGCCTCCCGCCCTCGCCACCGCGCCCGGCTCGGGGATCGGCAGCAACGGCTCTGGCGCCAGCGTGCCCGCCGCACGTTCTTCGAGAAACTTGCGGCCGATGTCCGGGAACATGGCGTAGGTCAGCACGTCTTCTTCGCTGGTGGCCAGCGCGCCGATCTCGCCGCGCAGCTTGGTCATCTCCGGCTTGAGCAGGTCGGCCGGGCGCACGTCGATCAGCTCTTCGTTGCCGATGGCCTGACGGCGCAGCGTCTCGTCCACCTGCCCCGGCGCCTTGCCGTAGCCGCCAGTGAGGTAAAGCTTCACTTCGTTGGTGATGGTTTTGTAGCGCTCGCCGGCCAGTACGTTGAAGAACGCCTGGGTGCCGACGATCTGTGAAGTCGGCGTCACCAGCGGCGGGTAGCCCAAGTCTTTGCGCACTCGCGGAATCTCGGCCAGCACTTCGCCCATGCGGTTCAACGCACCCTGCTCTTTGAGCTGGTTGGCGAGGTTGGAGATCATGCCGCCCGGCACCTGATTGACCTGCACGCGGGTATCGACCGCCGTGAATTCGCTTTCGAACTGGTGATACTTCTTACGCACCGCATAGAAATACAGGCCGATTTCCTGCAGCAGTTCCAGGTCCAGGCCGGTGTCGAATTCGCTGCCTTTAAGGGCCGCGACCATCGACTCAGTACCCGGATGGCTGGTACCCCAGGCGAAACTGGAGATCGCGGTGTCGATGTGGTCAGCACCGTTTTCGATGGCCTTCAACTGGCACATCGCGGCTAGGCCGGCCGTGTCGTGGGAGTGAATGAACACCGGCAGCGATTGCTCGGCCTTCAGCGCCTTGACCAACTCGCCCGTGGCATAGGGAGTCAGCAGACCGGCCATGTCCTTGATCGCGACGGAATCACAACCCATCGCTTCCATCTCTTTGGCCTGCGCCACAAACGCGCCGATGGTGTGCACCGGGCTGGTGGTGTACGCGATCGTGCCCTGGGCATGTTTGCCGGAAGCCTTCACCGCTTCCACCGCCACGCGCAGATTGCGCACGTCGTTCATGGCATCGAAGATGCGGAACACGTCGATACCGTTGTCCGCCGCCTTGGCGACGAATGCCTTGACCACGTCATCGCTGTAGTGCCGATACCCCAGCAGGTTCTGACCGCGAAGCAGCATTTGCAAACGCGTGTTGGGCAGCGCCGCGCGCAATTGGCGCAGGCGCTCCCACGGATCTTCCTTCAGAAAGCGCACGCAAGCGTCGAAGGTCGCCCCGCCCCACACTTCCAGCGACCAGTAGCCGACTTTGTCGAGCCTGTCGCAGATCGGCAGCATGTCCTCGGTGCGCATGCGGGTCGCCAAAAGAGACTGGTGGGCGTCGCGCAGAATGGTGTCGGTGACGAAGATTTTCTTGGACATGTTCGGATCTCCTTTTAGCTTCAAGCGGCAAGCTACAAGCGGCAAGTCACAGCGGATCGGCTTCAACTTGCAGCTTGCGGCTTAGCGCTTGCAGCTGGCTTTTTATAAGCCCGCGTGGGCAGCGATGGCGGCGGCGATGGCCAGGGCCAGCTCTTCGGGTTTGCGCTTGATCGAGTAATTGGTGAGCTCGGGATGGCTCTCCACGAAGCTGGTATTGAACTGGCCGCTGCGGAATTCCGGGTTACGCAGGATTTCCTGGTAATACGCGGCCGTGGTCTTCACCCCTTGCAGACGCATGTCATCCAGCGCACGCAGGCCGCGGTCCATTGCCTCCTCCCAGGTCAGCGCCCAGACGATCAGCTTCAGGCACATGGAGTCGTAATACGGCGGAATGGTGTAGCCGGTGTAAATCGCCGTATCGGTGCGCACGCCGGGGCCGCCGGGCGCGTAGTAACGGGTGATCTTGCCGAAGCTCGGCAGGAAGTTGTTCTTCGGGTCTTCCGCGTTGATGCGGAACTGCAACGCGAAACCACGATGGATGATGTCTTCCTGCTTCACCGACAGCGGCAGTCCTGAGGCGATGCGGATCTGCTCGCGGACGATGTCGATCCCGGTGATTTCCTCGGTGATCGTGTGCTCGACCTGTACGCGGGTATTCATCTCCATGAAGTACACCTCGCCCTCGGCGAGCAGGAACTCCACGGTGCCGGCGTTCTCGTAGCCCACGGCCTTGGCGGCGCGCACGGACAAGTCGCCGATGTAGGCGCGCTGCTCCGGCGTCAGTTGCGGGCTTGGGGCGATTTCGATGAGCTTCTGGTTGCGGCGCTGGATCGAGCAATCACGCTCGAACAGGTGCACGACGTTGCCGAAGCTGTCGCCAAGGATCTGCGCTTCGATGTGCTTGGGATTGACGATGCACTTTTCGAGAAATACCTCAGCCTTGCCGAATGCCTTGGTGGCCTCGGAAATGACTCGAGGAAACGCCTGCTCCAGCTCTTCCCGGCTGTTGCAGCGACGAATGCCGCGCCCGCCGCCGCCCGAGGTGGCTTTGAGCATGACGGGGTAACCGATGCGATCGCCTTCAACCAGTGCTTCGGCGATGTCGGCCACGTTGCCTTCCGTGCCGGGCGTCACCGGCACGCCGGCCTTGATCATGCTGCGGCGAGCTTCGGTCTTGTCGCCCATGCGGCGGATCACTTCAGCGGACGGGCCGATGAACTTGATACCCCGTTCGGCGCAGATATCTGCCAGCTCTGCGTTTTCCGAGAGAAAACCATAGCCGGGGTGCAACGCGTCGCAGCCGGTTTCAACGGCAAGGTTCACCAGCTTGCGCGGGTTCAAATAGCCTTCAAGGGGCTCCGAGCCGATGCCATAGGCTTCGTCGGCACGCTTGACGTGAAGCGCGTGCCGGTCCGCGTCGGAATAAATCGCCACCGAGCGGATGCCCATTTCGGCGCAAGCGCGCACAATCCGAACAGCGATTTCCCCACGGTTGGCGATCAGGATTTTTTTTATCACTGGTATTTCCTCGACCGATTAGCAGACGGACCAGATGGCTGGCCAATACCGCGCGACATTCCGTTACTGCATGTTGCTCGCAGGTGACGCCACCCTATGACGAATCAGCAATTAACAAAAATGAGTAAATATTGGGTGAACCATAAGCAAAACCTTATAGTTCCCGATATCAACTAAACGGCTAGGGCTGGAAAAATGCGTAAGTCATTGATGCGAATGACATTGCGTCAATTGCGGATCTTCAATGAGGTCTGTGATTTGCGCTCTTACAGTCGCGCAGCTGAGGAAATGTCGCTGACCCAGCCGGCGGTGAGCCTGCAGATGCGCCAGTTGGAAGAGTTGGTCGGCCAGCCGCTGTTCGAATACGTGGGTAAGAAGCTCTACCTGACGGAAGCCGCCGAAGCGCTGCAGCTTGCCAGTCGCGACATCTTCGGTCGGCTGGAGAACCTCGACATGCAGCTCTCCGACATGCAGGGCTCCCTGCAGGGGCAGCTCAAACTGGCGATTGAATCCAGCGCAAAGTATTTCGTTCCCCACCTGTTTGCAGCTTTTAAGCGCAAATACCCCGAAGTCATGCTCAACCTCACGGTCGTCAATCGGGCGCAGGTGATTCGGCGGCTGTCGGATAACCGTGATGATCTGGTCGTCATGTCGATGGTCCCACAGGACATGGGCCTGGAGTTTTTGCCCTTCTTGAATAACCCGATCGTTGCCGTGGCGCAGCCGGACCATCCGTTGACGTTATTGCCCAATCCGGCGCTGAAGGATCTGGAGGCAGCAACGCTGGTGGTTCGCGAACAGGGTTCAGGGACGCGCAAGGCCTGCGAGGAGTATTTCAAGGAGAAGCGCATTCATTTCGAGCACACGCTGGAGGTGTCCTCGGCCGAGGCGCAGCGCGAATGCGTAGTGGCGGGGCTTGGCGTTGCGCTGCTGACCCGCCATGCGCTGAGCCTGGAACTTGCCACTGGCACGCTGATTGAGCTGCCAGTGGCCGAATTGCCGCTGTACCGAAGCTGGTGCGTCGTACAGGCACGGGACAAACGTCTGTCGCCGGTGGCTCACGCGTTCCTGTCATTCATTCGGACGGAGCGTACCCAGATCAGCGAGCTGGTCGCGCGCTTTGATGGCCACCTTCCGAAGCGCTAGCGCTCTGCCAGAAATGGGCGCTGGCGCTGTCCAGGTAGCTTGAGAGCTCCTGATTCAGGCGGCGTTCTTCGGAATGGCTTTCGATCGCACGCCGGAACGCCATGCGGCGCTGGTCTTCCTGCTGACGGCGAGTCTTTGTGGAGGTGCTGTGCTGCTGCGAGTCATCGTAGTGCCGAGGCATATCCTGTCTCCCATTCGTGTGCGGGAGTACAGAGTGGCGGGATGCGGTGACGATCAGACGTCGGAAGCGTTACAGGTTGGTGAAGGTTTCGGCGCTACGCGAGTTCAGATCAATCTTCAGACGACTTGATCGACTTCGGCGACAACCGCAGGCTGCGCAAGCTGCGCTTCACGCTCTTGAGGTGATTGACCAGGCTCGGACCGCGCGCCATCGCAACGCCCATCGCCAGGACATCTATGACCACCAGATGCGCAATACGCGAGGTCAGCGGCGTATAGATTTCGGTGTCTTCGTGCACGTCGATGGCGAGATTGACCGTGGACAGCTCGGCCAGTGGCGTCTGACTCGGGCAAAGGGTGATCAGGTTGGCGCCGCTTTCGCGCACCAGGTTGGCGGTGATCAGCAAGTCCTTTGAGCGACCGGACTGGGAAATACACACCGCGACGTCCGTAGGCTTGAGCGTCACAGCCGACATCGCCTGCATGTGCGGATCGGAGTAAGACGCTGCCGTCAGTAACAGACGGAAGAATTTGTGCTGGGCGTCAGCCGCGACTGCGCCCGATGCGCCGAAGCCGTAGAACTCGACACGATGCGCCGCCGCCATGACCGTCACCGCCGCCTGCAAGGCATGGGGGTCGAGCTTTTCGCGCACTTCTATCAGCGTGTGCAGCGTGGTGTCGAAAATCTTCAGGCTGTAATCGGCGACGGAATCGTCTTCGTGGATGGCGAACTGGCCGAAGCTCGCGCCAGCAGCAAGGCTTTGCGCCAGCTTGAGTTTCAGGTCCTGAAAGCCGGTGCAGCCAATGGCGCGACAGAAACGCACGATGGTCGGCTCGCTGATACCGACCGCATGCGCGAGATCGGCCATGGAGCTGTGCATCACGGCCGCCGGATCGAGCAGCACGTGATCGGCTACTTTCAGCTCCGACTTGCGCAAGAGATGGCGTGACTGGGCGATGTGCTGCAACAGATTCAAAGGACAGGACTCAAGTGAAGGATGGGCCGGGCTGTAGCTTTCTTGTAGTTATACTACATGACCTGCAAACCGCACAGTTAAACGATCTCGCCGTGGTCAACCGATCGTTGTTGAGGCTCAGGTCGCTTTGTAGTGTAGGGCTTTTCGCACAGGACTCCAGGCTTCGGTCAGCCGACTGCGCAGGATGCCGCCCATAACGCTGGCCTCCACTGGCCGACTGATCAAGTAGCCTTGCACCTCGTCGCAACCGTGAGACCTGAGAAACTCCAGCTGTTCGCAATCTTCCACGCCTTCGGCCACCACCCTGAGGTCAAGACTGTGGGCCATCGCGATGATCGCTCGGGTAATCGCAGCGTCTTCTGCGCATTCATTCAGACCACGAATAAAGGCCTGGTCGATCTTCACGCAGTGCACCGGAAAACGTTTCAGGTAGCTCAACGATGAGTAGCCGGTGCCGAAGTCGTCGATGGCCAGTTTTACGCCGAGTGCGCGCAGTTGCTGAAACGTGGTGATGATATGTTCGACGCTCTCCAGCAGTTGACTCTCGGTGAGCTCAAGCTCCAGGTATTCGGGCTTGAGCCCGGTCTCTTCGAGCACTTGCCGAACGAGGCTGACCAGCTTGCCCTGACGCATCTGATGCACAGAGAGATTGACTGACACCCTGATAGGAGCGAGCCCCTCCCGCTGCCATTCGCAGGCCTGATGACAGGCTTTGCGCAGTACGAACTCGCCGATGTTGGCGATCAGGCCGGTCTCCTCTGCCAACCCGATAAACTCGCCGGGCGAAATCAGACCGCGCTCGGGATGACGCCAGCGCACCAGCGCTTCCGCCGAATTGAGGCGACCACTTTCCAGCTCCAGCTTCGGCTGATAGAAAACCTCCAGCTGCCCTTCTGCAATCGCGCGACGCAGCTGGATTTCCAGCTGCAAACGACCCGGCGTGCCCGCCTCAAGGCTTTCGGTAAAGAACTGAAAATTGTCGCCGCCCAGGTGTTTGGCGTGTTGCATGGCCATATTTGCCTGGCTGACCAACGCGGCGATGTCCCGTGCAGAACCCGGCAGCAACGCGATGCCGATGGAGGCGCTGACCACTAACTCATGGCCGCAAACCGATATCGGCGAGCGCAGTTTTGCCAGCAGGCGCGTCGTGATCCGCGCCAGTGTGGTCAGGTTGCCGTGGCTGTCGAACAGCACGGCAAACTCGTCCGCTGACAAACGCGCGACGGTATCGGCATCGGTCACATGGCCGCTGAGCCTGCGCGCGACAAGGCGAAGCAACTGGTCAGCGGTATCGTGACCCAGGCTGTCATTGAGCAATTTGAAGCGATCAAGGTTGATGTGCAGCAAAGCCAGCGTGCGCCCGCCATGACGCGCACGCTGATTGGCGTCACGCAGCCGCTCATTGAACAGCGCGCGATTGGCGAGGCCGGTCAGCTCATCGTAATGGGTCAGATAACGCGTACGTTCTTCGTACTGGCGGGTCAGTTCGCGGTTGAGCTCGTCGCTTTCGGCCTGGGCCTGTTGAAGGTGCTCGATGAGCGCCACGTTCTGAAATCGCCGGATAAGACCCCGCTCGATCAAACGGTTGACCTGCGCAGCCACCACGATAAGCGCCAGCAGGAGAATCAGTCCGAGCCAGCCCCAACCGTGGCATTGGGGGTCGCCGGTCCAGAACAGATAGAGAATGGGCGGCAGCAGACACGGCAGCGTGAACGTGAGAAACGCCGGAATGCTTACCGCATAGGCCACACTGGCAGACAGCGTGGCCGCGCCAATCAGGCCGAACACCCAGGCCTGCTGGGCCAGGCTTTGCGCCGGCATCAGCACCAGCGCGGCGCTGGAGAGGGTGAACCCACTGACGCAGGCGCCGGCCAGAAACATGCGGTTCCAGATCGGCTGCGATCGACGATCGAGTGATGCTGACCTGAACGCTGCGACTTGCAGCACGCGCAGACACACCAGCGCTGACAGCCAGCCCAGCCAGACGCCCACCAGCACGTAACGCTCGGGACTCCAGAGCAGCCACGCGCAGAGCAAACCATTGATGAACATGAACAGGGTCGGCAGCAGCGATCCCTGATAAAGAAGACGGGTGCGCTCGGCGGCAAGCTGGGTCGCGAACTGCTTGCAGATGACACGACGTGTCGCCACGGAGTTTGCCGGGGCTTCGGAACTGAAGGTCATGGCGTTTCTTATAATTGGGGGCCTTGAACGTTCGCGGAGGATACACAAGGGATCGTCGAGACCAAACAGTCATCAATTAAAATCTACAGACGGCAAAGATGGGACCGGCAACATCACGACCGGCCAGCGTTAGGGTTTGCCCATGCCCTCACGGCACCCTAGAATGCCCCGATGCGCGATGACCTCTCCCTTCTGCTTAACTCCCTCAACGATGCCCAACGCCAGGCCGTAGCTGCCTCCGTGGGTCGTCAGTTGGTCCTGGCCGGCGCTGGTTCCGGCAAAACCCGTGTGCTGGTGCACCGTATCGCCTGGTTGATCCAGGTCGAGAACGCCTCGCCGCACTCGATTCTGTCGGTGACGTTCACCAACAAGGCCGCCGCCGAGATGCGCCATCGCATCGAGCAGCTTATGGGTATCAACCCGGCCGGCATGTGGGTGGGCACTTTCCACGGCCTGGCGCACCGCCTGCTGCGGGCGCACTGGCAGGAAGCGGGTCTTAACCAGAGCTTCCAGATCCTCGACAGCGATGACCAGCAGCGACTGGTCAAGCGCGTCATGCGCGAGCTCAATCTGGATGAGCAGCGCTGGCCGGCACGGCAGGCGCAGTGGTTCATCAATGGCCAGAAGGACGAAGGGCTGCGCCCCAAGCACATCCAGGCCTCGGGCGATCTGTTTCTGACGACCATGAAGTCGGTCTACGAGGCATACGAGGCGGCGTGTCAGCGCGCCGGCGTCATCGACTTCTCCGAGTTGCTGCTTCGCGCGCTGGACCTGTGGCGCGACAACCCGAGCCTGCTTGCGCACTATCAGCGTCGTTTCCGTCACGTGCTGGTAGACGAATTCCAGGACACCAACGCCGTTCAATACGCCTGGTTGCGTCTGCTCGCCCAGGGTGGCGACAGCCTGATGGTGGTCGGCGACGACGATCAGTCCATTTATGGCTGGCGCGGCGCGAAGATCGAGAATATTCATCAGTATTCCGAAGACTTCCCTGATACCGAGACCATCCGCCTGGAGCAGAATTACCGCTCCACCGCGAGCATCCTCAAGGCCGCCAACGGCTTGATCGTTAACAACACCGGGCGTCTGGGCAAAGAACTGTGGACGGACGTCGGCGATGGCGAGCTGATTAATCTATACGCAGCGTTCAACGAACACGACGAAGCGCGCTACGTGGTCGAGACCATTGAGAGCGCGATCAAGACCGGCCTCGCGCGCAGCGACATCGCCATTCTGTACCGTTCAAACGCCCAATCGCGGGTCCTCGAAGAGGCCTTGCTGCGCGAGCGCATCCCGTACCGTATCTACGGCGGCCAGCGATTCTTCGAGCGCGCCGAAATCAAGAACGCCATGGCGTATATGCGCCTGCTGGACGGGCGCGGTAACGATTCGGCGCTGGAGCGGGTCATCAACGTCCCGCCGCGCGGCATTGGCGAGAAAACCGTCGAAGCGATTCGCGAGCATGCGCGCCATGCCGACGTGTCGATGTGGGAGGCCATGCGCCTGCTGGTCGCCAACAAAGGCTTGGCCGGTCGTGCGGCTAGCGCGTTAGGCGCGTTCATCGAACTGATCGAAAACCTCGCCGCCAAGGCCGCAGACATGCCGCTGCACCTGATGACCCAAACGGTCATCGAGCAGTCCGGCCTGATCACGTACCACAAGGAAGAAAAAGGCGAGAAAGGCCAGGCCCGGGTGGAAAACCTTGAGGAACTGGTCAGCGCCGCGCGCGCCTTCGAGAACAGCGACGAGGAGGAAGACCTGACGCCACTGGCTGCATTCCTCGGCCATGCCTCCCTGGAGGCCGGCGACACCCAGGCGGATGAGCACGAAGACAGCATTCAGCTCATGACGCTGCACAGCGCCAAGGGTCTGGAGTTCCCGTACGTGTTCCTGGTGGGCATGGAAGAAGGCCTGTTTCCGCACAAGATGAGCCTGGAAGAACCGGGCCGCCTGGAAGAAGAGCGCCGTCTGGCATACGTGGGCATCACCCGCGCCATGCAGCATCTGGTGATGACCTACGCAGAAACCCGACGCCTGTACGGAAGCGAAACCTACAACAAGGTCTCGCGCTTCGTACGGGAGGTCCCGCCTAATCTGATTCAGGAAGTGCGGCTGTCCAACAGCGTGACCCGTCCGTTCGGCGGTTCCAAAACCATGGCACCGAGTCGTCTGTTCGACGGCGAAGCCATTCCGCAGAGCCAGTTCTCCCTGGGTCAGCACGTGCAGCACGCGGTGTTTGGCGAAGGCGTGATCCTCAACTTCGAGGGTTCAGGCGCTCAGGCGCGGGTGCAGGTGAATTTTTCGGAAGGCAGCAAGTGGCTGATGCTGGGGTACGCGAAGCTCGAGCCGGTGTGAGCGGTAACTGAGGATGCGTTGATGCACCCCTTGCATTCCCACATCCACCCCCCATCTTTCCTACAGAACTTTCTTCACCTGCCTACAACCCAAATAGGACAGGCAGGTGAAGATTCACGCAAAAGCCGGAAACATATGGCCGCTGGTCATCCCCATTTGTCCTGTGCAACATGGCGCGCGTGCAATCCACAAACGGGAATTCCCTTATGCAACGTTTTCTTAGCATCGCTTTGGCACTGATGATCGGGCTCACCATGAGCCTCGACGTCAATGCTGCGCGTTTCGGTGGTGGCAAGAGCATGGGCTCGGCGCCAAGTCACCAGGCGCGTCAAACAGCTCCTTCCGCTCCTGCCGCTGCACCTAACGCCGCCGGCCGTCCTGCGCCTGCTGCGGGCGGTGCTTCCAAATGGCTCGGCCCATTGGCCGGTCTCGCCGCCGGTGGTCTTCTGGCCTCCATGTTCATGGGCGGTGGCTTCGAAGGCATGCAGTTCTTCGACATCCTGATCATGGCGATCATCGCCTTCGTGATCTTCCGCTTCATCGCGGCGCGTCGACGCAAACAGCAGCCACAGATGGCTCCCGCTGGTGCTCCTTATCAGCGTGAAACCTTCGAGCAACCACAACCGGCACAGAATTCGATCTTCGGCGGTTCCGCTCCAGCAGCGGCAGCCCGTCCGGTGATCAACGCGCCAGCCTGGTTCAACGAAGAACGCTTTATTGAAGCGGCCCGCAGCCACTTCCAGTCGCTGCAACAGCACTGGGACGCGAACGAGATGGACAAGATCTCCGAGTTCGTGACCCCGCAAATGCTGCAGTTCCTGAAAAAAGAACGTGCCGATCTGGGCGACGGTTTCCAGTCCACCTTCATCGACAACCTCACCGTGCAACTTGACGGTCTGGATGATCGCGCCGACAAGACCATCGCCACGCTGACGTTTAGCGGTGTGTCGAAAACGTCGCGCTTCGATCAGGGCGAAGTGTTCAGCGAGAGCTGGAACATGGAACGCGCTCAGGGCGACAACCAGCCTTGGCTGGTGGCAGGTATCCGCCAGAACGGCTAATACCGCTGAGCTGCTGCAACTGAACCCCGGACTTGTTCCGGGGTTCTGCTTTTTATAGAAGCCAAGTTAATTTGGCGATGCCTTTGAGCTACTGTATAACCCGCGCAAATCGTTAGAGGATCCACGTCGTGGAAGAAGTCATCGAACAACTCCGTGAAGCCAATGAACCGGTCCCTGTCCCGCTTGAGCTGCCTGATGAAGATCAGCTGGTCGAGGTTGAAGAGCAGCTGTTCATCAATATCCCCTTCGTCTTCAAGGAGTTCTTGCTGACCGTCAGCGACGTGGTCTACGGCAGTCTTGAGCCTGTCACCGTCACTGACCCGGTCTCCCATACGTATTTGCCGGAAGTGGCAGCGACCGCCTGGGATATCGGCGTACCCCGCGAGCTGATCCCGATCTGCCAGGACGGCGAGGATTACTACTGCGTTGAAGAAGACGGCACTGTGGTGCTGTGGTCTGGCGAAGAAGAACTCGTCACCGAAGAAAGCTGGGAATCCGTCTGGCACTGGGCGCGGGACGTCTGGCTGGAAAGCTGAGAAGCACAACCGCTCCCCTGAATCAGCGTTGAGGTACGCACCTCAACGCTGATTTACAACTCAGGGCTCAGGATGATTGCCCAGGGTTTCAAGCAACGCGATCTGCATGCGCGTATGCACCCGGATGAACCAGCGCCACAGGACGGCAGCCACCACAGACGCCACGACGACAATCAGCATTAGCCATTCGCGCGTCGGCAGCATGCTGGATGACAGCAATGCGATGAGCAGAAAAATCACCAGCAAAGACAGCAGCGGGATCACTTCGGCGATCACCCTACGGACGCGCGCTGTGTGCCTGCCCGCCATCTCCGGCTTCACGCTCATCTCTGCCAGCAGCATCGACAGCGCCTTTAGCTTGCGGTAAGCCGCAATCAGAAACGGCAGTGAAAGCAGCAACGACGCACCCCAGATCCAGGCTTTTTGCTGCCCGACATCGCTGACCCAGTCGCTGAAATACACGCCAATCCGCTCCGCAAAGAATGCTCCTGTAAAGAAGATGGCGATGACCAATGCCAGATTGATTCCGACTTGCAGAAGAATCTTCCGGATCATCGCTGCCAGCACTGCGCCCTGCCCCTGGGGCTGAATGCTGCGCAGCCACTCCCCGTACATTCCAAACACACGCGCCATGCGTGCAGGAACAATGGCGCCCAGCGTGTGGGACAGAGGGTCTGCTGCGCGGATGAGATAAGGGGTCAAGAGCGTCGTGATCGCGGAGACCGCCACGGCGACCGGGTAGAGAAAATCGCTGGTGACCTGCAGCGTCATCCCCAGCGCTGCGATGATGAAGGAGAATTCGCCAATCTGTGACAGTCCCATCCCCACCCGCAGCGAGGTCTTACCGTCGTTGCCAGCGATAAAAGCGCCAAGCCCGCAGGAAATCATCTTGCCCAGCACCACAGCGACGGTGATCACCGCGATGGGCCAGGCGTAATCGAGCAGAATCTTCGGATCGATCATCAAGCCGATCGCGACGAAGAAGATCGCGCTGAACATGTCACAAATGGGCTCGACCAGGTGCTCGATCTTCGCCAGTTGCCTGGATTCGGCCATGATTGCGCCGATGAGAAACGCCCCCAGCACCATGCTGTACTCAAGCTTCACCACCAGCAGGCAAAACCCGAAGCACAGCCCCAGCACCGTGATCAGCAGCATTTCGTTGCTCTCGAACTTCGCCACGTAGGCCAGCAATCGCGGCACGACCAGAATGCCGATGACCAGCGCCACGATCATGAACAGCGACAGCTTGCCGACCGTTGAAAACACCTCCCCGGAACTGACCGTGCCGCTCACGGCGATCCCCGATAACAGCGCGATGATGCCAATGCCGAGGATGTCTTCAACGATGAGCACGCCGAAGATCAGTTGGGCGAAGCGCTGGTTTTTCATCTTCAGGTCATTGAGCGCCTTGACGATGATGGTGGTGGACGAGATCGCCAGAATGGCACCGAGGAACAGCGAGTCCATGGTGTTCCAGGCGAAGAACTGGCCGATTTCGTAACCGATCCAGGTCATCAGCATGATTTCGAGAAACGCGGCAATGAACGCCGTCGCACCGACCTTGAACAGCTTGCGCAGGCTGAATTCCAGGCCGAGGCAAAACATCAAAAAGATCACGCCGAGTTCGGCGAGGGTCTTGATGGTGTCCTCGTCGTGAATGAGGCCAAACGGCGGGGTGTGCGGACCGATGATGAAGCCGGCCACGATGTAGCCCAGCACCACCGGTTGCTTGAGCCGATGAAACACCACCGTTACGACGCCAGCCACGAGCATGATCACTGCCAGGTCCTGAATGAAACTGATGGCATGCATGGGCGCTGCTCCTGCTGGCAATCGATGAAATACGCGTATCCGTCTGAAAGAGAGACGACTGCTGTACGAAAACTCGCCAACGAAGCCTGAATATTCTGACTGAGACGCAGGATTTACCCCATCCAAGGGCTTCCGCAGGTTAACACCGCACAAAAGCGGGAGAAGCCAGTGCAATATATGGAAACAGATGGGTACAGGGCGTGACGGCGGAGCGGCCGTTGGCGTCCCGGTATCGATGGTTTTGTCGCCAATCTGCATTCGAGCACCCGAGCAAGGTGCCTTCTGACCCTTTTAGACCGTGAGCAACGCTATGGAACCCGGAAACGCCCAGCTGTCGATGACTGTATTGATGACCCCGGACATGGCCAACTTCTCCGGCAACGTGCACGGCGGGACGCTGCTGAAGTATCTCGACGAAGTGGCTTACGCGTGCGCGAGCCGTTACGCAGGGCGCTATGTGGTGACGCTGTCGGTGGATCAGGTGATTTTCCGTGAGCCGATTCACGTCGGCGAGCTGGTCACGTTCCTGGCATCGGTCAACTACACCGGCAATACGTCCATGGAAGTGGGCATCAAGGTGGTGACCGAAAACATCCGCGAGCGCTCGGTTCGTCACACCAACAGCTGCTTCTTCACCATGGTGGCGGTGGATGACCAGCGCAAACCTGCCAGCGTACCGCCGCTGACACCGGCCAACAGCGAAGACAAGCGCCGTTACGTGCAGGCACAACAACGCCGCCAGATCCGTCAGGAACTGGAGAAGCGTTATCGTGAAATCAAGGATGAGCCGGTTTAAGCCAGCACCGGTTCGGCTTACAGCCGGACCGCTTCGAACTTGACCCGCGGGTGAGCGATTCGGTCCTGCGCGCGCACCAGCACCAGCTCGTAGCTGCCGCAGGCCTGGGTCTCCAGCAGCACTTCATGCACCGCTGACGCCGCGAATTCGAAGGCGCTGCGCAGGTCGTCACCGAGCAGAATCCGAGACAGGAACAGCCCGGACGTCAGGTCGCCCACGCCCACCGGCTGCCGGGGAAAGGCCAGAAGCGGCCGACACAGGTGCCAGGTTTCGTGCTCGGTCACCAGCAGCATCTCAAAGCCGTCCGCGGGTTTACCCGGGTAGGCCAGGTGCTTGACGACAACCGCCTTGGGGCCTCGGGCCAGCAACGCCCGCGCCATGGCCACGCAGTCAAGCAACGATTCGGGTTTGCGGCCGGAGAAGCTGTCCAGCTCCAGCTGATTCGGGCAAAGAAAGTCGGCGACTGCAGCGGCTTCGTCCAGCAGGAAATCGCTCACTTCCTGCGGCACGATGCAGCCCTTCTCCGGGTGCCCCATCACCGGATCACACAAATACAGCGCGCGTGGATTGGCGCGTTTGATCTGCGCAACGGCGCTCAGAATCGCGCGTCCCTGCGCTGCGCTCCCCAGATAACCCGACAGCACCGCATCGCAATTGCCCAGCTCGCCTATCGCCGCAATCCCCTCAACCAACGCCGGAATCTGCTGCGGCGCCAGGACTTCCCCCGCCCAGTGGCCATACTGGGTGTGGTTGGAGAACTGAACGGTATTAAGCGGCCAGACATTGATGCCGATACGCTGCATAGGGAACACGGCTGCGCTGTTGCCGGCGTGACCAAACACGACATGCGACTGGATGGCGAGTAGATGGGGCGTACGTTTCATGACAGGTTCCTGAGACCGGGAAGGCACAGTAGTGGCGATGCCGGACGAAGTGAAGCGAAATTAAACTTTAGGGCTATGGCTGTCTGTCACCCGACGCAGTTAAGCTGCAAGCCTTCTGTTGGAGTTCCTTTTCCATGCTGACCCTGGGCAACATTTTCGTCCTCATGCTGCTGGCGACTGCCGGCGCCTGGCTGTGGCACGCCCATGGCCTGCGTGAACGGGCGCTCGAACGCGTCAAACAGCACTGCGCCAAACTTGATCTTGAGTTGCTCGACGGCAACGTGGCGCTGAAGCGACTCGCGTTCAAGCGCGACAATGAGGGCCGCAAGCGACTGGCGCGGGTGTATAACTTCGAGTTCACGGTCACCGGTGAGCACCGGCATCCCGGCACGATCACCATGTTCGGTGCCCACGCGGCGCAGATCGAGCTGGCGCCCTACCCGTTCGAGATCAAAGACCCGAAACCGACCGCCGAGATCATTCAGCTGAGCCAATGGCGTCAGGAACACAATAAGTGGAAGCAGTGATCCTCTGTGGATAACTCGTTTCAGAGCAGACAGGCCGCCAGCGCTGTCTGCAAAGCGGCCTCGTCCTGAGGCCCATCGAAGATCAGCTCGAGACGGGAGTCCTTGCGCCACTCACTCGACGCCCATGCCAGCGCACTCCTGTTCACCGCATTGCCTGAGATCCACCCCTTTTCGCTGTGGATAACCAGCTTGGCACGCCGCCAGTTCAAGGTTTGCAGCCAGGACTGGACTTTCGCCGCATCAAACACTCGCTGAGGGTGCCAGCGCCAGCCGATGCTCCACCCCTCCGCCTGTTGCTGACTCAGGCAGACCGGCGTCATCGGGTCCGCCCACGCTGCGGGGAGTTGCGGCAATGACCGGGGGATTGCTGGATTGGCCGAGCCAGCGTGGGCGCTGACGTCCATGCCCGGCAACGAACCCAGAGACAATATGCCGTGGTCGGTCCAGTGGAGCCTGCTCGCAGGCAGTCCGTCGATGATTGCCTTTCGGGTCGACGCGTCCAGCCCTTCTGACTTGTTCAGCACCAGCAGGCCCGCCTGCGCCAGGGCTTCTCGCTGGGTGTCAGGCAGCTCTTTGCCCTGGGCGAGTGCCTGGGCGTCGAGCACCATGACACTAGGCTGGACGGACAGCACCCCGACCCAGGGCGCCTCGTGTAATTGCTTGATCAACTGGACCGGATGCCCCAGCCCGGAGGGCTCGATGAGCAAGCGGTCCGGCCTGGCCTTGCGCAAGAGCCGGCCGAGGCCAATCTGAAAAGGCGCGCCATTGACGCAGCACAGGCAGCCACCAGCCACTTCGCCAAGTGCGATACCATCATCGCCGGTCGTCAGCAGCGCAGCATCCAGGCCGATCTGGCCGAACTCATTGATCAGCACAGCCCAGCGCTCGCCCGCCGGTTTCTGCTTCAAAAGATGCCTGATCAGACTCGTCTTGCCAGCACCTAAAGGGCCAGCAATGACATGAGTGGGGATGTTCTGCAGCATATCGGCCATTTTGAGATCGCTCCTGAATGAGCGCTGACGGAGGTAATTGATGCGAGCAATCTGGCTGCCTATGGGGCTGGCATGGGCGCTGATGGCAATGACGTCGACGCCGGTCCGGGCTGAGTCGTGCGTGGTGCACAGCCAAGGCGAGCGAGTGGACGTCAAAGTCTGTCAGGAAAATCTGAACATCCCGCCAGACCTGTTCCACGACGGATTCTGCAAACCTCAGCTCAAGGATCAGAAAACCGAGGTCACGTACTCGGAGCAGTGCCCTGCCGGGTCATTTGGCCAGTGCAGCAACGCGCAGGTGGCCAATATGCCCTATCGGCAGAACATTCACTATTACGGCGTTGCCAGCGACGCTGCGTTTCTCAAACCGTTCTGCGAGCAGCAGAGCAAGGGCATCTGGAAAACGCAGTGAGTCAGACGGGTGCTACGCCGCGTCGCCATACCAGTCGCCAAACGGATCAGGCATCGAGCGCCAGTCCGCGACGCCGCCCGCCATCTCGGCGTCAGTCAGCAGGCATTGATCAAGCTCTACCGCCAGCCGGGCAAAGTCGATGTTCTGACCGATGAACACCAGTTCCTGACGGCAGTCGCCGGTCTCGGCTTCCCAGCTGCGCATGATCACCTGCGTGCTTTCGTCGTCCTGCGGCCACTGCGCCTTGGGCACGAAGCGCCACCAACGACCGGCGAAACCGTGACGCATCAAGCCGCCGGCCTGGGACCAACTGCCGGCGTCCTCGTGCTTGCTGGCGAGCCAGAAAAAGCCCTTCGAGCGCAGCAGTCGGCCGTTTTCCCACGGCGCATTCAGGAAGTCGAAAAATCGCTGTGGATGAAACGGCCGACGCGCCCGATAAGCCGTGGACGCGATGCCATATTCTTCGGTCTCTGGCGTGTGCTCGCCGCGCAACTCCTTGAGCCAGCCCGGTGCCTGAGCCGCACGTTCGAAATCGAAACGGCTCGTGTCCAGAATCTTGCCGAGGGGCACGGCGCCCATAACCATCGGCAGAATCTCTGCCTGGCTGTTGAGCCGCCGCAAAATTGCCATCAGCTCTCGCCGGTCGGTTGAGCTGATCAGGTCGATCTTGCTGATCAGGATCACGTCGGCGAATTCGACCTGCTCAATCAGCAGATCAGTGATCGCCCGCTCGTCGTCCTCGCCCAGGGTCTCTCCGCGCGAGGCCAAACTCTCCGCAGCGTTGAAGTCCTGCAGAAAATTAAGGCCATCGACCACCGTCACCATGGTGTCGAGGCGGGCGACATCGGCCAGGCTCCCGCCCAGCTCATCGCGAAAGGTGAAGGTCTCCGCCACGGGAAGCGGCTCGGAGATGCCCGTGGATTCGATCAGCAGATAGTCGAACCGGCCTTCATGGGCCAGCCGGCTGACCTCTTCCAGCAAGTCTTCGCGCAGGGTGCAGCAAATGCAGCCGTTGCTCATCTCCACCAGTTTTTCTTCCGCCCGATTGAGGCTGACGTCCCGCTGAACTTCGCTGCCGTCGATGTTGATCTCGCTCATGTCGTTGACGATCACGGCGACGCGCAGATTGTCGCGATTGCGCAGGATGTGGTTCAGCAGCGTGCTTTTACCAGCGCCAAGGAAGCCGGAGAGAACGGTAACGGGAAGGCGGTTCATGAAGGTTTCACCAGAGTACGGATGATATCGCTTTTTACGTTATAGTATAACGATACGCACACGCTAATCTTTTTTGAGGCCACTTCATGACTCGGTTGTTTTGGCTTTTGTCAGGGTGCTTACTGGCGTTGAGCACGCAGGCCATCGCCATGCCGCCCTCGCCCAGGCTGGACAAGGCGCTATGCACACGCAGCGCGACGCTGTTGGCCTGCATCGATGCCGGCAACAACACGTACAGCGTGGCGGACGCAGGGAACACGATGTTTGTGCGCGGCGTTGAAAGCGTGGGCAATCGCCGCTGGGCGCAGACCAACAGCCGATACGGTTCGCTGACGTTTTTTACCGGGCTCGCATCGGACGGCGAGACGTGGGTGGGTTACATCCAGAAAGTGGGCTGGACGACGATCAGTCGGGTGTCGAGCTCAAATGGAAGCCGTACCAAGATCACCTGCGACCGGGTGATGGGTTGTCGGTAAGCTGACCCCTGCAGGCATCAGGGAAGATTTCGTCGTCCATACGCCGTGCTGGCTCCCTGGCAAACACTGTCCAGGTGGGAGTGAGCTTGCTCACGAAGACGGTGTTCCAGGCGCTATATATGCAGCGGATGTCGACCTGTTCTCGAGCAAGCTCGCTCCCACAATGGGCGTTTAGGCAGGCGCATCTGCAGTGGTGTCACGTTTGATGAGAGCGAACTTGTACATCCTGCGTCACGACTGAGTCCGTCAGACGACCGCCTGATTCGCCTTTTGCTCTTGCCGCCACGCCACATAAGAGCCTGCCGGCGGATTGCGTTCGAAGTAGCGCTTCATGCCGTCAAACAACCCATCGGCCACGGCCTGTTGGTGGCGCGCGGTGACAAGGCGCTGACTGTCGCGGCTGTTGGAGATAAAGCCGGTCTCGACCAGAATCGACGGCACATCGGGTGATTTCAATACCGCAAACCCGGCCTGTTCCACGCGCTTCTGGTGCAGCGTCGTGATCCCTTCCAGGCTACCCAGTACGGTGTGACCCAAATCCAGACTCGCGGCGATCGTGGCGTTCATCGACATGTCGAGAATCACCCCGGCCAGCATCGGGTCCTTGTCTTTCAGGTTAAGGAGGCTGGTCGCGCCGATCAGGTCGGCGCCGTTTTCACGCTGGGCCATAAAGCGCGCCGTGGCAGATGTCGCGCCGTTCTCCGACAAGGCAAACACCGACGCGCCGGAAGCCGTCAACCGAGGGGCTGCGTCGGCATGGACCGAGATGAACATGTCAGCGTTGTATTTGCGTGCGACGTCGACGCGCTTGCGCAGCGGAACGAAGAAGTCGTCATTGCGGACCAGGCGCACATCAAAGCCCTTTTCGCGCTTCAAGCGTTTCGCGAGCAACTGCGCGATGGACAGCACGACGTCTTTCTCGCGCTCACCCTTCGAGCCAACGGCGCCCGGGTCCTTGCCACCGTGCCCGGCGTCGACGACCACCATGATGTCGCGCTTGGATCGATCTCTCCCTGCTGTCTGCACGGGTGGCTCTTTCGCCAATGGCGCAGCTGCGGCCAACTGCACCGGAGGACGGGAAAGCACGTCATGGCCCAGATCCAGCACCAGCCGGTTGCCTTGGGCACCTTCGGGACCCAGCAGGAAACTGTTGAGCTGCACGGGCGATGCGAGGTCAAGGACGATGCGCGTATCACTCTGACCGAAGTGGCCGGAGCGGATGGATTTGATCGGCGTGTTTTCGAGCGCCAGCTGACTGAAGTTGCCTTCAAGCCGCGCGCCGCTGACATCGATGATGATCCGTTCAGGCGCGCTCAGCGTGAAGGTCTTGTATTGAACCGGGCCACTGAGATCAAACACGAGCCGCAGCTTGCTGTCAGTACGCCACAGGCGGGCGTTTCGGATCTGCGTCGCATTGACTGAGAATGGCAGCGCAAAGGCGGCGCTGGCCAAAAGCATGTTAAGCAGCATTTGACGTCGGTGCATGGCACGTTCCGAAGGCGAAGAGCATCCCGGCTCAGAGATGGAGGACATGGTTACAATATAACAGCCGGGATATCGGGCGAAGATGAAGCTTTTTATAAGATCGGCGGGATTTTAGTGAGCCTCTTCAACGCCTAAGGCGGAAAAGCTCATGTGAAACAACAAGATGTTCCACGTGGAACACGACTCGCTGTCAGTACAGACAAAAACGCCCTGACAAGTCAGGGCGCTTAGTAAGCGGAGAATCAGGTCCTTGGTTTTACAGTGCCGCATTGCTGACCGAGCCATACAGCACGCGTGTCCATGCTGCCGTTCTGTTGCTGGCCTGTGGCGTTGAAAGAACCAATGACATGGGTATTGAACTCACGGTCACTGAGAAACTGTGCAGTGCCCGTGCCTTGGGCGCGTGGGCAGCTGAATTTGAACTTCCAGGTCGCTCCGGTGCGTTCGGTAATCTGCTGGGTGCAGCCCGATTTCGGGTCTGTCAGCGGAATCTGCTCATTCTTGACCTGCTCCTGCGTGAGGCAAATACGAACGCCCTTCCCGCCCAGAGTAACGCCTTGTTTTTCCAGCATTTGTTCCATGGCTGCGCGCTGCTGCGGCGCCATCATTTGCAATTGCGACAGCATCACTTGAAGGTCCGGCATCTGTTGGCCGTCTACCTGCATGTTGCTGGAGCTCAGTTCCCACAGTCCGGGCTGCAGAACCTGCGCCTGGGCGAAGGGCGCAGTCATACAAACCATCAACGCCAGTACGCGCTTTTTCATGAATCGGGTTTCCTTTAATGACTCTTGGGCATCTAGATGCGGCCTGCACGCAGGCCACTGAACGTTGACGATTAGACGGTGGATCGGGCAGCCAGTTGCAGCCTCAATAAAATAGCGACAATCCCGGCGCCTTGTGGTCTGTTAGACACCAATAAGCTTATGGCACAAGGTTGCGCATGGATTACCACAGCCCGTATTTCTTTGGCTATTTGCTCGGATTCACTCACTTGCTGGGCATTGTCGCAGCTATCCACGCCTTACTCACGGTGCGTACAGCTCAGGGCTCAATCGCTTGGGCGATGCCTCTCATCTTCATCCCTTATGTCGCACTGATTCCGTATCTGGTTTTCGGCAGGAGCACGTTTGACGCCTACATCAAGGCGCGGCGTCAGGCCAACACCGAAATGCGCGTGGCGATCGCCGACTTCAACTGGAAACCATGGATTGAAGAGGCGGTGGCGGCGCGGCGCTCGGACGCTTATCGCTCCCTGCGCGCGATGCCGAAGCTGGGACGCATGCCGTGCCTGGCGAACAACGAAGTGAAGCTGTTGATCAACGGCGATGAAACATTCGACGCGATATTCAAGGCCATCAAAAGCGCCCGGCAAGTGGTGTTCGTACAGTTTTTCATCATCCACGACGATGATCTCGGTCGACGCCTGCAAGGGTTGTTGCTGGAGAAGGCCGCTGAAGGCGTGGCGATTCATGTGCTTTACGACCGCATTGGCAGCCATGCGCTGCCGGCGCGTTATATCGAGAAGCTCCGCGATGGCGGCGTGCAGATCAAGGCCTTTGCCACACGTGGCGGCTGGCTGACACGCTTCCAGATCAACTTCCGTAACCACCGCAAGATCGTCGTGGTGGATGGCATCAAAGGCTTCGTTGGCGGCCACAACGTGGGCGATGAGTACCTCGGCCTCAAGCCGCCGCTGGCGCCATGGCGCGATACCCATGTGAGCGTCGTCGGACCTGTCGTGGCGTGTCTGCAGGAATCGTTCGCCGAGGACTGGTTCTGGGCGACCCGGGAGATACCGCCGCTGATCCTGCCGGACAGTTACCCCGAAGACGGCGTGCTGTGCCAATTACTCGCCAGCGGCCCTGCTGATGCGCAGGAAACCTGCTCGTTGTTCTTCGTCGAAGCCATTCACGCGGCGACCGAACGGGTCTGGATCACAACCCCGTATTTCATTCCCGATGAGCCTGTCTCCGCAGCGCTGCGATTGGCGGTGCTACGCGGCGTGGATGTTCGCTTGCTGCTGCCGTCCCGTCCTGACCACTACACGGTGTACGCCGCCTCCAGTTTGTTTGCCTTTGAAGCCGTGCGCGCAGGCGTTCGCATCTTTCGCTACAAGCCCGGATTTCTGCACCAGAAGGTGGTGCTGGTGGACAACGCGATCTCGGCGATCGGCAGCGCCAACCTGGACAATCGTTCGTTCCGGCTCAACTTCGAACTCATGCTGCTGACCGTGGATGAAGACTTCGCTCGGGAGGTGGAAAACATGCTGATCGACGACTTCGCCCTCTCCCACGAGATCTCCAGCGAAGAGAGCAAAGAGACACATCACTTGCAGCAGCTGGGGATGCGGGTTGCTAGGCTGATTTCGCCGATTCTGTGAGTGGTATTGAAGGCCTGTGGAAGTCAGCTGACTCCCACAGGCTTGGGGCACTCACCGGTACAAATCATCCCGCGTCAGCGGCAAATGATGGCTGCCGTCTGCATACGGCTTCACCGCCAATATCTGGTGCAGGTTGATCCAGCCCTTGGAAAACGCATAGGCACAGCCGGCCAGATACAACCGAAAGATCCTTAGCGCCTGCTCCGGCACCATAGCCGCGGCGACGTCGAGTTTCTCTTCCAGACGGGCGCTCCAGTGTTCGAGCGTCTTGGCGTAGTGCAGGCGCAGACTTTCCACATCGACCACTTCCAGACCCGCCTCGCTGATGAACCCGGTGATCATCGACAGGTGCGGCAGTTCACCATTGGGAAACACATAGCGATCAATAAAGTCACCCGCGCCGCGCCCGACAGGACGCCCGTCGGTGTGCTTGGCGGTAATGCCGTGGTTCATCACCAGACCGCCCTCCTTCACTGCGTCGAACAGGCATTTTGCGTAAAGCTCGAGATTGGCGTGGCCGACATGCTCGAACATGCCGACGCTGACGACCTTGTCGAAGCGGCCGTCCTTGGGCAGATCCCGGTAATCGAGCAGCTGCAATTCGACACGATCCTGCAGACCGTCTGCGCGCACCCGCTCCCGGGCCAGCGCCAATTGCTCGCGGCTCAACGTGATGCCGAACACCTTGACGCCGTATTCACTCGCGGCGAAGCGGGAAAGCCCTCCCCAGCCACAGCCGACATCGAGCAGGTATTCCCCGGGTTTAAGGCGCAGCTTGCGGCACAGGTGGTGAAACTTGTCCTGTTGGGCCTGATCGAGCGTCTCGTTGCCGGTCTTGAAATACGCGCAGGAGTAGACCATCTCCCGGTCCAGCCACAGGCGATAGAAGTCATTGGAGAGGTCGTAGTGGTAGGAGATCGACGCAGCATCGGTGGCCTTGTCGTGCTCGGTGCGCACAGGGAGATTGTCGTCGTCCTCATCCACCAGTGCCTTGGTCAGCTCGTCGCACACCCGGACCACTTCGCTGATCGAGCCTTCCAGCTCAAGCCGGCCTTCAACGAAGGCGCTGCCAAGGAGGCCAAGACTAGGGTGGGTGAAATCGGAAACGAGGGACGGGTCCTTGACCACGATCGTGACGCGGGGATCACTGCCCAAATCAAGCTCGTTGCCGTCCCAGAGCTTGAGACGCAACGGCAGATGAAGGTTCTGTAACGCCGGTGGAAGTTGCGCGAGCATATGAAATCCCCCTGATCCAGCTACATGGAAAAGGGTAGTCCATAACCGGCTCCAGATCAGGAGCCGTCAGGCGATTGGCTGGTTTGAACGACGACGAACCTACAACGGGTACGACGCTGTGCCCCCAGAATTCGAGCCAGTGTGTCGCCTGTAAATGGAGCACCCCGAAACGAGACTGGAGTTAATTTGTAACAGAGTTCTTCAAAGCTCAAGCGAATTTTAATACTTAGTGGGAGCCTCTAACCCGGCGCTTTCGGTACAAGCGCCGGGGAATCTGGCTCAGGAGGGATTGTGAAACTTCGCGATGGGCTCGTGAAAACGCAGCAGCCGCCCGGCGTTGCCCAGTACCAGCAGCGTGCTGAGGTTATGCAAGACCGCAGCGATCATGGCGCCTGCCGCGCCCAGCACGCCGAAAGCCGCCATGGCGACAATGGCCAGCGTCCAGCCGAGTCCGATGATCACGTTCACCTGCAAGGTGTGGCGGCACTGGCGGCTCAACCGCACACAGGTGCCCAGGCGGCGCAGGTCACTGCCGATCAAGACGATGTCGGCGGAGGCCAACGCGATGTCCGCCCCGCCCGCCCCCATCGCGACGCCGACAACGCCGGCCTTTAGCGCCAGGGAGTCGTTGATGCCATCGCCGACGACCATCGGGCGAAAGCCTTTTTTGATTTCGCTCATGACCCGATTGAGCTTGTCCTCGGGCAACGCCTGGGCGTGGATATCACTGATGCCGACCTCGTGGCCCAGGCTGTCGGCGACACTCTGGCGATCACCGGTCAGCAGCAACTGCCGGCCCAGGCCCAGCTCGCGCAGCTCACTCAACGCCTGACGAGCCTCGGGCTTGAGGCTGTCCGCCAGCAGCAGCCAGGCCAGAAAGTGCCCGTTTACCGCGAGCCCGGCAATCGGGCCATCGTGGTCGGGAACCGGCGACGTCGCGATGCCCAACTGCGCGAACAGCTCAGGCCGCCCTAACGCCGCTTCACCCCGGGCGGTCTGTGCAACGACGCCCAGCCCCTGGCGCTCCCGAATGTCGTCCAGAGCAAGCAGATGATCCTTGCCGACCAACGTCGCCAGCGCGCGACTGACCGGGTGGCTGCTCGCCGAACCCAGGCTTGCCGCCAGCGCAATGACGTCGTCACCCGCGCCCTCCTCGGCCTGAACCGACTGCAAGCGCAAACTCCCATAAGTCAGTGTGCCGGTCTTGTCGACAACCAGCGAAGTGAGGTCAGCCAGCTCTTCAAGAAAGGCCGAACTGCGGATCAGAATGCCGTGGCGCGCGGCGACTGCAATACCGGCGATGGCGGTCGCCGGCGCCGACAGCACCAACGCGCAGGGACACGCAGCCACCAACACGGCCAGCATGGCCTGGGCGTTATTAGTGATGAACCAGGTCACGGCCGCAATCAGCAGCACCAGCACCATGTAGCTGCCGGCGTACTTTTCCAGCAGTCGGGTGATGGGCGGTTTGGAGCGTTCGGCGCTTTGCATCAGCGCGATGACTTTGCCCAGGGTCGACTCGTTGCCGATACGCGTCACTTCGATACGCAGCAGACCGTCGAGATTGATCGCGCCGCCAAAGACTTCCATACCTGCGCGCGCTTCAAGCGGGACGGACTCGCCGGTAATGGGCGCCGTGTCGAGGCTGGCCTGCCCCGAGATCACCAAGCCGTCAGCCGGTACGCGGTCGCCAGCGCGCACTTCGACGCGATCACCTGCCACCAGCGCGCTGTTGTCGACTTCGCGGATCACGCCGTCCTTATCGATCAGCCGGGCGTGGCTGCGGGTCAGACGACCCAATGCCTGAATGGCTTCCTGGGAGCCAATCACGCTGCGCTCCTCCAGCACGTGGCCGAAGATCATGATGATGGGCAGCAACGCGGCGGTCATCAGATCGCCCGTCGCCCAGGCGCCGAGCATGGCCAGGGCAATCAGTTGATCGGTAATGCCGTGCAGGCTGGGATAACGCAGGCTGTGCCAGCCGGCGCTGACCACCGGGATGGCCACCAACAGCGAGGCGGCGCCCAGCAGCAATTGGCTGACGCCGACTTGCTCGGGCGAGAAGAATCGCCAGACCAGCCCCAATGCAAGCAAGCCCAGGGCAAGCATCGCCAGCGTCAACTGACGGGCTGCGCTGCGCTGTTCGCGGCTGGTGAGCATGCTGCCGGCCGCGACTGGCGCGGCATGCGTGTGAGAAGGATCGTGGGAATGGTTATGCACGGCTTCGCCACTCATTTGTCAGCTCCCTGGATGATCAGGCGGGAATCGTCGCGGGGATCGACCGTGGTCACTGAACCCGCCTGTCTCAGGATGGCAGGCACCCGCTCGCGGTAGATACGCAGCAGCAATCCGGGATCGCTCTTGTTCTGGATCGACATCGCCAGGCCGGTCACCGCGGCGGTGTCGGTCTGCGCCTTGGCCAGCCGTTCGGACGCCTGGGCATGGGCGACCTGCAGGGTACGGTCAGCCTGCTGATTGGCGGTCTGGTTGAGTTTTTCCGCATCCGTCCGCGCGTTCGCCACGGCCTGATCGGCTTGCTGACTCGCAGTCAGCACCGCGTTGAACGCATTCACCGCTGCCGCCGGCAAACTGGACTGCACGTCGACCCGTACCACCTCGACGCCCAAACCGACGCCGGTGGCCGTCAGCTCGCCGAGCCGCGTATTAATGCCCTGCACCAGATCGCCACGCAGGCGTTCGCGACGCTCGGCAGACTGGCTGTCGGAGCCCACCAGTTCGGGACGCGCCACTAGAATGGTGTCCAGGTCCCGCGCTGCGGTGAGGCTGACGGCGCTGCGATTGACCAGACGATCCAGCGCCGGTAGCACGTGCTCGCCTTGCAGCACGAACTCCCGTGGGTCCGTCACTTTGTAGTACGCCGTCACGTCGAGTTGTACGACGCCGGCGTCGCCCGTGAGCAGATAGCCTGACCCTGCCAGCGCGTCGCTCATCGGCGTCGCGAAGCTGGTGATCTTGTCGGCCGCCAACGCAGTGGGTGAGCGCAACAGCGTTTCGACGTGCCGCTCGATCACGCGATCAGCGGAAGGCAGCAGCACCACCTGCTCGAACGGTTGCGGCCAGGCCAGCAGCAAGCCGGCGTTCTGCACACGGCCCAGCTCGCCAAAGCGAAACACCACCGCCCGGTTCTGTGGATCGATTTCCCGCACATTGGAGACAGCCCAGCCGAGCGCCGCCAGCAGGGTCACGACGTACAGCCCCAAAAACGCCAGCCGACTGGCCTGCAGCCAGGGACTGTTCACCACCGGCCGCTCGATGTGCGCAGCATCGTGCTCGGTCATGGCTGGGTTCCAGCCTTGCCATCCAGGGTCGGCGGGCCATCGACGAGCACCCGGAACGGTGCGGCATCGGTGCGCAGAATCAATTTTGTGCTCGGCCCCACCACGGTGCCGAGGGTGTCCAGCGAGCGCAGCAAGTTGTACAGCTGGGGCGAACCGGCGTAGGCACGGCCGTAAATCTGCGCCGCTTCGACGCGGGATTGCGCCTCGATGTCGGCAGCTTTCACGGTTGCATCGGCCTCGACAATCCGCGCGTCGCGTTCCGCAGCGGAGCGGATCTGCGCGGCCTCGCGCTTGCCGATGGCTGTGCGCTCGGTGGCAATCGTCTCACGCTCGGCGCGCATCCGGTCGACCGTCGCGTTGAGTGTCACCGACGGCAGCGTCAGACGCTCAACCCCCACTTGCAGGACGCGAACGCCGTAAGTGGTCAGCAGTTGCTTGTCGATCTGCTGACGCAGCTGGTTTTCGAAATCGGCGATGCGCACCTGATTGGCGTCGGTGTTGATCAGGCTCGACAGATCGAAGCTGGCGGCGGTGGTCTCCAGTGCCGAGCCGACGAAGGTGCGGATCTGCCGGGCTGCTTCGTCCGGCTGGTTTTGCACGGCGCGCATGAAGCGCTTCACGTTGTCCGGATCGCCCTGCACCTGCCAGGCCACGTACGCCTGAACGATGATGCGCAGACCATCACGGGTACCGACGTCCTGCAAGCCACTTGAGGTGGTGCGCAAACGCAGGTCGACGGGGATCGCTGCTTCGAATGGCGCCGGCCAGCGCCAGCTCAGGCCGGGATCGAGCAGCACTCGCGCCGGATTGCCGAAGCGCGTGATGACCGTCGCCTCGCCGGAGCGCACCTGCACCAGACTCGCCGCCGCGACCGCGAAGGCAATCAGCACGGCCGCCAGCGCAGCACGACGCCACGGAAATACGGCCGGGCCGGAGGCTTCGCCATGGTGATGACCGTGATGATGGCCGCCATGACCGTGACCGCTGTGGTCGTGGCCAGAATGGTCGTGATGATCGTGGGAATGAAACAGGCTCAAGGGAAGACTCCTTATTCAGCCGAGGGCTGGTCAGCTGATTGAGTCGACGCTGCGGGGTCGACCGGGAGGGTAAAAGATCGCAAATCAATGGTCGGCGCGCTGGTGCCGCCGAGCCGATGATCCAGCACCAGCAACTTGGCGTGGGTGAGCCCCTGGGTCAGCTGACTGAGGTACTGCTCGAGCAGGAATGCCTGGCCCGCCTTGGCGTAGCCCTGCTGTTCAGCGCTGAAGCGCAAATCCGCCCCTTGCGCCGTGGCCATGACTTCCCGCGAGGTCGCCGCCGCCTGATTGTGCGCCATGCTGGCGTGCAGCTGCGCCACATTGGCCTGATCGGCCGCCGCGCCACGTTCCCGGGCAATCAACGCCTGAGCGCTGATCTGCGCGGCCTGGACAGCGTGATAGGCGTTGGCCGCCCCGGCTGGCGGATGAATCGACTCGACCACGGTCGCGAGAATCTCCACGCCGCTGTCGAGCTTTTTCAGGTCGCGCTGCACGGCGTCGCCGATGTCGGCCGCCAGATCGTTGCGCTGCTCACCCAGCAATTCGTCGAGGGTGCGGGAAGCAAAGTCGTGCACCAGCACGCGGCTGGCGGTGCTGCGAATCAGGCTGGGAATGTCGGCGCTGTTATAGGTCGCGGCCAGTGCGGCTTCGTCCGTTAAACCGATGCGATACACAAAGCGCACGTCCATGTTGACGATCTGAAAGCTTTGCTTGTCTCCCGAGCCACTGGCGATCACTTGCGACTTGTCGTTGATGTGCGTGGCGTCCCACAGACGGTTGGCGATGGCGGGTGGCGGACCTTCGGCAGGGTCAAGGGTCTGCTCGGCACCGGCTCCCTCTGAGACGCTGGTCGCCAGCTCGTGGACCACGCCATTTTCAACCGCCAGCACCGTTCCGAAAGGCCAAGGCAAACCCGCATGCAGACCCGGCTCCAGGACTTCAACCGGCTTGCCGAAGCGCTCGTAAATGCCGCGGCCCTGCATGGGGATTTCGTGAACACCGCTCAGCAACCAGCCGAGGCCGACGATGACCACCAGCACCGGCAGAAAGGCGCGGCGCATGTAGGTAAACGCCCAGATCTGACGCAGGTCGATGCCGAAGCGGTTGTGCAACTCGTTTTGCAACGCCAGCAGCGGGCGCGGCGGCCAGCGCAGCAGACCGGCGACAAAGCTGGTGGCGATCAAGCGCGGCTCAAGGCGTTCATTGCGTGGACTAAAAACGGACAGCAACCCGCGGGTGAGCAACTCGACAGCAACCAGCCCTGGCAAGAGTCCGATCAACACTGCGAGCCGGGCGGGCCATACGCGGTCAACGGAGGAGAAAAACAGGCAGAACGCCGTGACCAGTAGCGTACCGATGGCGACCTTGGTCATCTGCGCCAACTGCTCGGCTTCAGGCCAACTGGCCTCGGACTCGTTGCTGAATTGCCGCTCCAGCACCAGCAGCGCAAAACCGATCAACAGGAGCAAACCGCCGACCACGTTACCGACGAGGCCGACATTGCTGCCCGACAGCGCAAGATTCCAGATCAGGCCAATGCTGATCAGCGACAGCAACGCCCAGCCTGCCAGCCAGAACACCGGTAATCCGACTTGGCCGACCAATGAAGTGCCGGCGCCGCTGATGCGTCCGAGCACGCGGTCGTACCAGCCCTGCTCTTCGCTGTGAAGCAGCGCTTCTTCGTCTGTTCGAATCGACTCAGGCGGTGAGATGACGCCGACGCGCCATTGGCTGACCACGTGGGCCGACTGCAACGCCGCCGCCAGCACAAGCAGGCTGGCGGCGCTGTTCGTCAGCACCGCCGTCCACAGCGAGTTGGGGGAAAAGAGGTCGACGAACAGCGACACCACCAAGCCGATGACGCCCATCGCCCCTGTCAGGTGCGTCAGCCGTGAAAGACGTCTCGATTGAACAGCCGCCTGCTGAAATCGCGGCAGGCTCGCCGGGGCAACGCCCTCATCATCCAGATCAACCCGCATTGCAACTCCAAAGCCCGTTTAACGCTGCCATTCATCACCCTTCCCGCCCACCCACCGGCGTTGCAATTACGCGGCACAAGTGACGCTGACACAGGGCGTTACGATATAACAGAAGTCGTGAAATTTTCGTCTGATTATTCGTTTGCGTAACGCGAGATGCGGGGTCAGACAGGCAGCAGACAGGTAGATATCGCCTGCCGTTGTATCGAGTTTAGTCACTGCACAGACGGGAAGGCGCCTACCCGGCTAAAGCTGGTCCTGCACACTTCCCGCGAGGCAGTGACCAAACTCGCTCGCTTGACTTTGAAGCGCTTCCGGGAGAAATATTACACCCATCATTTAAGCCGCCAAGTGACGCGCGACATTTGTCCAGCCGCGGCTACGCTTCCCTCCATTGCTGGATTCCTTGAGGAGTACGTTCATGAGTCACTACGACGTTGTCATCATCGGTGGCGGCCCCGGCGGCTACAACGCGGCGATCCATGCGGGCCAGAAAGGCTTGAAAGTGGCGTGCATCGAAGGCCGTGGAACATTAGGCGGGACATGCCTCAACGTGGGCTGCATTCCTTCCAAATCGTTGCTTCACGCCTCGGAGCTGTATGAGGCGGCGACGGGCGAGGAATTCAAGAAGCTCGGCATCGAGGTCACGCCGACGCTGAACCTGCCCCAGATGATGGCGCAAAAGGCCGAAAGCGTGACCGGCCTGACCAAAGGTATCGAGTTTCTGTTTCGCAAATACAAGGCCGACTGGATCAAGGGCTGGGGCCGTCTCGCAGGGCCCGGCAAGGTCATCGTCACCGACGCCGCAGGTGCCGAAACCGAGCTGACCGCCAAGGACATCATCATCGCCACCGGCTCCGAACCGACGCCCCTGCCCGGCGTGACCATCGACAACAAACGTATTCTCGACTCCACCGGCGCCCTGTCGTTGAGCGAAGTGCCCAAGCATCTGGTGGTGATAGGCGCGGGGGTCATCGGTCTTGAGCTGGGCTCGGTCTGGCGCCGGTTGGGGGCAAAGGTGACGGTGGTCGAATTTCTCGAGCATGTGGCCCATGGCACTGACCTGGAGGCCGGCAAGACGCTGCACCGCTCGCTGTCGCGTCAGGGCATGGCGTTCAAACTCGGCTCGAAGGTCACCTCTGCCGTCGCCGCGGACACCGGCGTCACCCTGACAGTCGAACCCGCCGCCGGTGGTGAAGCCGAGCAGATCGAAGCGGACTACGTGCTGGTGTCCATCGGCCGTCGCCCGGTGACGAAAGGGCTGGGCCTGGAAACGGTCGGCCTGGACGTGGACAAGCGCGGCGTCCTGCCCAACAACGGGCATCGCACGGCGGTGGAGGGTATCTGGGTAATTGGCGACGTGACGTCAGGCCCGATGCTTGCGCACAAGGCGGAGGACGAAGCCGGCGTGTGTGTCGAGCGCATCGTCGGCAAGAAAGGCGAGTTGAATTACAACCTGATCCCCAACGTCATCTACACCCAGCCCGAGCTGGCCAGCGTCGGTAAAACGGAAGAGCAATTGAAAGCGGAAGGTCGCGCTTACAAGGTGGGCAAATTCCCGTTCAGTGCCAACAGCCGCGCCAAGGTCAATCACGAAACGGACGGCTTCGCGAAAGTGCTGGCGGATGAGCGAACCGATGAGATTCTCGGCGTGCACCTCGTCGGCCCAAGCGTGAGCGAGATGATCGCGGAGTATTGCGTGGCGATGGAGTTCGCTGCGTCAGCCGAGGACATCGCCCTGACCTGCCATCCCCATCCGACAAGGTCAGAAGCGCTGCGTCAGGCGGCGATGGGCGTCGGAGGGCATACCACGCAAGCCTGAAATGCGCCGCCAAAATCGGCCGATCAAGCAACACCTTGAAGCGAAATCGGTGATGCCCTGAAACGATTTTTTTCCCTTTGCGCGAACAAGATGCCGAGATTGTTATCTGTTTGTTGGTAATTTGCGTTCGGCAAGGATTGGGAAAGCGCACTTTTTTGTGCAGGAAGGCACAGCATCTTCAGAGGCTTCACCATATGAATCGCAGGAATCTCTTGAAAGCGTCCATGGCGCTGGCAGCCTATAGCGCGCTACCCGCCTCAGGTCTTTATGCGGCACGCGCGCTGGCTGCGGCCGCCGATGGCGACATCGAACACTTTGACTTCAAGACCTTGCAGGACAACGCCAAGCAGATGGCCGGCAAGCCTTACGTCAGCACCAAGCAGAACCTGCCGCCAACCTTGGCGAACATGACGCCCCAGCAATTCAACGCGATCAAGTACGACGCCGGCCATTCACTGTGGAATGACGTGAAAGGCCAACTGGACGTGCATTTCTTCCACGTCGGCGCGGGCTTCAAGACCCCGGTGCGCATGTACAGCGTCGACCCGGCCACCCAGCAGGCGCGTGAAGTGCATTTCCGTCCCGAGCTGTTCAACTACGAAGCCAGTCGCATCGACCAGAGTCAGCTCAAGGGCGACCTGGGCTTTGCTGGTTTCAAATTGTTCAAAGCCCCCGAGATTGCCATCAACGACATCCTGTCGTTCCTGGGCGCCAGCTACTTCCGCGCCATCGACAGCAACAAGCAATACGGCCTCTCCGCACGGGGTCTGGCGATCGACACCTACGCCCACAGTCCTGAAGAATTCCCTGACTTCACACAATTCTGGTTCGAGAAGCCGACTAAGGACGCCACACGTTTTGTCGTGTACGCGCTGCTGGACTCCCCCAGTGCGACGGGCGCGTATCGCTTCGATATCGATTGCCAGGCTGACCGCGTGGTGATGGACATCGACGCGCACATCAATGCGCGGGCGGACATCGAGCAGTTGGGCATTGCGACCATGACCAGCATGTTCAGCTGCGGCACTCACGAACGCCGCATGTGCGACACGCTCCACCCGGAAATCCACGACTCCGACCGGCTGGCGATGTGGCGCGGCAATGGCGAATGGATCTGCCGCCCGCTCAATAATCCGGCCAAGATCCAGTTCAACGCCTTCGCCGACAAAGACCCGAAAGGCTTCGGTCTGGTGCAGACCGACCACGACTTCAAGACCTATCAGGACACCGTGGATTGGTACCACCGCAGGCCAAGCCTGTGGGTCGAGCCGACGACGGCATGGGGCGAGGGCTCGATTGATCTGCTGGAACTGCCCACCACAGGCGAAACCCTGGACAACATCGTCGCGTTCTGGAACCCGAAAGTGCCAGTCAAGGCCGGGATGTCGATGAACTACGGCTACAAGCTCTACTGGAGCCCCCTGCCCCCGGTCAGCACACCGCTGGCTCAAGTGCACGCGACGCGTTCAGGCATGGGCGGTTTCATCGAAGGCTGGGCTCCGGGCGAGCATTACCCGGAAGTCTGGGCGCGGCGTTTTGCCGTGGACTTCAATGGCGGCGGGCTGGACCGCTTGCCGGAAGGTTCGGGCATCGAGCCGGTGGTCACTGTGTCACACGGCAAAGTCCAGGATTTCAATGTGCTGGTGCTGCCGGACATCAAGGGGTTCCGCGTGACCTTCGATTGGTACCCGACCAGCGACTCCGTAGAGCCCGTGGAGATGCGCATGTTCATCAAAACCGGTGATCGCACGTTGAGCGAGACTTGGCTGTACCAGTATTTCCCGCCCGCACCGGACAAGCGCCGCTACACCTGAGTTTGATCGACTAAGGACGTAACGGGATTCAAGCTTGCTCGCGAAACGGCGTATCAGCCGCTGGATATCCAGCGGTGGATACGCCGTACCTGTAACGAAAATGAGTCATAGATAGTGGCCAGCAGGCTAGGATTTCTTCTCCTTTTAACAGCGTCAATTTTCTATCCGCTATATAAATCAATAAGTTACGAATACAGATATTTAGCCATCATTAAATATGTCCGTAAATTTGACTAATTGATTGACAGCCCTCCAATCTGCGGCTGATATATCCCTGTCGCACCGCTCGCGAGGGGACCGAAACGCCCTCCTCCTCCCCCGCTGCGATCACCCAAATCATCGCCGCTGCACGCCATCGACGGTTATCGCTGCTTGGCCGGGCGGTAGCTTTTCTTCGCCTGGCGGCCTGCTCGCACGCTGACGCTTATCACACGTACAAATGCTCCCGAGGGGCTGCACATGATGTCGACTTCCCCCGTCTACGTTGAAAAACCTTCTTTACTTTCATTCGATAAATCCACGGCGATCGCGCTGGTCGCGATCAGCCTGATGCTGGTCGAGACCTTCAACGGGGCTTTGCGTTTCTATCTGGATCAGGCAGGGATCTCCGTATTGCTCTACGCCCCGAAGGTCGCCTGCCTGCTGTTCTTCGCGCTGGAGCTGCGCAGCTTCAAAGCCGGGCCGGGCGTCTGGTTGAGTCTGCTGGTGCTGTTGCTGTCGGCGGGATGGGCAGCGTTGAATGGCGCCCAGGCCGGGAATTTCGCATTTGCGCTGTACGGGATCAGCCCGCTGCTCTTCGGGATCGCCTGCGGTGACCAGATCATTCGCCACAAGCGCCTGTTCATGTGGGCGATTGCCTTCTGTCTGCTGGCTTCGCTGGGCGGCATTGCCCTCGACCGGTACGTCAGTCTGCCGTGGAAGGGCTACAGCTACACCGTGGGCGGCACCGAGCTGAGCGCCAACACCGCATGGACTTCCGAAGACATGGACCGCCCGGCCGGATTTGCGCGAATCTCCAGCTCACTGGCCATCATCATCTCGATTCTCAGTCTGTACCTGATGGCGACCCTGCGCTCGAAATTGCTGGGGCTGGTGGTCTGCGTGATCGGTCTGGCCGGGGTGATATTGACCACCAGCAAGGCGCCAGCATTGGCGTTTATCGGCGGCACGGGTCTGCTGCTGATGTTGCGGTTTCGCTGGACAGTACGCGCGACCATCGTTGTTGCGGTTGTACTCGGCATGTCACTGCCCTTCGTGGCAATGATGACCGACTTCGATGCCAACAAGATCTCGGCCACCAGTTCGCTGGCGTCCATCTACGACCGGCTGATCAACACCTGGCCGAACGTCATTCGGACGCTGATGGAGGAGGATCGAACGCTCACGGGTGTGGGCTTCGGGCTGGTTGGCAGTGCCGTCGCCGCTTTCCCGGTTGTCGGCGCCGACATCTTCATGGTGTCCGACAGCACCGTGGTGTACCTGTGGGCGACGTTTGGCCTGGTCGGACTGTTTCTCTACGCCCTGCACATCCCGTTGTTTTTCATCCTGGCCGACAGTATCAGCCGTTATGGCAAGGCGTTGCTGGTGACGAGTTTTTGTATCTGCATTGTCAGCTGGACGACCGATACGCTGGAAGTTACCCTCGCGAACATGTTTCTGGGCATGGCAATCGGCCATGCACTGGCCATGAAATCGCGGGGCAGACTGCGGGCCCCAAAGCCCCATGAGTTGCCCACGTGGAACGGCCTCCCGGGCCTGAGTTGACCGAGGCAATCCCATGAGCTTTCGCAGCATCGGCCTGAGCGGCCTGGCACTGATGGCCGCCCTGTGCGCGGCCAATGTCGCCGTGGCCGAGCCGTTTATCGTCGGCGTCGCTACCCATTCAATGAATAACACCGGGCAACCGCTGCGCAGCCTTCAGATGGCAAGCGTGGCGGGCGTCACGTCCATTCGCGATGACGCCTTCTGGTCTACGGCCGAACCTGTGCGCGGCCAGATGCAGATCATTGCGCCTTGGCGCGCATGGCTGAGCACTGCCAAGGGACTGAATCTCACACCGATGGTCATTCTTGGCTACGGCAGCTCATATCAAGGGGGCGCAAAGCCGCGCATACCTGCGGTCAAGATTCCGTACCTGAAATACGTGGACTACCTCACCCGCCAGTTGGGCAGTCCGGTCAGGTTCTATGAGGTCTGGAACGAGTGGGACCTTGACGGCCCGACCGATCCGCGCCTGAGCAATGACTACGTCACGCTGGTCCGTGACGCGGCACCGATCGTTCGCAAGAACAATCCCCAGGCGCTGGTACTCGCTGGCGCCGTAACGACCATGGGCATCAAGAGTGGCTTCGTCGACCGTATCCTGGCTGCAGGGGTGATGAAGTACGCCGATGGCATCTCCCTGCACCCATACGTGCACTGCGAAGGCAGCTACCGCAACACGCCGGAAAGCTGGATCGGCTGGATGCGTGATCTGGACCGTCGAATCAGCACCAAGGTTGGGAGGCCGGTGCCGCTGTATCTGACCGAGATGAGCTGGCCAAGCCACAATGGCAACTGCGGCGTCAGCGCCGAGCGCCAGTCTGCGTACCTGGCCCGCGCGTACTTCCTCATCCGCACGGTGCCGAATGTCAAAGGCATGTGGTGGTATGACCTGATCAACGATGGCACCAACCGCACCGAGCAGGAGCACAACTTTGGCCTGCTTGATGCCGATCTCCGTGCGAAACCGGCTTATTCCGTACTGAAGGCCATCAGCCCTTATCTGCCTCAGTTCACCTACGAGCCGGCAAACAGCCTGCAGTCCGACGGCGTCTTCCAACTGGCATTCAGCAATGGACGCGAGCGCATTTTGGTGGCGTGGGTCAGCGGTCGGGAGCACGAAGTCACCATCAGCGCCCCCGCCATGAAAAACAAGCCGGTGCGCATCCTCGACACGCAGACACCGGACAAGGGCATGACCGACTCCCCGCAGCAGTGGGTGTGCGACGCCCAGCGCTGCTCGGCCCGGCTGACGCTGACGGAGTTTCCGAAAATCATTCGCCTAAGCCCTGACGCCTGAGCCGCGACGCCTTAAGACCGCACCTGTTCCAACCCGCCTGACCTGTCAGCGCGGGTTTTTTTATGTGCGGTAGATTCAGATAGTGGCAATACGACATTTTCTGGACATGTCTTACTGCTACCTTACGGCTTGGGGCAGACACGCTGCCGGAGGAACGTATGGGGCTTCGGGGAAGATTCATCGTTGGCAGTCTGCTCGGGCTGCTCATGCTGCCAGCCGTGGCTGAGCCGTACGTCGCGGGCGGAGCTCAGTGGAAGCCGTATGCCTACGAGGACAAGGACGGCCATCTGGCGGGGATCTCCATCGACATCGCGCGACGCGTGACGAAGCTGGCCAAGCTGGCCAAGCTGGACGTTACCTTCGTCAGCTACCCGGTCAATCGCCTGCAGTCGATGCTGCGCAAGGGCGAGATCGATATCAATTACGCCGACGCACTGATCTGGAACAGCCCCGAGGAGCAACGTCGATACGTGTTCTCCAAGCCCTATTCCACGGTTAGAGAGCACCTGTACTTTCTGGCCGACCACCCTGCCCGCAGCCAGACCATCGCACAACTGGAACACCTGACCATCGGCATGGTTCGGGGCTACAACTACCGGGCACTCGACCCGGCCATCGAGCAGCGCCGCCTGACCCGACTGGAAACCTCGAAGGACGAAGCGCTGATCAAGCTGCTCCAGAGCAAACGCGTCGACGCCATCGCCATGGTCGACGACATCTTTGATGAGCTGATTTCAAGCAATGACCTCGATCCCGGCCAGTTCGCCCAGGGCGCACGACTCAGCGAAGCGCCGCTGGTATTTAAGCTCCAGCCGCAATACGCCTCGTGGTTGCCGCGGATCAATAGCGCGATCGACAGCCTGAGCAAGACGGGGGAGCTGGAGCGCATTCGACGCAAGTATTTGCCGGGGATGCAGGGGGCGAAGTGAAAGCAGCCCGATCGATGAGCCAGCCATTTTGTAACCTTGGAACAGTAGACAGCGCGCATCCCAGATCTGGAAAGTACAATGCCGACCTCAAAAAAAACCCCACCGTGAGGTGGGGTTCTTGTTACTTCGTCTGTCCTCGGGGGGAGGTGCATGCACCCGCGTGTCCCGTGGCTAGTGAAAAAACTATATGGACATAGGTTTATCAAGTCAATGCAAAAAGCCTGCGCTGTCTCGACCGCCCTCTCATCGGCTCGGATGGCAACGTATCGAAGTGCGGCTGCGGCTGCCGGGTTCGGGGGTGAAGAGGCTTTGGCACTTTACGCCTGGAATGCTCGCGTATCGGGCGCACTGCTTACACCCCTGCATATATGTGAAGTCGTTGTTCGCAACGCCGATGCTGACGCATTAGAACTAATTCACGGACCCTCCTGGCCATGGAGTTCTGGCTTCGAACGCAGCCTTCCTCGGTGCGCAGGCCCCGGCTATAACCCGCTAACAGACCTGCAGCGCCTTAAGTCGAAGCGCAGCACTGCGGGCCAGATTGTCGCCGAACTAAAATTCGTATTCTGGGAGAAAATGTTTACCAGCCGACATGACGATCGAATCTGGAACTCGTGTCTTATCCAAGTCTTTCCCAACCTGGAGCCCGCCAATACGACCTCAGAAAACCGCAAGAAGATATTTGAAAACCTGAACAACGTGCGACTGCTCAGAAATCGCATTGCCCACCACGAACCTATTTTCAGTCGAGATCTCCAAGCCGACTTCTGCATCATCATCGGACTGGTAGAAGCTCGGTGCAGAGCATCCGCCTCGTGGATGCTGAAGCAGCAGCATGCTCTAGAGGTCATCGCCACCAAACCTTTCTAGGCGTCTCTCATGCGCGAATGCGGTAGAGCGCTGAAGATAGCCTCTAAACCGTCGATTTGACCTCAACATTCAACCCCAACATCTCGCGGGCGATTCGGTCGGCGTCGACGAAGGCACGGGAATAGCTGCCCGAAGACGGGATGTAGTGGTTGTAATAAGTGGAGCCTTCAACAAGAGGGCCGGTTATCCACAGATTCGGTTGTGCTTTGCCTTCACTGTCGACGAGCACGCCCTCTCCATCTTCGGTCAGGCTGTGGATAATTCCAATGCTCTTTAACGAGCGAATGATCTTTGGCAGCGACGATTTGTCACAGGCGGTGCTAACGTGGGCCCTAATAATACAATGCAAGGGCACCGACAGATTGCCCGCGAGAACCACCTTGGGCCCTACCCCGTCTGCACTGTGGATAACTTGAGAATGCCGCACCCAGTGGACAACTCCCGCGTCGGCCAAGGCCAGCAGCTCCTGATGACGTTCCTTCTGCGGCCCGGCCACCATTCGATTGACGTGGGGTGCGTACTCTCCAAAGAAGACAATTTTTGAAGCCGCTTTAAGTCCTCGGTTATCCACAACCCGACGCAGCTGCTCACGGCAACTTCTCCACACTTCGATCGCGGCTTTGATGGGGCTTGCATCAAGTCCTGAACAGCTCTGCCCGATATCGCGCTCGATAAAAGCGCGCATGGCCTGGGGATAATCCGCAGATTCAATGGTCGACACGCGGGGGTTATACACAGCCTCGTCCAGCGGAGGCGCATCAAAACGGGATGCCATTTCTGCCGACACGGCTTCAAGCCGGCCTGAGTGATACGCGCGCGCAACTTCCGCTTTGATCCTCACTGCCGATTCGCCTTTTTGGGAAGCGATCATCCCGAAGTATTCCGCGAGCATTTCAGCCCTTATCAACGGCAGGACCTGCTGCTCGAAATCCAATCCGGCAGGGTTTTCCGTTCGCAGATTAGCGACAGCCGACAATGTAAAAATCAGTGCCGCATTCGACGTCCGATGAAGCACGATGTCCGGCCGTGTGCGGTACGGCAGACCGCTGCGCGAGAACATATAGATACGCGGCTCTCGCCCACTGGGCTTATAACGTAAGCCTTCCGCCCGTTTGGTGAATTGGCCTCCGCGACCAACCGTCAGATCGGCAACGACGTCCATGGCGGTCAGGCCCAATCCCTCGATGCCAACCGCTTCTGTGGATAACTTGGAACCACGCGAATCAAGATGTGCGTCCTTTACGAACGCTCCGGGCAGTTCCTTATCATCATCCTGCAACCGCCGCGCATGACCCACTGTGATTGCCAGCCAATCCACAGAACACTCCACCTCGGCTGTGGACAGAACAAACTGGCCCATGTCGGTGTGCTCAATGTTATCCACAGCGTGCGGATGATGAACGACGCGCACGTTCCCCGGCAGACTGCGAACGACTTCCTCGTAAGTCCACGCCAGATACTCCCCCAGCCAGCGGCGCGGCAGGAATTCGTTGGGTCGTACGCTGCGTTCAGTCGATTTAAAACGCAGGCACCATTCGTAAAAGTTGGGTCCTTGGCGTCCTGTGTGCCCGTCGAGGGCGGCCGTGTCTGGAAACATCGAAATCTGCGAAGCAACAGTGTTGAGCATCAGGTATTCAGGCTGGTCGACGGCATGCAAACCTGGCCCCGGAGGCTGGGGATCAAATACGTTTACCTCGATGCGCCGAGCCGTGTTACTCGCCAGCGCACATATACGCTCCAGCACTGTCAGCCCGCGTGAGCCACAACCGACGATGCCGATCCTGACGACGGGTTTGTCCAAGGTTGGGGATAACTTTTCGCCGGCCAGCGCTGCGCTCAGTTCCATCTCAGGGTTTCTCCGAAGAACGAGTCAATGGCGATGCCACGGGATTCTGCCAGTGCGGTGTCGACGATGAATTTGCTCAACGCCAGGTCCAACACGCCCAGGCCGAAAGGCGAGAAGATCGAGGGCTTCGCAGGATCAAGCTCGACCTCGCCACGGATGAGGCCGGCCAGCGTGCCGTTCATAAAAGCGCGGCCGCCGGTCAATTGCTCGGCCAGATGCGGCGATGTGTTGGCCTTCATGCAGTGCTCGATGTCGTCACAGAGGTTGTTCGCCTCCAGCAGCAACTGCGGCGCGATGTCCCGCAACGAGATGTTCAGCACGACCTGCCCAGCGCGAAACGTCGTGGTTGGTTTGACGTACGGCTCGCCGGCCGTGGTGGCGAAGATCACCAGATCTGCCGCCAGCGCTTGCTCCAATGACCCAGTCCGGGCTGTGCATAAGTCGTTACGTTCGATAAAGCCAGTCAGAGAGTCCGCCGATGCCGCATCGAAATCATGCACAACGGCGTGGCCGATGCCCCACCCTTCGACGCCGAGCATGCGCGCGATGTTGCGGGCAATGACCCCTGCGCCGATAAATCCTACCGACGCAGCCTTACGTGACTGACCGTTGAGCCAGTAAGCGCCTGACACCGCCGAGGCGGCCGTTCGCACCGCGCTGATCTGCGCGCCTTCCAGGCAGGCATAGGGATAGCCGGTTTCGCGGTCGTTGAGGATCACAACGGCTGACGCCCTCGGCTTCTGCTGCGCGACATTGCCGGGAAAGCTGGAGATCCACTTGATTCCCGCCACTGCGTCCTCTCCGTCCAGCGCCGCAGGCAGGGCGATGATCCGGTTGGCAGGCTGTTGAGGGAAACGCAGAAAGTAGCTGTCCGGGTTGAGCGTCTGGCCGTCGTGGTGCTGCAGATACACCTGCTCGATGCGCCGCACCATGTCGTGGGCGTGGCTGTCGAGGATGTCTTTGATGACTGCGCCGGGGATCACGTGAAAGTCAGACATTCAGCGCTTCTCCCTCGAACGTGTGGACGTACTGCTTCAGATACCGGGTGATCGGTTGCGAGCTGAGCGCATTCAGCTCGGCGCGGCCGAACTTCTGCATGACCCAATCATCGTTGTAGATGGTTTCCAGGTAACGCTCGCCGGCGTCCGGGGAGATCGCCACGACAACGGCGTCTTTGGGAATCCCCAGCGAGGGCGAGGCCAACCCGGCCACCACGGTCCCGGTGGAGCCGCCGGCCAGGACGCCATTGGATTTCGCCAGCCAGCGACACATGGCCACCGTGGCGCGCTCATCCACCACTTGCTGCTTGTGCAAGTGATGGGCGCGGAATATCGGCGGCATCTGGCTGGAGCCAAGTCCCGGGATGAAGCGCGGGCCGGGTGCCTGACCGAAAGTCACCGAACCCGCGCTGTCTACCGCAATGATCTTGGTGCGCGGCGAATGCTTGCGGAAGTACTGTACGCAGCCCATCAAGGTGCCGGTGGTGCCAGCGCCGACGACCAGGTAGTCCAGCGCCGGGAAGGCGATATGAATCGAGCGCGCCGTGGTGTGTTCATGGGTGCGCGCGTTGGCCGGGTTGCTGTACTGGTTGAGCCACAGATGACGGGGATCACGGGACACGGCATCGCGGATGTAACGAATGCGCGTGCCCAGATAGCCGTCGTTGTCATCACGCTCGGTGACGATGACGATCTGTGCGCCAAAGGCTTCCATCATCTTGATGTTGTGCAGGTTGGTGTTGGGGTCGACGACGCAGCAGAACTTGTAACCGCGCTCGGCGCAGATCATCGCCAACGCTACGCCGAGGTTCCCGGACGAGGACTCGATCAGCACGGTGTCCTTGTGGATAAGTCGGCGTTCGGCATAGGAGTCGATCAAGCCTATGGCGGTCTTCATCTTGATCGAGCCCGCAGGGTTGCATGACTCAAGCTTCAAATGCAGGTTTTCAAAACCCAGGCCTTTTACCCTGACGAAGTTCGAATCGCCGACGATGTGGGAGATGAAATTCATGGCCGCGCCTCGACGTGTGCGGGCCGGGTGTAGCTCGGCATGGTCACCACCGGCGCGCGCTGCCGGGGCTGGGTCGCCAGCAACGCATCGGTCAGGTGCTGCGCACGTAGGGCGACCATGGAAAACGACTGAGCGTCGCTGATGCCATGGGTCTTTTCCGACGTGCCGTTCGCTAAAATCTGCACGCCCTCGCTGTGCTGCAGGGCGACGCGGTAATGCCGGTCGACCGCAAGGGTGCCGTCCTCGTCGCGGACCAGCCAGGGTTGCAGCAGGGTCAGCAGAGGCGGCACTGCGAGCTGCTCATACCCCGTACCCAAGACAATCCCGTCGACATACAGCACGGTTTCAATGCCGGTATTGCTGTCACGCAGCACCACCGAATAGGCATCGCCCACTTTTTCCACCGAGGCCACTTCGGACCAGGCATGCAGGTTCAGACGTCGGTGCCCGGTGACCTCGCCTTCGTACAGGAAGGAGTAAAGCGCCTGACTCTCGTCGACGTCGATGCCTGCGTAATTGGTCGACCGGATCTCTTCGAATACCCGATTGCGCCTGCCGGGCTCAAGGTCGTGGAAATAGTCGATGTGCTCCGGCAGGAAGGCCATGTTGGGAAACTGCCCGAGCTGTCCCACCTTGAAACCCACGCCGCGGTGCACCGAATGGACCTGCGTGGTGGGGGCGGCGCCGAGCAGGTGGGTGACCGCCTCCCCCGCGCTTTGACCCGAGCCCAGCACCAGCCAGCGCTGCGCGATAGGACCGCCACCGAGGTGGATGTTTTTCAAATACTGGGATGTGTGGAAGACACGGCCGCCGAGATGTGGGCTGAACGCCTCCGGTATCCGGGGCAGGCTGCCGTGGGAAAGCACAAGCCGTTTGGTGCGATAAGTGCCCTTGGCCGTGACGACATCAACACCCTTCAGGATGCCCTTTTCCGCCACCGGTAATACGTCGAGCACGCCTTCGTCGTAGGCCACGTAATCCTTGAGTTGCGCAGCGACCCAGGCGATGTAGTCGGACCATTCCACCCGGCTGGCCGGACGCCCAAGCAGGCCGAACGTGTGCAGACGACCCTTCTCCTTCAGGTACATGGCGAAGGAGAACCGACTGCGCGGATTGCGCGGCGTCACCAGGTCTCGAAACACATGGTGGTTGATGTCGGTGCCCGCCAGCAGAAACGCACCATGCCAGGTCGAATCACGCCCTTTTTCGAAGAAACGCACGCGCTGCAAAGGCTTGCGGCCGCTGTCTTCCGCCTCGTCTTCCAGCGCACAGGCCAGTGCGATACCGGCCGGGCCGAACCCGATCGAAACGACGTCAAGCGTTTCACGCACACCTTCGATTTCATACTGAGTCATGGTCATTCTTCCTGAAAGTTGCAAAAGATGTGGCGAGCTTTTGGGCAGGCCCCTTCAACACAGCAGACGTCGCTCGTGGACGTGCTCGTCGGTGTAGACCCACAGCGAAACCCGGGCGTGATCGTTCTCCCCGTCGCTGAAACTGACAGGGCCGGCAGGGGTGGCAAATTGATCGAAGCGCAGCGCATCGAGCAGTCCGCGCTGATCAGCGGCGGCTCGGTCGACCAGAGCAAATGCCGCAAGCGTCTCGACGGCGTAAACCGGCGCCTGTTCGGCGTAGATCTGTTGATAAGTCGCATCGAACGACTGCGCCTCAGCCAGATCTCCCGCGATGGGGAAGCTGATGACATACACCGTGCCGGTTTGCGCCATCCCTTCCACCAGCGCAGGAGATGCGGCGTCGTCGGTGAAGAAGATCGGCAATTCACAGCCAGCAGCGCGGTTATCCACAAGGAACTGGCGGCTGGCTCTTAAACGTCCGCAAAACACCAGAGCGTCGGCGTTATTCACATCGTCTACCAGCTCGACGGTGGATAACTGCGCAGCTGCATGCAGCTCCTGCATCTGCTGGCGCCCGTGCAGGCTCGGGTCAGTGAACAAAGCGAGCCGGCGCAGGCCTTCAGATTCGGCAAACTCGATCAACCGTGTGGCAAGGAGCCGATCAGACGCACAGATGCGAAACGTGGTTTCTCCAGCGCGGGTCAAGGCTGCGCAGGTAGACGCGGGCAAGATCAGCGGAATCCCCGCCTGTGCATAACTTTCCACTGCTGCTGCAGCGGAGTCCGAAGCGAAGTGACCTATCACAGCATCCACTTTCGCGTCGATGAAATGCCTCGCCGCCGCACGGCCGCCCGCTGCGCTCGCGCCGTCATCAAAGTAGAAATGTCGCGCGCGGCGCACGTGGGGAAACAGATGGCTGGACAGGTACACGCTGCGCAAGAAACCACGCGCGTGCAGTGTGGTGCCGACGTCGAGTGCCGCGCAGATACCCAGGCGCATCATGACAAGGCGACCTCGGCAAACCGCGAAGGGCGGAACGCTTCCATGACCGATCTATAAGCCGCATCCATCGACACGCCGGACATCAATCCGCTCAGCTCGAACGCCAGCAGCTCGGCAACATTGGGTGCCATTTTGAAACCGATGCCGCAAAACCCGGTGGCGAGAAACACATGGCTGTTGGCGCTGGAACGGCCGATCAGCGGGCGGCCGTCTTCGGTGTACGCGTCCCAGCCGACCTGTGTGACCACCGGCAAACTGTGGTGCCGGTCGTAGCCCAGACGAGAGACGCGGTCCATGACGTCCAGCTCGTTATCCAGCGGCGACATGTTCAGTTGATCCGCATGTTCTGCACGCTGGCGCCGCTGGCCGCCCACTTGCACGAGATTGCGTCCCAGCGGCAGCAGGTAGGTATTCAGATGGTGAGCAATGATCGGCATGCTCGGGGCCTGATCGCAGCCGAAGCGCGTGAATGGAATCGTCCGCACGTGCACGGCGTTGTGCGGCCGGGGCAACGGGCCACTGGCGCCACAGGCATCGACGACCCAGGTCGCTTCCAGGCACAGCTTGCCGGCATGAACCTGAACATAGCCGTCCAGTTCGACGCAGCGGTCGACAGCCAGGTGATCGAGGTACGTCGCTTTTTCACTGACGTAGCGGCACAGATTCGACACCGTGACGCGGGCATCCACCGTGCCGCCACTGCGTTCGATAAGCAGGCATTCGCCGACACAAAATGACGAGAAACGCCCGTTATCCAAAGCGTCGACGCAAGCGTGCAACTCAATGCTCTCGGACCCTTCGCTGTCCACCGCTTCCAGGTATTGCCCACACACCTCGGCGCTGGCGATGTAAGCGACGCCACTGCGGTTCAGTGCGCTCTCGTAGAGGGCGTGGACGATGCCGGAATTGCCGTGAAGTGATACGCGCCGGGTCAACGGACGCAGCGCGGCGTCCAGCTCCAGAGCGCGAACAATGCCGCCGGTGTCCCGCGTTGCGCCCTGGGCGCCAGCGATGCCTTTCTCCATCAGCGCGACATCGAGGCCGCTTTCGACCAGCGCCGCTGCAATCGAAGCGCCAATGATGCCGGCTCCGATCACGATCACATCAAATGAAGTTTTCATCGTCTTCGCGCGCCTCTCGGTCAGATTTCGTACTCGACCGCACTGACATACACCAGCTGCTGCAGGACTTCGTTTTCAGTGAAGCGGCAATAGCGCAGGATCTGTTTCGCCAGGTCCGGGAACACCGGCGCGCCGATGGCACCGATCAGCGCCATGTACGGCAGAATCCGCTTGCCGAGGGTCTGACGATCACGGGCGGCGTTGATGATGTCCGACAGCAGCACCGCGAGCCCCTTCATGCTGAAGTGATCCACCGACGTCACTTCGAACCAGCGCGCTACCAAAATCTTGAGGGCCGCCGCGTCCGCCGCACTGACTTTCAGGCTGTCGCCGTCCACCCGCTCGCGCTCGGCCTGGGCGGCCAGCTTGACCAGCACCTCGTTGAAGGTTTGCTCACGCCAGGCGGAGAACTTCTCGACATCGAAGTCATCGGTGTCCTGCTCCGGCGCGATCAGCGCCAGATAGAAGCGCGCGCTATCGGTACAGGCGTCTGCCACCAGGTCTCGCGCCCAGATCGCATAGTTGCGGCTGGTGGAAAGATTCTTGCCGTTCAAGGTCAGGAACTGGTTGGTGTAGAAGGTCTGGCGCATGCGATAGCCGTGCATGGTCTGCAGCAGCGAGGGGTAAACCATCATGTGGCTGAAGGCGCAGTCATAACCCAGAAAGTGCACCAGCCGGCCTTTGCCGGAGCGGCAGTATTCGTCGTACTCCCACGGCGCAAGCTTGTGTTCGTTCAGGTATTCGCGAAAGGCCGCCAGGTAACCGGACAGGCCCATGACCCAGGTATGTATGCGCCGGCTGCCATCCGGCTTGAGATCCAGCCCGCCGTCGTGAGGCCGGGTGATGCCCCAGTCCACCGGACCGATTTCGAATTCCTCCTCCAGGAAACGGCGGATGAAAGGCCGCAGCGGCGCATGTTCGAACGTGCTTTTGAGGTGGTTGCGAAAATTCGACAGCGCCAGAAATTCACGCTCAATGGGACGCCAGATCATGGGCGTCGCACATAACTTGCAGCGGAAGTTACTCATCTTCGAGGCATTGGGCGTGTGCGCGCACTCTTCGCACTGGCTGGCATCCGAGTCCGAGCCACAGTGATCGCAGTTACCCCGGCCAAATGCTTCGTAACCCCACTTGTCACAGTGTTCGCAGTACGGTTCCTGGCTGACCTTTTTGTAAATGGCCCCCGCCTTAACCGCGTACTCGTACATCTCCTCGACGGCGTTCTTGAAGTAACTGTTGCGATCCGGGCGCATCCAGAAGTCCACCTGGATGCCCATCTTCTTCAGCGTGTCGTTGATTTTGTCAGTGTTTTCCAGCGCCAGCGCTTGAGGCGCACGGTCCAGTTCGATACCTCGACGCAACATGTAGGACTGATAGTCATCGGAGTATGAAACGAGGGTGCAATCGTGGCCGCGTTGACGTTGGGCACGGGTGTAGATATCTGCCGCGAGAAAAGGCCCCGCCATATGACCAATATGCAAATCACCATTTGGCGTCGGCGGCGTGATCGTGACGAGTAACTTGCCCATCACGACGCCCTCTGATCGGACACGTCATGAATGGTCGCTTTGTGCAGGGCGAACTCATCGGCAGCCATTGCCTGCTGGGCATCTTCATCGAGGAAGCGGTTGGCGGAGTCACGGTCCCACCACACGACGTAGAAGTGGAAGTCTTCGTCGGTGTCGTTGAACACATAGTGATCGGTGTGTTTGGGAATGGCGGCGATGTCACCCATGGTGAACGGGTACGTCTGATCCCCCACAATCAACTGGGCGGTGCCTTTGATGCCGATAAAGAATTCCTGGTCTATCTGCGTATGCGACAAGGATTTGGTGTGCGGGCGCACGACGCACCAGCCACCACCAATGGGCGTCGGATAGCCGTTCCACGGCAGTAACCTCGCACCATCCAGGTCATATTCATGAACCAGTTTGTCCCACGCCATCGGGCGAAAAATATCGAAATCAGTCATGAGGGTTTCCTTCAGCCAGAGCATCCTGCTCGCTGTTTTATCGGCGCCAGACTGAGCTGACGGGCACGTGCCAGTTAAGGGACAAACTGAAGAAAAGCGCGCGACGGGGCAAACTAGAAATCCGCAATCAGCGGTTAAGTTTGACTTAACGGGTCTTGGCTTAATTGTTTTGATAATCAGCGAGTTGCCTGGTTTTAAAGGCGTGGGTGTATCACCCGTGGACACTGAAGCAGGACTTAACTGCCTTGATAACTAACCAACGCGGGGGGCGGGTATACGTGAGCGCGAACTATCGCGTGGTGAATTCACGCTGACTGGCGTTGGCCTGGGACAGCAGCCAGTCCCGAAATAGTTTGCTGGATTTGGGAAGAATGGCCGTCTCGTCATACACCAGGTAATAGGCGATGGGCGTGTCGATCGTCGCGCGAAACGGCACGACCAAACGACCAGACGCCAGCTCTTCCCGAATCAGCGAACGGCGCACCAGCGCAATGCCCATTCCCGCCAGCGCTGCCTCGATGACGCCGTTGGAATCCACGAACACCGAACCTTTGTGTACGGCCGCCTCGCCGTCTTCGATACCCACTGCACGGAGCCACAACGCCCAGTCCTCGCGGTGTTCGTCGTGCAAGAGGTTGTAGCTTTTCAGGTCAATGGGCGAGGAAAGATACCGGGAATCCGGCAGCAGAGAGGGGCTGCAGACAGGCTGCAGTCGGTCGTTGATCAGCATCTCCACTTCCAGACCGGGGTAACGCCCGAGGCCGTGGCGCACGGCGAAGTCGACACCGTCGCCGAGCAAATCAACCAGCCGGTTGGTGGTGCTGATCAGCACCTCGATGCCGGGGCAGATGGCCTGGAAATCAGGCAGGCGGGGCAGCAGCCATTGCATCGCAAATCCGCTGGTGCAGCTCACAGTGATTGTATTGGGGCCGTTGTCGCTCATCAGACGCTGGGTGGCGTCGGATATCTGCCCGAGCGCGGGACGAATGGCCCGCAGGTAGATCTTGCCCTCGGCAGTCAGCTCCAGGCGCTTGGTGTTGCGGATGAACAGCGTGACGCCCACGGCTTTTTCGAGCTTGGCGATCTGTTGGCTAATGGCCGCAGGGGTTACGAACAGCTCACCTGCCGCGCCTTTCATGCTGGCGTGGCGCCCCGTCGCTTCAAAACACAACAGCGCGTGCAGGGGCGGGAATTTCATGCCTGACCTCGATTAAGAAAATCTAATGTGCTTAAGAAAAGCTCGCTTGAGCACCACCCCAGACACTGCTCAAATCATCACACCCTGACTCGACGAGCGTCAATCAACAACTTTTCGGTCAGCGGATTGGCGATACGGATCAAGAAAGGAAGCGCAATGAAAGTCTCCGACTATGTTCGACTGATTGTTCTGGCTGCCATCTGGGGAGCCAGTTTTCTGTTCATGCGCGTTGCTGCCCCCGTATTGGGCGCGTTGCCGACCGCTTTCTTCCGCGTGTTGCTCGGCGCCATTGGCTTAATGGTGATTCTGGCCATTTTAAGAACCCGGCATGAGTTCAACGGCAAGTTCAAATCCACCTTGATCCTGGGCATCATCAATTCCGGCATTCCGTTTTTGATGTACAGCATGGCGGCCTTGTTATTACCCGCAGGTTATTCCGCGATCTTGAATGCGACGACACCCTTGATGGGCGTGTTGATAGGCTCAGTGTTTTTCAATGATTCGCTGACACCCAAAAAAGCGGTTGGCGTATTTCTCGGTTTGCTAGGGATAACGTTGCTGACCACGACAGGCCCGGTGACTTTCACCACGTCGGTGGTCATGGGCGCAATTGCTTGCCTGGTCGCGACCAGTTGCTACGGCGCTGCAGGATTCCTGACCCGTCAGTGGATCGGCGACCGGGGAGGCCTGGACGCGAAACTCGTGGCGTTCGGCAGCCAGATTGGTGCGACGCTGTTTCTGCTGCCCTTCTTCGCCGTCTCCGCCACCGTCAACCCGCCAGCCACCTGGGGCGACTCAACCGTGTGGCTGTCCCTGGCAGCCGTCGGTTTCGTGTGCACGGCCTGTGCTTACATTTTGTACTTCCGCCTGATCGCCGATATCGGCCCGGTCCGCTCGCTGACCGTCACTTTCCTGATTCCGCCATTTGGCGTCCTTTGGGGCGTGATGTTCCTCGGTGAAAAGGTCTCCGCCGGACACCTTTACGGCGGCGGTCTCATCTGCCTGGCGGTCTGGTTCGTGTTGAGCCAAAGCAAGCCGAAGCCGGCACCTGTTCCTCAAGACCGCGCCGCCACAACCTGACAGCAAGGTTATCCACAACTGTTTTCGGCGCCGGGTAAATACCCGGCAGGGCCCGGCTGTGCCTGAAATATCCAAGCTCGGGTGATAAGAACGCTTTGGGGATTCATCCGATGGCAACTCCAACACGCTTTTCCATCACCTGGCGCACTGGCAGCACTCTCACGGCGAGGTATGCAGGATGAGCAGAGCGATCCCGTTGATAGCCCTCCGCACGTTCGTTGAGGTGTGCAAGGCCGGGAGCATGAAACGTGCAGCGGACCAGCTGTGTGTGTCACCGGCCGCCATCAGCCAGCAGATCAAAGGGCTGGAAGACCAGATCGGCAGGCGGCTGTTCGAGCGAGACGCCAAGGGCATCCAGCTTACCCCTTCCGGACGCAGCCTGTTCGACGAGCTCGCCGGCACCTTTGACGTCATCGAAAAAGCCTGGTCGCGCGCTGCACTCAAGGCGCCACGTCAGACGCGCCTGGTGATCAGCACGACGTCCACCATCGCAAGTTCGTGGCTGATCCCGGCACTGGGTGGTTTCAAGGAACGTTGCCCTAACGTCGAAATATCGATTCAGATTTGTAACGGTCTGTCGGAGCTCAAGCACGGCCATGTGGATATCTGCATCCAGCGCGAGATGGCCGCCAGTTGTGAAAACCACGCCACGCACTTGTGGTCGTCCTACTTGATCCCCGTGTGCAGCCCGCATCTGCTCAGCACCCAGCGCAATATCGAGAGCCCGCAGGATTGCCTGACCTTCCCGCTGCTGCAGGACACCGAGCGCAACTACTGGAAGGTCTGGATGAACGCCTTCGGCATGAGCAACCGCAAGATGATTCAGGGTTCCAGCTATGGCGACGAGTCCCTGTTGATAAGTGCGGCCTGCGCCGGCCAGGGCATCGCGCTGGTCAACAGCGTCTTCGCGTCCGAGGCATTGCAGAGCAAACGGCTGGTGCAGGTCACCAATGCCACGGCGGAGCTCAAGTTCGACTATTTCGTCTATTGCGCGAAAGAGCGGCGGGAAGAATGGGCGATTGCTGAGTTCATGAAATGGGCTGTGCAGCAGGCGGGCAAGACAGCGAAGGGGCATGCCCGGGAGATTGAAAGCGCGAGCCAGGTGGCTTGATTCACGAAGCTCGGCGAGTGGGTTTCACTGGGTCATACGTGTTGAGCTGACGGCGTCGCATGCCATGTGCAGATCTGTGCCCCTTAGCCATTTGCCGTAATGAGCTTTGAGCTCATCTTCCCAACTCGAGCGGCCAATGCGTTGTAGCACCTGCGTTTGAACAGCTCTTGCAGGTCCTCGTCCGGGACTCCTCTGCGTCGCATCTCGTCTGCCACCGATGCATACCGCCAGTCGCGGTGGCGCGGTTCGTTCCAGTCTGAATCGAGCAAAGTGAGTGCGCTCAGCATCGGAATGCGATGGGCGCCGTCCGCACAACCCGGTGTTTGCGACGTGCATGCCCTTGGAAGCGGCGAAGGTCATGCAGGCAAATTCGATGGAGGGGAAATCATACTCATCAAACTGGTCACGGGGCTTGGCCAGGATCAGCATGCCTTTGTCTTGCAGCGTGCGCTTGGGCCTGGCTCCACCGAGGGACGAACGCTGCTGCCGTATGTTTAGCGTTACGAGCGATTCGGCATCCAGCTGCCTGTCGTAAACCGCTTCACAGGCTTCAATGAATTTCGCCAGACCTTTGAGCGTATAGTTGATGGGATCTGGCACCCATCCACTCCGTTTCACGTGATCAGGTGCATAAAGAAACTCACCCACCGCGCCTTTGAGCGTCAATCTGCCGAGCGTCACCACGTCTTTGGTCTTGGGGTCTTCCATATAGATATAGGCGCGAGACATCAAAAGTCCTCCGACTTGGGTTTCGCCAACCGCACCCGTCGCGCTGCGAGGCCGTCCTTCGCATCTTCGTCGCTGCCATAGCGAGTGATTTCAGACGTTTTTTCAATCCCGTCCAATGGCGCGAAAACCTGGTCGCTCAAGCCCAGGCGCCATAGCACCAGCATGAATGATCGCAAGTCGACCCGTTCCGAGCCGTTTTCGATCTTGCGTAACGTATGTGCCGAGATGCCGATCGCGCTTGTGAGATCAGCTTGGCGCAAGCCTACTGATAAGCGTCGAGCCTTTACCAGAAGCCCTATCCTGGCGAGGCTGTCGGCGCACGCCACAGGGAAGAAGTCAGTCATAAAACGCACCTGGGTTTACCTTATCTGACTTAAGGTAAACCAAGCTGAGTATTAACGCGATGTGAAGGTCAATTAATACGCACTTAAATGCGTTTTAGGCCGCCTAAAGCTTACTGTGGTGAGTTTTATGTGTGGGTGCCTACGACTCGCACGATTTTCCGTCGGCTTGGGAATCTGCGATCCGCCGCTGGCCTGCGCTGCGAAAGCACCTTGAACGTTCGTTGCGGACATCATGGATAGCACTGCAGAGATCATTATTGCCCGGCTTGACCCGAGAACTGCTCAACGGCGACCACAACACTGTTGGCACCTTGCTGAATGTCCTTGATCACCTCGTCCGCCTCACTGGCGAAATCCAGCGCCGCCCCGGCCTGCTGCCTGCTTTTTCCGATCATGGTCACAGCGCTGGACGCCAGAACCTGATTGTTTTTCACGACCTCGAATATCTCCGCCGTCGCCTTAGTGGTTCGAAGGGCCAGGTTTCTGACCTCGTCGGCGACCACAGCAAAACCGCGGCCCTGTTCCCCGGCACGTGCGGCTTCGATCGCTGCGTTCAAGGCCAACAGATTGGTCTGGTCCGCGATGCTGCCGATGGTTTTGACGATGGTACCGATTTCCTGGCTCTGGGCATCCAGTGCTTCAATGCCATGGGCAGCATCTTCCATCAACGCCGACAGTGTATTGAGGGTCGTCACGGTGTTCTGAATGACTTCGCGGCCTTGCTGTGCGCTGGCATTGGTTCGAACCGACGTGCCGTGGGCCATGCCGGCTGCTTCGGATACAGCGCGCTCGCGGGTGACCTGGTCGGTGATAACGGTGGCTATTTTGGCAATCTTGTACAGCTTGCCATTGGCATCCACGATTGGATTGTAGGAAGCCTCCAGCCATACCTCGTTGCCATGTTTATCCACTCGGCAAAACCTTCCCGCGACATAGGATGCCTGTCTAAGGGTCTGCCAAAACCGATCATATTCTTCCGACTGAGCGTCGGATGGCATGCAAAAGATTCGGTGGTGCTTGCCCTGGATTTGGGGAAGCGTATAGCCCATAGCGTCCAGAAAATTCTGATTGGCTGCCAGCACTAACCCATCCAGAGAAAACTCGATGACGGCAGTGGAGCGCATCAGAGCCCCCACCAGCGCTTCATTCTCCCTGGAGGCTTCAATGGTTCTCGTCAGCACGCTTGAATACAAAACGATGCGTTCGACCCGCCCGCTGTCACCTGCGAAGGGTATGACCATTGCCCGTAGCCAGACGTGTCGACCTTCACGGCTGCACAGACGCAACGTGCCGCTGTAATGCTTGCCCTGGGCAACAGCATCAAGAGCCCGGCGCTGATGTACGTCTCCGCTCAGCTCTGAAGGACTGAACTCACGGAGGGCACGACCGGACAACTCGGCCTGGGTGAATCCCAGCTCTGTTTCAAACAGAGCATTCACCTCAAGGATGACGCCTGCCGCGTCCAGGGTGACCGACACGGTTTCGAGATCCAGCGTCGCCTTGACCTGCTCAAGAGCCCCCAGCCGTTTTTCCAATTGCTGGATTTTATCTTTTAACCGGGTATTGAACATGGAGGCCGCTCGCATTGACTTGAGAAGCTATCGACGCGGCGAGCGAAACCTTGAGAAGCATGGCCAGCAGCCTGATGGCCGGTGCAGATCAAGCATTCGGTCCAACGTGTAGGCCCTCCTTTGCCTACACATTAACAATCTGCGACTGCTCTGATTCCCTAAGAACCAGCGCAGTACGCTGTGGATAACTTATTCCACCGTCACGGACTTCGCCAAATTACGCGGCTGATCCACATCCGTACCCTTGAGCACTGCCACGTAATACGAAAGCAGTTGCAGCGGAATCGTGTAAAGGATCGGCGTCAATGCGTCGAGGATGTGGGGCATGGAAACCACGTGGGTCCCCTCTCCGTTGACCAGCCCGGCCTGTTCGTCAGCGAAGACGATCAGCTCGCCGCCCCGTGCACGCACTTCCTGCAGGTTGGATTTCAGTTTCTCCAGCAGCTCGTTGTTAGGTGCCACGGTGACGACGGGCATGTCACTGTCCACCAGTGCCAACGGGCCGTGTTTCAGTTCGCCGGCCGGGTAGGCTTCGGCGTGGATGTAGGAGATCTCCTTGAGCTTCAACGCCCCTTCCATCGCCACCGGGAATTGTGCGCCACGGCCCAAGAAGAGGGTGTGATTCTTCTCGGCGAACAGTTCGGCGATTTTCTCCACCGTCGTGTCCATCGCCAGTGCTTCACCCAGGCGGGTCGGCAGGCGGCGCAGCTCTTCAACCAGTTCTGCTTCCACGCCAGCGCCCAGCGTGCCTTTGACCTGACCCAGTGACAGCGTCAGTAGCATCAGCGCGACCAGCTGCGTGGTGAACGCCTTGGTCGACGCGACGCCGATTTCGGGGCCAGCCTGAGTGAGCAGGGTCAGATCGGATTCACGCACCAGCGAACTGATGCCTACGTTGCAGATCGCCAGGCTGGCGAGGAAACCCAGTTCCTTGGCATTGCGCAGCGCGGCCAGGGTGTCGGCCGTCTCGCCGGACTGGGAGATCGAAACGAACAGCGTGTCCGGCTGGACCACGACCTTGCGGTAGCGGAATTCGCTGGCCACCTCGACCTGGCAGGGAATGCCGGCCAGGCCTTCGAGCCAGTAGCGCGCGACCATGCCGGCGTGATAGCTGGTGCCGCAGGCGACGATTTGCACGTTGCGTACTTTGGCGAACAGCTCCGCCGCTTGCGGTCCGAATGCCTGCACCAGAACCTGCTGCTGACCGAGGCGGCCTTCCAGGGTGCGCTGCACGACTTTTGGCTGCTCGTGGATTTCCTTGAGCATGAAGTGGCGGTACTCGCCTTTGTCCGCCGCTTCTGCGCCCTCGTGATACTGAACGATCTCACGCTCGACGGGCAGGCCGGATGCGTCCCAGATCTGCACGCTGTCGCGACGGATCTCGGCGATGTCACCCTCTTCCAGGTACATGAAGCGGTCCGTCACCTGACGCAACGCCAGTTGATCAGAAGCGAGGAAGTTTTCCCCAAGGCCCAGACCCACAACCAGCGGGCTGCCACTGCGAGCGGCAATCAGGCGATCCGGTTGTTGTGCGCTGATGACCGCAAGGCCATACGCGCCGTGCAGTTCCTTCACCGTGGCCTTCAGAGCAGCGGCCAGATCGGGCGTGTCCTGCAGTTTATGGTGCAGCAGGTGGACAATGACCTCGGTGTCCGTGTCAGACGTGAACACATAACCCAGACCCTTCAAGCGCTCGCGAAGCGGCTCATGGTTTTCGATGATGCCGTTGTGCACCACCGCCAGTTGCTCGTTGGAAAAATGCGGGTGAGCGTTGCGCTCCAACGGTGCGCCATGGGTCGCCCAACGGGTGTGGGCGATGCCGAGGCGGCCTGTGACAGGTTCGCCAGCGAGCGCCCGCTCCAGTTCGCTGACCTTGCCGACCCGACGACAACGCTCAAGCACGCCAGCGTTGTTGAATAACGCCACGCCGGCGCTGTCGTAGCCCCGGTACTCCAGGCGCTTGAGGCCCTCCAGCAGGATGGCAGTAACATTCCGTTCAGCAACAGCGCCGACAATTCCACACATGGTTCTTCTCCTAGGAAACAGCAGCGCAGATCAAGGTTACGCCGCGAGCCTGAATTTGTTCGCGTGCCTCTTGAGGCAGGCGGTCATCGGTAATGAGGGTATGGACGCTGCCCCAGGGCAGCTCCAGATTGGGAATCTTGCGACCGACCTTATCGGCCTCGACCATCACGATCACTTCCCTGGCAACTTCGGCCATCACCCGGCTGAGCCCAAGAAGCTCGTTGAATGTGGTTGTACCGCGGGTAAGATCAATGCCGTCGGCGCCGATGAACAGCTGATCAAAGTCGTAGGAACGCAGCACCTGCTCCGCCACCTGACCCTGAAACGACTCTGAATGCGGGTCCCATGTGCCGCCGGTCATCAGCAGGACCGGTTCGTGCTCCAGTTCACCCAGCGCGTTGGCGACATGCAGGGAATTGGTCATCACCACGAGGCCCGGCTGCAATCCTAGCTCCGGGATCATCGCAGCCGTTGTACTGCCGCTGTCGATGATGATCCGTGCGTGTTCCCGAATGCGGGCAACAGCCGCGCGTGCGATGGCTTGTTTGAACCTGGAAACGGGCTGGCCGGGTTCGCCGATCAATTCCTGGGGCATCGGGATGGCGCCGCCGTAACGACGAAGCAGCAACCCGTTGCTTTCGAGCGCAGCCAGATCCTTACGGACCGTCACCTCGGACGTTTCGAAGCGTTTGGCCAACTCGTCCACGCTTACCTCCCCCTGCTCATTGAGCAGAGCAAGAATGTTGTGGCGGCGTTGAGGCGTGTTACGTTTCGACATGATTGCCTTAAGTTTCGTTTCGAAAGTTAACGAACGCAATGAAAGCCCATCGAAAGATATACGTCAAGGGGGAGTTGGATTTTTGGGGAGGATGGTTAAACGATTTTGTAGAGGGATGGTTGTTTAGCGACTCGGGATCAGCTGCCTGCCTGGCAAGCAGCCGATGTGACCTGTGGATAACTTAGTCTTTCTTGATTTTCACGGGTCGTTTCCAGCCTTCGATGTTGCGTTGGCGAGCACGGGCAACCGCAAGCTGTTCGGCCGGCACATCCTGATTGATGGTAGAGCCAGCGGCAGTGCTAGCGCCTGCCGCGATATGCACAGGGGCGACCAGCGAGTTGTTCGAGCCGATGAACACGTCTTCGCCCATCACCGTCTTATGCTTGTTCGCGCCATCGTAGTTACAGGTGATGGAGCCAGCGCCAATGTTGGTGCGCGCGCCGATCACTGCGTCACCCAAATAGGTCAGATGGCCTGCCTTGGCGCCCTCGCCCAGATGAGCATTCTTCAATTCGACGAAGTTACCCACATGGGCACGGGCGTCGAGCACGCTGCCCGGGCGCAAACGAGCAAAAGGTCCTGCATCCGCGCCTTCGCCAACGATCGCCCCTTCAAGGTGACTGTTCGCCTTGATGATTGCGCCCTTGCGCAAGGTGCTGTCCTTGATCACGCAGTTCGGCCCGATGGAGACGTCGTCTTCGATGACGACTCGCCCCTCAAGGATGACGTTCACGTCGATCATCACGTCGCGGCCAACAGTGACGTCGCCACGAACGTCGAAACGCGCCGGGTCGCGCAGTGTGACGCCCAACGCCATGAGTCGGCGGGCTTCGCGCTGCTGGTAATGACGCTCGAGCTCGGCAAGCTGTTTACGGTCATTGGCGCCCTGCACTTCCATGGCGTCGTCGGGCTGAGCAGTCGCGACCACGAGGCCATCATTGACGGCCATGGCAATAACGTCAGTCAGGTAATACTCACCCTGGGCGTTTTTATTGGAGAGGCGGCCCAGCCAGTCGGCAAGGCACTTGCCCGGTACCGCAAGGATTCCGGTGTTACCTTCCTTGATAGCCTTCTGCTCTTCAGTTGCATCCTTGTGCTCGACGATAGCGCTGACGCGATGCTGCACGTCACGGACGATGCGGCCATAACCGGTCGGGTCTTCCAGAGTGACCGTCAGCAGACCTAAGTGCTGATCATTTACCAGCGCGAGGAGGCGGTGCAGGGTCTCTACTTGTATGAGCGGGACGTCGCCATAAAGAATGAGTACCGTCTCGGCCGTCAGCGCTGGCAACGCCTGAGCAACGGCGTGGCCAGTGCCCAATTGTTTGTCTTGGAGCACGAAATTCAGATCATCGCTCGCCAATTGCTCTCGGACCCGCTCTGCTCCATGGCCTATGACCACGTGAATGCCCTGGGGCGAAAGCTGGCGTGCGCTGTGAATAACATGGCCGAGCATCGATTTACCGGCTACAGGATGCAAGACCTTGGGCAGAGCGGAACGCATGCGAGTGCCCTGACCCGCGGCGAGAATGACGATATCGAGAGACATGAAGGGATTCCAGACGAGCAGGCCACATTAGCCGGGCTGATGATTCAGGCGAGAAGCCGAAAAAAGAAAAAGGGTAGCCGAGGCTACCCTTTTACTCAATCGCGCAACGAGTCGCCGGGGTTAGCCGCCGAACTTCTTGCGAATTTGCTGGACGGTGCGCAGCTGAGCTGCGGCCTCCGCCAGACGTGCAGCAGCAGCTCCGTAATCGAAATCTGCGCCTTTTTCATTCAGAGCACGCTCGGCAGCCTTGACGGCTTCCTGAGCTGAGGCTTCGTCCAGATCTGCAGCGCGTTGCACGGTATCGGCAAGCACTTTGACCATGTTCGGTTGAACCTCAAGGAAACCACCGGAGATGTAAAACACCTCGGCTTCGCCACCCTGCTTGATCAGGCGGATCGGACCTGGCTTCAGATCGGTGATCAACGGTGCGTGACCTGGAGCAATACCGATATCACCCAGGTTACCGTGTGCAATCACCATCTCCACCAGACCGGAGAAAATCTCTCCTTCCGCGCTGACGATATCGCAATGGACTGTCATAGCCATTTGCATGCCTCAACCTGATTAGCGCCCGTTGCCGGGCGCCTGGATTACAGTTTCTTGGCTTTCTCGATCGCTTCTTCGATGCCGCCGACCATGTAGAACGCCTGTTCAGGCAGATGGTCGTAGTCACCGGCGAGGATGCCTTTGAAGCCAGCAATGGTGTCTTTCAGGGAAACGTATTTACCCGAGGCACCGGTGAAGACTTCAGCCACGAAGAACGGCTGCGACAGGAAGCGCTGAATCTTACGAGCCCGGGATACCAACTGCTTGTCGGTTTCCGACAGCTCGTCCATACCCAGGATCGCGATGATGTCTTTCAGCTCTTTGTAACGCTGCAGAACATACTGAACGCCGCGAGCGGTGTCGTAGTGGTCCTGACCGATCACGTTCGGGTCCAGCTGGCGCGAAGTCGAGTCCAGTGGATCGACCGCTGGGTAGATACCCAGGGAAGCGATGTCACGGGACAGAACGACGGTGGCGTCCAGGTGAGCAAACGTTGTGGCTGGCGATGGGTCGGTCAAGTCGTCCGCCGGTACGTATACCGCCTGGATCGAAGTGATCGAGCCTTCCTTGGTCGAAGTGATGCGCTCTTGCAGCACGCCCATCTCTTCAGCCAGCGTCGGCTGGTAACCTACTGCAGAAGGCATACGGCCCAGCAGTGCGGATACTTCAGTACCGGCCAGTGTGTAACGGTAAATGTTGTCGACGAACAACAGAACGTCGTTACCTTCGTCACGGAACTTCTCAGCCATGGTCAGGCCAGTCAAAGCGACGCGCAGACGGTTACCCGGCGGCTCGTTCATCTGACCGTAGACCAGTGCTACTTTGTCCAGAACGTTGGAGTCCTTCATCTCGTGGTAGAAGTCGTTACCCTCACGGGTACGCTCGCCCACACCGGCGAACACGGAATAACCGCTGTGCTCGATGGCGATGTTACGGATCAGTTCCATCATGTTTACGGTCTTGCCGACACCGGCACCACCGAACAGACCGACTTTACCGCCCTTGGCAAACGGGCAAACCAGGTCGATGACCTTGATGCCGGTTTCCAGGAGGTCGTTGCCGCCAGCCTGATCAGCGAACGAAGGTGCAGGACGGTGAATGCCCCAGCGCTCTTCGGTTTCGATCGGGCCCGCTTCGTCGATCGGGTTACCCAGTACGTCCATGATCCGGCCCAGCGTCGCTTTACCGACTGGTACGGAGATGGCTGCGCCGCTGTCGATAACGTCCAGACCGCGCTTCAAGCCTTCGGTGGAACCCATCGCAATGGTACGAACTACGCCGTCGCCCAGCTGTTGCTGAACTTCCAGAGTAGTTTCCGCGCCTTGTACTTTCAGCGCGTTGTAGATGCTCGGTACGCTGTCGCGTGGAAATTCCACGTCGATCACGGCGCCGATGATTTGAACGATACGTCCGCTACTCATTAGCTGGATCCTCTGAATATTTGAACCGTTAAACCGCGGCAGCGCCGCCGACGATTTCCGAGATCTCTTGGGTGATCGCTGCCTGACGCGCCTTGTTGTAGATCAGCTGCAAATCGCTGATCAGGTCACCGGCGTTGTCGGTGGCGTTCTTCATCGCGATCATCCGCGCAGCCTGTTCAGCCGCGTTGTTCTCGACCACCGCCTGATAGACCTGCGACTCCACATAACGGACCATCAAGCCGTCCAGCAGCTCTTTGGCGTCGGGTTCGTACAGGTAATCCCAGTGGTGCTTGAGTTCTTGGTCCTGGGTCGCGACCAACGGAATCAACTGCTCGACCGTTGGTTGCTGAGTCATGGTGTTGATGAATTTGTTGGACACCACGGACAGGCGATCAATACGGCCCTCCAGGTAGGCATCCAGCATCACCTTGACGCTGCCGATCAAATCGTTGATCGACGGCTCTTCGCCCAAGTGGCTGATCGCAGCGACAACGTTACCGCCGAAGTTGCGGAAAAACGCCGCACCTTTGCTGCCGACCACGCACAGATCGATCTCTACGCCGTTTTCACGGTTCTTCGCCATGTCCTTGACCAAAGCCTTGAACAGGTTGGTATTCAAGCCACCACACAGACCACGGTCACTGCTCACCACGACGTAACCGACGCGCTTTACTTCGCGTTCGATCATGAAGGGATGACGGTATTCCGGGTTAGCGTTGGCGAGATGACCAATCACCTGGCGGATGCGCTCCGCGTAAGGACGGCTAGCAGCCATGCGCATTTGAGCCTTGCGCATTTTACTGACCGCCACTTTTTCCATGGCGCTGGTGATCTTTTGCGTGCTTTTGATGCTCGCAATCTTGCTGCGAATCTCTTTTGCGCCTGCCATGTAACACCTATCAGGTTAGCAAGCGGGAGCCTCGCGACTCCCGCTGCGGCTTACCAGGTTTGGGTGGCCTTGAACTTCTCGATGCCGGCTTTCAGGCCAGAATCGATTTCGTCATTGAAGTCACCCTTCACGTTGATCTTCGCCATCAAATCGGCGTGATCTCGGTTGAAGTAAGCAATCAGCGCTTGTTCAAAGCTGCCAACCTTGGCGATTTCGACGTCAGTCAGGAACCCACGCTCAGCGGCATACAGCGACAGCGACATGTCAGCGATCGACATTGGCGCATATTGCTTCTGCTTCATCAGCTCGGTAACGCGCTGACCATGCTCAAGTTGCTTACGGGTCGCTTCGTCCAGGTCAGAGGCGAACTGGGCAAATGCTGCCAGTTCACGGTACTGAGCCAGAGCTGTACGGATACCACCGGAGAGCTTCTTGATGATCTTGGTCTGAGCGGCACCGCCCACACGGGATACCGAAACACCGGCGTTCACTGCCGGGCGAATGCCGGAGTTGAACATGGCCGATTCCAGGAAGATCTGACCGTCAGTGATGGAAATCACGTTGGTCGGAACGAACGCGGAAACGTCGCCAGCCTGGGTTTCGATGATCGGCAATGCGGTCAGGGAGCCGGTTTTGCCGGTCACTGCGCCATTGGTGAACTTCTCTACGTACTCTTCCGAAACGCGGGATGCACGCTCCAGCAGACGGGAGTGGAGATAGAACACGTCGCCTGGGTAGGCTTCACGGCCTGGTGGGCGACGCAGCAGCAGGGAAATCTGGCGATAAGCCACAGCCTGCTTGGACAGATCGTCATAGACAATCAGTGCGTCTTCACCGCGGTCGCGGAAGTATTCGCCCATGGTGCAACCGGCATACGGAGCCAGGAATTGCAGCGCAGGCGATTCCGAAGCACTGGCCGCCACGATGATCGTGTTGGCCAGAGCGCCGTTTTCTTCCAGTTTGCGAACAACGTTGGCGATGGTCGATTGCTTCTGACCGATTGCAACGTAGACGCAGAAAATACCGCTGTTTTTCTGGTTGATGATCGCGTCGATCGCCAGAGCGGTTTTACCGATCTGACGGTCACCGATGATCAGCTCGCGCTGGCCACGGCCGACAGGGATCATCGCGTCGACAGCCTTGTAGCCAGTCTGTACAGGCTGGTCTACCGACTTACGCCAGATCACGCCTGGAGCAACTTTCTCGACCGCGTCGGTCTCGGTGTTGTTCAGCGGACCTTTGCCGTCGACAGGGTTACCCAGTGCGTCGACTACGCGACCCAGGAGTTCCTTACCAACCGGAACTTCGAGGATGCGGCCGGTGCACTTGGCACTCATGCCTTCAGCCAGAGAGGTGTAAGCGCCCAGTACGACAGCACCCACGGAGTCTTGCTCCAGGTTCAGTGCCATACCGTAAACGCCGCCCGGGAACTCGATCATTTCGCCGTACATAGCGTCGGCGAGACCGTGAATCCGCACGATACCGTCAGACACGCTGACGACTGTGCCTTCGTTTCGGGCTTGGGAGGCAACATCGAGGTTCTCGATGCGGCCCTTGATGATTTCACTTATTTCGGAAGGATTGAGTTGCTGCATTGCTCTGCTGCCCCTTCAAACTCAAGATTTCAATGCTTCGGCTAGTTGCGCGAGTTTGCCGCGAACTGAGCCATCGATAACCAGGTCGCCGGCGCGGATGATGACACCACCTATCAGGGCGGCATCCTCCGCAGCGTGCAGGCGCACTTCCCGGCCGAGCCGTGCACTGAGAACCTTGGCGAGTTTGTCTTGCTGTTCTTGGTTCAATGCAAAAGCACTGGTCACATCCACATCTACCGATTTTTCCTGCTCGGCCTTGTAAAGCTCGAACAGTTCGGAGATCTCCGGCAGAAGCTGGAGACGGTCGTTTTCAGCAACGACGTGAATGAAATTCTGTGCCTTGGCATCGAACTTGTCGCCGCACACTTCAATAAAAGTGGCGGCCTTGTCTGCGCTCGTCAGTCGCGGGGCCTTGAGCATGCGCTGCATCGTGTCGTCTTGCGACACTGCAGCAGCCAGGCCGAGCATGGCTGACCAATTGGCCAGTTGCTGGTGCGCCTGTGCATGCTCGAAGGCTGCCTTAGCGTAAGGTCGGGCCAACGTGGTCAGTTCTGCCATGATCGCCCTCGCTTAAATTTCAGCAGCCAGTTTGTTTACCAGCTCCGCGTGCGCGTTTTGATCGATTGTGGCACCCAGGATCTTCTCTGCGCCGTTGACTGCCAGGCTACCCAATTGGGCGCGCAGCGCGTCTTTGACGCCGTTCAGTTCCTGTTCGATCTCGGCCTGAGCCTGAGCCTTGATGCGGTCAGCTTCAACGCGAGCCTGTTCACGGGCTTCGTCGACAATCTGGGTACCGCGTTTCTTGGCTTGCTCAATGATCTCAGCTGCCTGAGCCTTAGCTTCGCGCAGTTGCTGACCCACTTTGTCTTGGGCCAGCTCCAGGTCGCGAGCTGCTCGTGTAGCAGCGTCCAGTCCATCCGCAATCTTCTTCTGACGTTCGTGCAAAGCCGCGATGACCGGAGGCCACACGAACTTCATGCAGAACAGCACAAAAATGAAGAACGCAACGGACTGGCCAATCAGGGTTGCATTAATGTTCACGCCAACACCTCGCTCGTTCGTTGTCCATCACACCAATCAACTCGAAAATTCGAGTGATCAGCCAGCGAGTTGACCAACGAAGGGGTTCGCAAAAGTGAAGAACAGAGCGATACCAACACCGATCATGGTCACGGCGTCGAGCAGACCAGCCACGATGAACATTTTAACTTGCAGCATTGGAACCATTTCCGGTTGACGCGCAGCGCCTTCCAGGAACTTACCGCCCAGCAGGCCGAAACCGATTGCAGTACCCAGTGCGCCCAGGCCGATCAGCAGTGCAACAGCGATAGCAGTTAGACCAACTACAGTTTCCATCTTTCCTCCCGACTTTTACGTCGTATTGGTTAGGTTTTCTTAGATTAAAGCGGTAAAGCAAAATCGTTTCTTACATCAAGCCCTCGCGGGCACCCCCTCACCTAAGCGAGGGGATCATCAGACTCGCCAGGCGGGTCTCAATGGTTATCTTCGTGAGCCATCGACAGGTAGACGATGGTCAGCATCATGAAGATGAACGCTTGCAGGGTGATGATCAGGATGTGGAACACAGCCCACGCCCATTGCAGGACCACGCCCAGACCGCTGAGCCACAGCAGGCCGCTGCCGAACATAACCGCGATCAGAATGAACACCAGTTCACCCGCGTACATGTTGCCGAACAGCCGCAGTGCCAGAGAGATCGGCTTGGCCACCAGAGTCACGAATTCAAGCAGGAAGTTCACCGGAATCAACAGCGCTTGAACGAAAACGTTCTTGCTGCCGAACGGGTGCAGGGTCAATTCGCCGATGAAGCCGCCGATACCCTTGATTTTTATGCTGTAGAAAATGATCAGGGCAAACACGGACAGTGCCATACCCAGCGTCGCGTTCGGATCGGTAGTCGATACGGCGCGGAAAGGAATGTGGTGATCACCGGTGATCATGATCGCCAGTTGCGGGATCCAGTCGACGGGAATCAAGTCGACGGCGTTCATGAGGAATACCCAGGCGAAGATGGTCAATGCCAGAGGAGCGATCACGGCGCTACGGCCATGGAAGCTGTCCCGGACGCTGCCGTCGACGAACTCTACGAGCACTTCGACGAAGTTCTGCAGCGCGCCCGGCTGACCGGAAGTCGCCTTCTTTGCGGCCATGCGGAAGATGAGGACGAAAATCAGGCCCAGTGCGACCGACCAGCCGAGGGTATCGACGTGGAAAGCCCAAAAGCCCATTTCTTTTGCTTCCGCTGCGGAATGCGCGAAGCCCCAACTGCCGTCAGGCAAATGACCAAAGGTCAAGTTCTGCAAGTGGTGCTGGATATAGCCCGAAGCTGTTTGCTCTGCCATGGTTGCCTCAAACGCCCTAAGGTCTCGAAAGTCTTGTTCTCAGTAGCAGGGGCGCAAACCAACTGACCAGTTGGGTCAGTATGAAAACGCCAAAAACCGCCAGCGGAGCCAGCGGCTTTACTCCTGCAAACGTCAGTGCAAAGAGCACTGCCGTAAAAATCAACTTGCCTGCCTCGCCGGCGTAGAACGACCGAACGATGGCCTGCGCTGCCCTGGCCCCGGAGTACCGGAATGCCTTATGAGCAAAATACACATTCGGCAGCCAGGCTATCAGGCCACCGCAAAGCCCCGAATACCCGGCTACGACGCCGTGCCACTGCCAAAGCGCCAGCGCTGCCCCCAAGAGGACAATCAATTGAGCCAGCAAGATCGGGAAAACAGCCAGGCGATGGAATGGCAGGCGGTTTGGCGTGCGTGTCTCCATCACATGGGCTCCTCGTGAGCCGGCCGCCAAAATCAACAACTTGGCATAAATTGTGCCGACAAAATGCGCGCAGAGTATAGGGGCGGTTCAGCCCCTATTCAACTGCCAGGTAGTGATTTCCGACTACGCGCTACGCATGATTTGTTTCAGCGAATGTGAGCGAGCACACCCTGCAGCTCATCCAGCGAGTTATAACGGATGACCAACTGACCTTTGCCCTTCTGTCCATGGCGGATTTGCACCGCGGAGCCCAGCCGCTCGGCCAGGCGCTGCTCCAGGCGAGTGATATCAGGATCGGCCTTCACAGGTTCCGCAGCCTCCTGTTTGCCGCTCAGCCACTGGCGAACCAGTGCTTCAGTCTGGCGCACGGTCAAACCGCGTGCGACAACATGTCGCGCCCCTTCAACCTGCTGATCTTCGGGCAGTCCCAACAATGCACGGGCATGGCCCATTTCCAGATCTCCATGGGAGAGCATGGTCTTGATCACTTCCGGCAATGCGATCAGTCGCAGCAAATTGGCGACGCTGACTCGGGACTTGCCCACCGCCTCGGCAACTTGCTGCTGGGTCAGCTGAAATTCCTGCTGCAGACGCTGCAGGGCAATCGCCTCCTCGATCGGATTCAGGTCTTCGCGCTGGATGTTCTCAATCAACGCCATCGCGATGGCCGCTTCATCGGGCACATCACGCACCATGGCAGGAATCGACTCGATCCCGGCCTGCTGGCTGGCGCGCCACCGGCGTTCACCGGCGATGATCTCGAAGCGGTTGTCGGCAATCGGGCGGACCACGATCGGCTGCATAACCCCTTGCGCCTTGATCGAGTTAGCCAGTTCTTCCAGCGCCTGGGGATCCATATCACGACGCGGCTGGTATTTGCCTCGTTGAATCAGGTCCAGCGGAATGTGTTGAAGCTCGCGCTCACTCGCCTTCACCGCCTGTTCTTCCAGTGCGGTGACGGTGGGGCTGCTCAGCAGTGCGTCCAGCCCACGTCCGAGTCCACGTTTCTTGACGGCCATGGAATTTCCTTAAGTGGGCTGAGCCGCGGTGCGACTGCCGCGACGTTGGCGACGGACCATTTCGCCCGCAAGCGCCAGGTAAGCCAGCGCGCCGCGAGAAGTCTTGTCGTACGCCAATGCCGGCATACCGAAGCTAGGCGCCTCGGCCAGACGAATATTGCGCGGAATAACGGTGTCGTACAGCTGCTCGCCAAAATGTTCTTTGAGCTGCGCCGAAACATCGTTGATCAGGCTAAGCCGCGGGTCGTACATGGTCCGCAACAAACCTTCGATCTTGAGTTGAGGATTGAGCAGTTCACCGATGCGCTTGATGTTATCCACAAGGTCGCTCAGACCTTCGAGCGCAAAGTATTCGCACTGCATGGGGATAATCACGCCGTCGGCCGCGACCAGCGCGTTGAGCGTCAGCATCGACAAAGATGGAGGGCAGTCGATGAGAATGTAATCGTAGTTCTCGCGGATGGGTGCCAGTGCTGCTCGCAGACGCGATTCCTTCATCTGCATTTCCAGCAGGACCACCTCGGCAGCGGTCAGATCGCGGTTTGCCGGTAGCAGCTGATAACCGCCGTGCTCAGAAAAGTGCATGGCCTGATTCAGGTCGCACTCGCCGATCAGCAAGTCGTAAACCGAATGCTCAAGACCGTGCTTATCCACACCGCTGCCCATGGTGGCATTGCCTTGCGGATCAAGATCGATCAACAGCACCCGACGCTTGGTTGCCACCAGCGAAGCCGCGAGGTTGATGCAGGTTGTGGTTTTACCCACACCCCCTTTTTGGTTCGCTATCGCGAATACCTTAGCCATTCTTGCGTGTGTTCCCTGTCATGCCGTGCGGCGCAGTATCAGCAGATGCCGTTGACCTTGGCAACCGGGTACGGCCAAGGCTTGCGCGCTTTCCAGATGAAAATCTGCGGGCAATGCTACCAGTTCATCCACTGGATGCAGACCCTTCATTGCCAACCAGCGTGTTTCGCCGTCGCCCATGTGCCGAGTCCACTGGGTAAAGTCTTCCAGACTGCTGAAGGCGCGGGAGATGATGCCGTTGAACGGCAGCTCGGGCTGGAATGCTTCGGCACGGCTGTGGATAACTTCCAGGTTGGCTAGCGCTAGCTCGAGTTTGACCTGCGTCAGAAACCGGGTTTTCTTACCGTTGCTGTCCAGCACCGTGACTTTCATCTCCGGAAACAGGATGGCCAGCGGAATGCCGGGCATCCCGCCGCCGCTGCCGACATCCAGCTGACGCTCACCCGCGATAAAACGCACCACGCTCAAGCTGTCCAGCAGATGGCGAGACACCATCTCATCCGGATCACGAACGGCAGTCAGGTTGTAGGCCTTGTTCCACTTGATCAGCAAAGCCAGATAAGCCAGCAACTGACGGTGTTGACTCTCGCTCAACTCGACGCCTAGCTCTCGAGCGCCAAGGGTCAGTTCTTCTGCATGCTGCGGGGTAACCATCGAAATCAAGCGCTTTGCTCCAACTGACGGCCCGCGCCGCGTTTTTTCAAATGAATCATCAGCAGAGAAATCGCCGCTGGCGTGACGCCGGGAATCCTCGAGGCCTGGCCCAGCGTCTCCGGACGAGTTATCCCCAGCTTGCTCTGGATTTCCTTGGACAGACCGGAAATCCCGGTGTAATCGATATCCGCAGGGAGCCGGGTGTTTTCGCTGGCCCGCAGACGAGTGATCTCGTCTTGCTGACGGTCGATGTAACCGGCGTACTTGGTCTTGATTTCGACTTGTTCAGCGACCTGCGGGTCAGGCGAGCCGTTACCGGTCAGCGCAACCAGACTGGCGTAGTCCACTTCGGGACGGCTCAGCAGATTCAGCAGATTGTATTCGTGGGTCAACGGCGTACCAAAGTGAGCCGAGACTGCGTCGCCCTGCTCGGTACCCGGACGAATCCAGGTGGATTTCAGACGCTGTTCTTCCAACTCGATGCCTTCACGCTTGGCACAGAACGCCGCCCAGCGGGCATCGTCGACCAAGCCGAGCGCCCGACCTTGTTCGGTCAAACGTAAGTCCGCATTGTCTTCCCGCAAAATCAAGCGGTACTCGGCACGCGAGGTGAACATCCGGTACGGCTCCTGGGTGCCCAGCGTAATCAGGTCATCCACCAACACGCCGATGTATGCCTCATCGCGACGCGGACACCAGCTGTCCTTGCCTTGAGCCCGAAGCGCTGCGTTGGCGCCCGCGAGTAAACCTTGGGCACCGGCCTCTTCGTAACCGGTTGTGCCGTTGATCTGTCCTGCGAAAAACAACCCACCGATAACCTTGGTTTCCAGGCTGTACTTCAGGTCGCGCGGATCGAAGTAGTCGTACTCGATGGCATAGCCAGGCCGCACGATGTGGGCGTTTTCCATTCCACGGATAGACCGAACGATCTGCAGTTGGACGTCAAACGGCAGCGAGGTCGATATACCGTTTGGATAAAGCTCATGGGTCGTCAAACCTTCCGGTTCGATAAACACCTGATGGCTTTCCTTGTCGGCAAAACGATGAATCTTGTCTTCAATCGACGGGCAATAACGCGGCCCGACCCCTTCGATTTCCCCGGCAGCGGAGTACATCGGCGACCGATCAAGATTGGCAGCGATGATTTCGTGGGTCCGAGCGTTGGTGTGGGTAATCCAGCAGCTGACCTGACTCGGGTGCTGAGCCTTGGAACCCATGAACGACATCACGGGAATCGGCGTATCCCCCGGTTGTTCAGTCATCACCGAGAAATCCACAGATCGGCCATCGATGCGCGGAGGTGTGCCCGTTTTCAGGCGGCCCACTCTCAGCGGTAGTTCACGCAACCTGCGTGCAAGCGCAATAGACGGCGGATCACCGGCGCGGCCGCCCGAATAGTTCTGCAGACCGATGTGGATAAGTCCGCCCAGAAAGGTACCGGTGGTGAGAACCACAGAGTCGGCCAGAAAACGCAGGCCCATCTGGGTAACGACGCCGCGCATCTGGTCCTGCTCGACGATCAGGTCGTCGCATGCCTGCTGGAATATCCACAGGTTGGGCTGGTTTTCGATGATTTCTCTGACCGCTGCCTTGTACAGCACGCGGTCCGCCTGGGCACGGGTCGCCCGGACTGCTGGGCCTTTACGGCTGTTGAGCACACGAAACTGGATGCCGCTTTTGTCAGTGGCCGTTGCCATCGCACCGCCCAGTGCATCGATCTCTTTGACCAGATGACTTTTACCGATGCCACCAATGGCCGGGTTGCAACTCATTTGGCCGAGGGTTTCCACGTTGTGCGTAAGCAGCAGGGTGGTAGCACCCATACGTGCGGACGCCAGTGCTGCCTCGGTACCGGCATGACCGCCGCCGATAACGATCACTTGAAAACGGGAAGCGAAATCCACCACGCACCTCGTGCCTGTTATTTGGGGGGAATAGGAATGGCGGCAAGTATAGGGACTTACCCCCCCTTAAGAAACCCGTTGCGCAAAATCTAACCAGCTGTGGATGAATGGCGGTTATAGAAATTAAAAAGAAAGAAATTTATAAGATCTTTGTTTTTATGTTTATTTCTACTGAGCAACATTTCTGTGGATAAAGCTCTGAAAGCTTTATATTTCCTGATGTACAGGGAATCAAAAGCCTGTGTCCATGTGCCAAAGAGCCCCTTGGATAACCTGCCGGAGCCTGTGGATTAAACCGATGGTTGTCCACAGGGCGGATTATCCTCAGCTCAGATGCCTGCTTATCAACCGAGCTTAGCCGCGGTTATGCACAGGGCTTATCGGTGCAAACAGGTGCTGAAGAGTGGAACTTGAGGCGCAATTGCGCCCTCCCGCCATTGATTGGGAGCCTGGAAAAGTCAGAAGAATGAATCGAGATGGGGCAGATCCGGAGAGATTGACCTGCCTGGGGAAAGAGCGGACCGTTATTTGCCGATGCAGAAGCTGGAGAAAATCCGTCCCAGCAAGTCGTCCGAGCTGAATGCGCCGGTAATTTCTCCCAAGGACTGCTGCGCCTGGCGCAAATCTTCGGCAAGCAACTCACCGGCGCCCGCCAAGGTCAGCTGCGAGCGACCATGCTCAAGAGAGGCGCTTGCCTTGTGCAGCGCCTCGAGGTGGCGACGTCTTGCACTGAAGCTTCCTTCAGCGGTTTGCTGATACCCCATGCACGCCTTGAGATGCTCGCGCAGAAGCTCCACGCCATCCCCACCAGCCTTGGCGCTGAGACTGATGGTCACGTGGCCATCGATGCTGGTCACCAGTTCTACCGGCTCATCACTCAGGTCGACCTTGTTACGAATCAAGGTGACATGGGCAGGATCAGGTCGTTGATCAAGGAACTCTGGCCACAACGCGAAGGGATCGCCCGCCTCTGGCGCTGTCGCATCCACCACCAGCAAGATGCGGTCTGCCTGACCTATCGCCTGAAGTGCGCGTTGTACGCCTATCTTCTCCACCTGATCGTCGGTGTCGCGCAACCCGGCCGTGTCCACGACGTGGAGAGGCATGCCATCAATGTGGATATGTTCGCGCAGGACATCACGGGTTGTGCCCGCGATCTCAGTCACAATCGCCGCCTCTTTGCCTGCAAGTGCGTTCAGCAGACTGGATTTGCCAGCATTGGGTCTACCCGCAATGACTACATTCATGCCATCTCTGAGCAAAGCGCCCTGGTTGGCTTCGCGCAGCACTGTGGATAACTGACTGCGAACGTTGTCCAGCATAGCCAGAACATGGCCGTCCGCGAGAAAGTCGATCTCTTCCTCAGGGAAGTCGATTGCTGCTTCGACATAAATGCGCAGGCTGATCAGTTTCTCCGTGAGCTCATGCACTCGCTGGGAAAATGCCCCCTGCAGCGATTTCAACGCGTTACGTGCGGCCTGTGCAGAACTCGCTTCGATAAGGTCAGCGATGGCCTCGGCTTGGGCAAGGTCGAGCTTGTCGTTGAGAAATGCGCGCTCACTGAATTCCCCGGGACGTGCCAGACGGCACCCCAACTGCACGCAACGTTGCAGCAACATGTCCAGAACCACGGGCCCGCCATGCCCTTGAAGCTCGAGCACATCTTCTCCGGTGAATGAGTTAGGGCCGGAAAAGTAGAGACCAATGCCTTCGTCGATAACTGCGCCGTTTTCTCCCTTGAAGGCGCCGTAATGCGCGTACCGAGGTTGTGGCAGTTTGCCGAGAATCGCCTCTGCACACTTGCCGGCCTGGGGACCGGAAATGCGGACGATACCGACGCCTCCTCGTCCGGGAGCCGTTGCAATGGCCGCAATAGTTTCAAAACGTACGTTCATGGGCCGACTCCTGGACAACCGACGGATAGCAAAACGCCCCACGAGGGGGCGTTTTGAATGACTTGTTAACAGGGTAGATCAGGCTTCAGCTTTCTTGGCTTTCGCTTCGATGCTGCGGGTGATGTACCACTGTTGAGTGATGGACAAGGTGTTGTTCACCACCCAGTACAGCACCAGACCGGCAGGGAACCACAGGAAGAAGAACGTGAAGATGATCGGCATCAGCTTCATGACCTTGGCCTGCATCGGATCCGGAGGTGTAGGGTTCAAACGCTGCTGGATGAACATGGTAGCGCCCATGATGATCGGCAGGATAAAGAACGGGTCCTTGATCGACAGGTCGGTTATCCACAGCAGCCAAGGTGCCTGGCGCATTTCGACGCTTTCAAGCAGTACCCAGTACAGCGACAGGAACACCGGCATCTGTACAAGGATCGGCAAGCATCCACCCAACGGGTTGATCTTCTCTTTCTTGTACAGCTCCATCATCGACTGAGAAAGCTTCTGACGATCGTCGCCATGTTGTTCTTTCAGCGCGGCCAAGCGCGGAGCGACAGCACGCATGCGTGCCATGGATTTGTAACTGGCCGCCGACAGAGGGAAGAAAAGCCCCTTGATCAGCATGGTCAGGAAGATAATCGACCAGCCCCAGTTACCCACGATGCTGTGGATATGTTGCAGCAGCCAGAAAATGGGCTGGGCAATGAACCACAGAATCCCGTAATCCACCGTCAATTCCAGACCAGGGGACAACTCCTTCAGGACTGCCTGACTCTTCGGACCGGCGTAAAGCGTTGCAGTCGTCTCGGCTTTCGCGCCAGGTGCGACCGTCAATGCCGGGCCTGTGAAACCGATGATGTAATTGCCGGCACTGTCCTTACGGGTGGTGACGGTGTTGCTGTCAGTCTTGTTCGGAATCCAGGCGGTCACGAAGTAATGCTGCAACCAGGCAACCCAGCCACCCTGAACAGTATCCTTAACCGACCCTTTGTCGATGTCCTTCATGGAAACCTTTTTGTAGGGTTCCGAAGGTGTCCACATGGCAGCACCCAGATAGGTTGCGGTACCGGTGGCAGTCGTCGAGGATGGATCAGCGCTCGCATCGCGTTTCAGTTGTGCGAACAGGTTACCGTTCCACGCCTGAGCGCTCTGGTTGTCAATCACGTAAGAAACGGTCAGGTCATACAGGCCGCGTTTGAACGTGAAACGCTTGATGTAGTTAACGCCGCCGTCGCTGAATTTCAGGTCGACGACGAGGTCGTTCTGACCGTCAGCCAGCTGAAAACTTTTCTGCGTAGCCGAATAAACAGGACGACCCGCGGCTCGGGCATCAGGACCGTTCGCGCCAGTCAGACCGCTCTGAGCCAGGAAAATCCGCTCGCCGCCGTTATCGAACAGTTGGAAAGGAATCTCGGGGTGATCCTGACGGCGTGGATAAAGTGGCAAACGAAGCTGCACCACGTCGCCGCCTACCGGATCAATCTCCAGATTGAGGACGTCTGTCTTCACCTGTATCAGGTCTTTGCTGGTGGCCACCGGCATTTCTGCCGGCGCAGCCACTTCGCCGGTAGCGCTAGGAACGTCTGCATTGGCAGTCGCTGAACCTTGCGGAGCATCAGGAATAGCGGATGTATTGGTGTTGGCAGCAACATTCTGAGTCGGCAAGGCAGCCTGACCGTAGTCCTGGTTCCATTTCAGGACACCGACATAGGTCACGATTGCCAGGGCGACGATCAGGATCGTGCGTTTAATATCCATGATTACTCGGCCATCGAAGAGGAACGGGAGGTGGGAGCAGGTGGAACCGGGTCATAACCACCGGGATTCCACGGATGACACCGACCTAAGCGACGTAAGGTCAGCCAGCCACCGCGCACCAGACCATAATTTTCAATGGCCTCGTACGCGTAGCAGGAGCAACTGGGGTAGAAACGACAGTGACTGGCCATCAGAGGACTGATGGCATAGCGGTAAAACTGGATCGGAACGAGCGCCAGTTTACGCATCTGGACTGTCTACCCCCGCAGTTTCGGTTTTAAGTTCGGGATCGGGCCGGCTGCGCGCCAGACGTTTCCAGAGCTTGCCGAAATGCTGAATCAATTCGGGGTTTTCAATGTCACCCAAGCCTTTGCGTGCGACGACGACGATATCCCATCCGACCAGGTTGTCCTGGTGAAGGCGAAACGACTCACGCATCAGGCGTTTCAAACGGTTGCGCTCGACGGAGAGCTTCACGCTCTTCTTCCCGATCACCAGCCCGAGACGGGGATGATCAAGGTCGTTGTTGCGCACAAGGAGCAGGAGATTTTTCCCCGGAACCTTGCCGGTGGGGGAGTCAAAGACTGCCTTGAAATGCCGGGGTGTCAGCAAACGCTTTTCCCGACTGAAGTCCTGACTCACCACCTGTGCCGATTAATCAAACTGCCAGACGCTTACGGCCTTTGGCGCGACGACGCGACAGAACTGCGCGACCGTTTTTGGTGGCCATACGAGCACGGAAACCGTGGGTGCGAGCGCGCTTGATAGTGCTGGGTTGGAAAGTACGTTTCATGGCGTGTTACCTGGTTCGTCCACAACGGGCCGGAATGGCCCCCGTTTTAAGAGACCGGGGATTCTAGAGAAAGCGGGCACGCAGGTCAATTTCCAACCAACGTTTCTTGCATTTACTTGCTGAGTGCATTCCATCGACAGCGAGTGATCGGACGAGGCATTCTTGAAACGTAAATATAGAAATAAAGAAGGAAGGTATTTAAAGCTTCTTTGTAAAGCTTATAAAAGCTTAGGGCGAGAATTTCTGTGGATAAGGTTCTGCAGGCCACGTAGCGCTTGATGTACAGAGCGAAGAAAGTATGTCCACAAGCGGTGCTGCGGTTGTGCGGCAGCTGGCTACAACCTGTGTATAGAATGTGTAGTTATGCACAGGTGCTTTATCCACAGGTTTCAGGCGGGGGTTATGCAACGAGCTGAGGATGGGTTATCCACAGACCTTAACTATCCACCGGCGATCGTTTTTTTCCAGGGATTTTTGTCGGGTTTGATGCCTTAGCGCCCTACCTTCATGTGGATAAGTCCGCTACGGGTGGTTACAATGGCCGCTTGTTTTTGCCGCGCCGGCTTCAGAATCTAGGGGATATTTGTGTCAGTGGAACTTTGGCAGCAATGCGTTGAGCTTTTGCGCGATGAGCTGCCTGCCCAGCAATTCAACACCTGGATCCGTCCGCTACAGGTTGAAGCCGAAGGTGATGAACTGCGCGTGTATGCGCCCAACCGATTTGTGCTGGACTGGGTCAATGAGAAGTACCTGGGTCGATTGCTCGAGCTGCTGGGCGAGCACGGCCAGGGAGTCACACCGGCGATTTCCTTATTAATAGGCAGCAAGCGTAGCTCGGCGCCACGTGCGGCCCCGAATGCACCGCTCGCTGCAGCCGCCGCCGCATCTCAGGCCGCTCAGCTGGCAACCACCAGCGAAGCGCCGGTGGCCTCACGGGCACCGCAGTCCGTCGTGACGCCTGCTCCGATGATTCAGACCTCTTTGAATGTCGAAGACGAGCCCTCCCGGGCGAGCTTCGATCCAATGGCTGGCGCCAGTTCCCAGCAAGCCCCTGCTCGCGCCGAGCAGCGTAATGTTCAGGTTGAAGGCGCGCTGAAGCACACCAGCTATCTGAACAGGACATTCACGTTCGAAAACTTTGTCGAAGGTAAATCCAACCAACTGGCCCGGGCGGCCGCCTGGCAGGTAGCGGACAATCCCAAGCATGGCTATAACCCTCTCTTCCTGTATGGCGGCGTGGGCTTGGGTAAAACTCACTTGATGCACGCTGTGGGTAACCACCTGCTCAAGAAAAATCCGAATGCCAAGGTTGTGTATTTGCACTCCGAGCGTTTTGTCGCGGATATGGTCAAGGCGTTGCAGCTCAATGCAATCAATGAGTTCAAGCGCTTCTATCGCTCAGTCGATGCACTGCTGATCGATGACATTCAATTCTTTGCCCGCAAAGAGCGTTCCCAGGAAGAATTTTTCCACACCTTTAATGCCCTTCTCGAAGGGGGTCAGCAGGTTATTCTAACGAGTGACCGCTACCCTAAAGAGATTGAAGGCCTGGAAGAGCGCCTGAAGTCTCGTTTCGGTTGGGGCCTGACGGTCGCGGTCGAGCCGCCTGAGCTGGAAACACGGGTGGCGATTTTGATGAAGAAGGCGGATCAGGCGAAGGTCGACCTCCCTCATGACGCCGCGTTCTTCATCGCGCAGCGCATCCGATCCAATGTGCGTGAGCTCGAGGGTGCGCTGAAGCGCGTCATCGCTCACTCACACTTCATGGGCCGGGACATCACGATCGAGCTCATCCGGGAGTCGTTGAAGGACTTGCTCGCGCTCCAGGACAAGCTGGTGAGTGTGGATAACATTCAGCGGACTGTTGCTGAGTACTACAAGATCAAGATCTCCGACCTGCTGTCCAAACGCCGTTCCAGATCTGTAGCGCGACCGCGACAAGTGGCGATGGCATTGTCCAAGGAACTGACCAACCACAGCCTTCCCGAAATTGGCGATGTGTTTGGCGGCCGCGATCACACAACCGTGTTGCATGCGTGCCGGAAGATCAACGAATTGAAAGAATCCGATGCGGACATCCGCGAGGACTACAAGAACCTGCTGCGGACTTTGACAACGTGATGCCAACGCAGCTTATCGAGGCAAGGGACTAGACCATGCATTTCACCATTCAACGCGAAGCCCTGTTGAAACCCCTGCAACTGGTCGCGGGCGTTGTCGAACGCCGTCAGACCTTGCCGGTTCTGTCAAACGTGCTCCTGGTCGTAGAGGGCCAGCAGTTGTCTTTGACGGGTACTGACCTGGAAGTCGAGCTGGTCGGCCGCGTCCATCTGGAAGAACCTGCAGAGCCGGGCGAAATCACCGTTCCTGCGCGCAAGCTGATGGACATCTGCAAAAGCATTCCCAATGACGCCCTTATCGACATCAAGCTCGATGAGCAGAAGCTGATCGTTAAAGCAGGCCGTAGTCGCTTCACGCTGTCCACCCTGCCTGCCAACGACTTCCCAACCGTCGAGGAAGGCCCGGGTTCGCTTACGTTCAGCCTTGTTCAAAGCAAACTGCGCCGGTTGATCGAGCGCACCAGCTTTGCCATGGCTCAGCAGGACGTACGCTACTATCTAAACGGCATGCTGCTTGAGGTCCAGTCTGGCATTCTCCGCGCGGTCGCAACTGATGGTCACCGTCTGGCGATGTGTTCCATGGCTGCAGAGATCGAGCAGGCTGACCGTCACCAGGTGATCGTCCCGCGTAAGGGCATCCTTGAACTGGCACGACTGCTGACCGAGCAAGATGGTCTGGTCAGTATCGTGCTAGGTCAGCATCATATTCGTGCGACCACCGGTGAATTCACGTTCACATCGAAACTGGTTGACGGTAAATTCCCTGACTATGAGCGAGTCTTGCCCAAGGGCGGCGACAAGCTGGTTGTAGGCGATCGTCAGGCGCTGCGCGAGGCGTTCAGCCGGACCGCGATTCTCTCTAACGAGAAGTATCGGGGTATCCGCCTTCAGTTGGCGAACGGTCAGCTGAAGATTCAAGCGAACAACCCGGAGCAGGAAGAAGCCGAGGAAGAAATCAGCGTCGACTACAACGGCAGCTCACTCGAGATCGGATTCAACGTTAGCTATCTGCTCGACGTATTGGGTGTCATGACCACAGAGCAAGTCCGTCTGATTCTATCGGATTCGAACAGCAGCGCCTTGGTGCAGGAGTCCGGCAATGACGACTCGGCCTATGTCGTTATGCCGATGCGTCTGTAACAGCAGTTGATTAATGTCTCTTAGCCGCGTCTCGGTCACCGGGGTGCGCAATCTGCACCCGGTGACCTTCTCCCCTTCTCCCCGCATTAACATCTTGTACGGCGCTAACGGCAGTGGGAAAACCAGTGTCCTGGAAGCCATCTATCTACTCGGTTTGGCGCGCTCCTTCCGCAGCGTTCGGCTGCAACCGGTCATTCAATACGAACAACCTGCATGCACGGTCTTTGGCCAGGTTGAACTCGCTGAAGGTGGCCACAGTAGTCTTGGCGTCTCACGTGACCGCCAGGGGGATTTTCAGATTCGCATCGATGGTCAGAATGCGAAAAGTGCCGCGCAACTCGCCGAGACGTTGCCACTGCAGCTGATCAATCCCGACAGCTTCCGGCTGCTTGAAGGTGCTCCCAAGATCCGGCGTCAGTTTCTGGATTGGGGAGTGTTCCACGTGGAACCTCGTTTTATGTCGACTTGGCAGCGGCTTCAGAAGGCCCTCAGGCAGCGGAACTCGTGGCTTCGCCATGGTACACTTGACGCCGCTTCACAGGCCGCATGGGACCGTGAGCTCTGCCTTGCGAGCGATGAAATTGACGAGTTTCGGCGCGCCTATATCAAGGCGCTGAAGCCGGTGTTCGAGCAAACCCTGAGTGAGCTTGTTCAGATCGATGGGCTGACGCTTAGTTATTATCGAGGATGGGACAAGGAAAAAAACCTGAGTGACGTACTCGCGTCCTCCCTCTACCGTGATCAGCAGATGGGTCACACCCAGGCAGGGCCTCAACGCGCAGATTTACGGCTGCGACTCGGCGGTCACAACGCGGCGGACATTCTTTCTCGCGGGCAACAGAAACTCGTGGTCTGCGCCCTCCGCATTGCTCAGGGACATTTAGTCAGTACGGCCCGTCGTGGCCAATGTGTTTACCTCGTCGACGATCTGCCATCAGAGCTCGATGAGAATCACCGCAGTGCGCTATGTCGCCTGTTGGAAGAATTACGCTGCCAGGTATTCATCACCTGCGTAGATCATGAATTGTTGAGGGAAGGCTGGCAGAGGGAAACGCCAGTTGCTTTGTTCCACGTGGAACACGGCAATATCACCCAGACCCACGACCACCGGGAGTGAAGGCATGAGCGAAAACCAAACGTACGACTCGACCAGTATCAAAGTGCTGAAAGGGCTCGATGCCGTACGCAAACGTCCTGGTATGTATATCGGCGACACAGACGACGGCAGCGGCCTGCACCATATGGTGTTCGAGGTTGTGGACAACTCGATCGACGAGGCGTTGGCCGGTCACTGTGACGACATCAGCATCATCATTCATCCGGATGAGTCGATTACTGTTCGCGACAACGGTCGTGGCATTCCGGTTGATGTGCACAAAGAAGAAGGCGTGTCCGCTGCCGAAGTCATCATGACTGTGTTGCACGCAGGCGGTAAGTTTGACGATAACTCCTACAAGGTATCCGGCGGTCTGCACGGTGTGGGCGTGTCAGTCGTCAACGCGCTGTCCGAGGTTTTGAATCTCACCGTTCGCCGTAGTGGAAAAGTCTGGGAACAGACGTACGTACACGGTGTTCCACAAGAGCCGATGCAAATCGTTGGCGAAAGTGACACCACTGGAACAGAGATCCACTTCAAGCCTTCCTCTGAAACCTTCAAGAACATTCACTTCAGCTGGGACATTTTGGCCAAGCGGATTCGTGAGCTGTCTTTCCTGAACTCCGGCGTGGGTATCGTTCTTAAAGACGAGCGTAGCGGCAAGGAAGAACTGTTCAAATATGAAGGTGGTCTGCGGGCATTCGTTGAATACCTGAACACCAACAAGACGCCTGTGAACCAGGTCTTTCACTTCAACATCCAGCGTGAAGACGGCATCGGCGTAGAGATTGCTCTGCAGTGGAATGACAGCTTCAACGAAAACCTGCTGTGCTTCACCAACAACATTCCGCAGCGCGACGGCGGTACCCACCTCGTGGGTTTCCGTTCTGCCCTGACGCGTAACCTGAACAACTACATCGAGCAGGAAGGTCTGGCGAAGAAGCACAAAGTCGCCACCACCGGCGACGATGCGCGTGAAGGCCTGACGGCGATCATCTCCGTCAAAGTCCCTGATCCAAAGTTCAGCTCGCAGACGAAAGACAAGCTGGTGTCTTCGGAAGTGAAGACCGCGGTTGAACAGGAGATGGGCAAATACTTCTCTGATTTCCTGCTCGAGAACCCGAACGAAGCGAAAGCCGTCGTCGGCAAGATGATCGACGCAGCACGTGCTCGTGAAGCTGCGCGTAAAGCCCGTGAGATGACTCGCCGCAAAGGTGCGCTGGATATTGCCGGCCTGCCCGGCAAACTGGCTGACTGCCAGGAAAAGGACCCTGCCCTTTCCGAACTGTATCTCGTGGAAGGTGACTCTGCTGGCGGCTCCGCCAAGCAGGGACGGAACCGTAAGACTCAGGCCATCCTGCCACTTAAGGGCAAGATCCTGAACGTGGAAAAGGCGCGCTTCGACAAGATGATCTCGTCCCAAGAAGTGGGCACGTTGATCACGGCACTGGGCTGCGGTATCGGCCGTGACGAATACAACATCGAGAAGCTGCGGTACCACAACATCATCATCATGACCGATGCCGACGTCGACGGTTCGCACATCCGTACCCTGTTGCTGACCTTCTTCTTCCGTCAATTGCCGGAACTGGTTGAGCGTGGCTACATCTACATTGCCCAGCCGCCGCTGTACAAGGTGAAGAAAGGCAAGCAAGAGCAGTACATCAAAGACGACGAGGCCATGGAAGAGTACATGACCCAGTCGGCCCTTGAAGATGCGAGCCTGCACCTGAACGAATCAGCCCCTGGCATTTCCGGTGCAGCACTGGAGAAACTGGTTCACGATTTCCGTATGGTCATGAAGACATTGAAACGTCTGTCCCGCCTGTACCCGCAAGAACTGACCGAGCACTTCGTCTATCTGCCGGCTGTGCCAATGGAGCAGTTGTCGGATCACGCAGCCATGCAAGACTGGCTGGCGAAGTTCGATGAACGTTTGCGTGTGGGTGAGAAATCCGGCCTGGTCTACAAAGCCAGCTTGCGCGAAGACCGCGAGCGTAACGTGTGGCTGCCAGAGGTCGAGCTGATCTCCCATGGTCTGTCCAACTACGTGACGTTCAACCGCGATTTCTTTGGTAGCAATGACTACAAAACAGTCACTGCGCTGGGTGCTCAGATCAGCACGCTGCTGGAAGAAGGCGCTTACGTCCAACGTGGCGAGCGCAAGAAAGCGGTCACCGAGTTCAAGGAAGCGCTGGCCTGGCTAATGGCAGAGAGCACCAAGCGCCACACCATCCAGCGCTACAAAGGTCTCGGTGAAATGAACCCGGATCAGTTGTGGGAAACCACGATGGACCCAAGCGTGCGGCGCATGCTCAAAGTGACGATCGAAGACGCCATCGGCGCTGATCAGATCTTCAACACCCTGATGGGTGATGCAGTAGAACCACGCCGCGACTTCATTGAAGCCAACGCCCTGGCGGTGTCGAACCTGGATTTCTAAGGTCTAGCCGCTGAGAAAAGAGCCCCAACGATGCGAATCGATTGGGGCTTTTTTTGTCTAGAGTTTCAGCTCACGGTCTTCACTGGACTAATCGGCGAGGTGGGCCGCCCTCTCCTGCTCAAGCGTTTGCCCCATTCGATACCGCGCTGTTCAATGAGGCGGTAGCTGACCGCAGATATGCCCACGATGATGATTAACAGGCCAAGCAGCAGGAAGTTATCAGCCATTGCGTTATTGAATGAAAGCATCGGGCCTGGCGAGGTACTGGCGTAAGTGACGATGGCGTGGCCTGTGATCTTCCCCACCAGCAGCATAGCTAGGGTGAAGGCGAACAGGACCATCGCATGGGTCATGTAGATCGAGTAGGACAGCACGCCCAGCTTCTCGAACGGGCGAGCTTTCAGCAAGGTCGAGATCACCCCTCCCTCGAAGGAGAAAATCAACATGACCGCGCAGAACACCAGCATCAGACCGATCTGTTTGTGATCGATGTTACTCACCAGCACACTCACTGTAAGGCAAATCCCGACTACTTCCAGGCCAGTGTGCAGCCAGCGCGAAATGCTCTTGGTGTTGATAACCTGATAGAGGTGATAGGTCATCACCCCTGCAAAGAAACAGGACAGTCCCTGCAATGCGGGCTCCATCGGAGAGGCAAGTCCCAAGGACAAACAGACCACAGCTACCAACGAGATCATCAGAAATATCAGCGTGGCAAGGCGTGGCGTACACATGAGTATCCCCGCGAAGATCATGTAGATGTAGTACTCGACACTGATGCTCCACGCCGGAAAGTTGAATGACTGCGGATTGAATCCCGGCCACCACGATTGCAACAGAAGCAGGTTGGGGATGATTTCCTGGGGCGCGCGCTGTCCGGTGAAGCTCGGCTGATTGAACGCTATGCCAGCATGCTCTGCGGCCAGCTTCACCACCTCCAATGCGATGGCGAGCACGAGCACAAAGACGTGCAGGGGGTACAGTCGGAAGGTGCGGGTGATAAAGAACTGCCTGAACTGGTCCGTCGTTGCGAGCCGCTGTCCGTAGGTGTGGACCATGACGAATCCGCTCAGGACAAAGAAAAAGCTCACCAGGTAATGAGCATTCCTGAAGAACGCCCACTCGCCGAAGCTCTGTGGAATGTGGATGTGATAGACCGCAACGCTGAGCGCGCAGATGCCCCTAAAGCCGTCCAGCACTTGAAACCTCTTCATCCCCAACTCCCTGTTGAATCGATACTGGATGCGTTACTCGGCGCTTTCGGTACGCAGGTCGTTATGCAGTGCGCTTCCCGGTCCTCGCCCAGCGGGTTTTCAAGGTGTCCATTCCACTACCCAGAACCGTAGTCAGCCCACGGCGCCAGGCCATAGCTGGCTTCTCGATGAAATGCCAGGAGAACACCGCTGCCACTAACGCAAGCGGGAACGCGAGAAACATCATGCTGGCGGGGCCGATACCTTTGAGCAGGTGGGCGAGGATTTCCTGAATCGGGAAGGCATAGATATAAACGCCGTATGAGTAATCACCCAGCTGGTTGTAACGGTCGACCACGGGGTGGGTTGCAAACCCGAGGTAGAAAATCAGATACGTCCACGCCACGGTAAAGCACTCGAAGAAATACGGCGTGTGCCATGTGCAGGCGGCTAATACGGCAGAAGGCAGGAAGCCGATAAATCGATGCGCGATGTGATGACGATATCGATAGAAGGACATGCCCAGCACAAACGGTAAACTCCACCTGAAGAAAAACTCGGCACGGTGGAAGTCATTGAGCAGAGCGCTGCTCAACATCAAGCATTTGAAGGCGACGTACAGCGCCGCGTAACACAGTAGAAAGCCGGCGAACTTACGCCCTTCGCTGAAAAAGGCTAATGCGCCAAGCGCGCCGACCAGAATGTAGAGAGCGACCTCATAGAAGAGCGTCCACAGTGACCCATTGATGCCGGGCCAAGGGGTATTCTCGAACACGCCCGGGAGCTGGAATTTCATGCTGAAGAGCGTCAAATTGTGGGTCAGATAACCGTATGTTTCACCTGACCGGAAATATTCCGACGCACTCAGTGTCGTAAACAACGGCCCGATCAGAAACGCGCTGAGCAGCAGCACGAGTGTCAGACCAGGGTAGATGCGCAGAAACCGAGCAGTGAAGAAATCCACCGTACTGCCGGCGCGATCACGGCTAAGCGAGATAAAAAAGCCGGAGACGCAGAAGAATGTGATTACTGCCAGTTCCCCGAGGGAAAGGCCAATCCAGTCCGAGAGCGGCTCGACCGCATCATGGCCGAGTGCGAGAGGGTAACTGTGGGAGATCAGTACCGCAGTGGCGGCAAGCATTCTGATCAGGTTGAAGTTGTTGTTTCGTCTGGACGCCAGGTCACCCAACGTATTCATACTGCCTCCGCGCGCGATCAGGGTCATGTTGGTTCGATCCATTCACCGCTGTGACCCTCACGCTGTCGGAGACGCGCGATATCGCGAGGGTTGGAAATGGTGTTGAGCGTGAACGATACACTGGGCGTGGCGCGCGTCTAATTGGCATCCCTAATCGGGACGCGGATTACCTGCATGGCCTGTCAGCCAATAATTTGGCCCTGAAACTCGAACGATAGTTTTTATTGGGCAGGACTGTGTCACTGTGCCTCGATTGGGCGATGACAGCGGCGAAAACTCAAATAAACCGTCGAATGACCCGTTGCATCAGGACAGATGTAAGACCAAGGAGCCTCAGTTATATGTCGATTCGCAAATACCAGAGAGTGCTGGCCATCCCACGAGTGCTGCCCGCGACATTGTTCATGTTCGTTGCGGGTTTGCCGCTGACCATCATGGGGCTCACGCTGAGCCTGCATGTACTCAACGAAATGGGCGGTAGTTATTTTGATGCGGGCGTGGTGGGGACAGCGACCGCCCTCGGGTTTGCGGTGGGCTCTCCCCTCCTCGGCCGGATGATTGACCGTCATGGCCTGCGCCCGGTAGTGGCCGTGTGCGGGACGCTGTCGACCCTCGCCTGGGTGTTGCTACCGATGGTGAGTTACTGGCTCTATGTCTTTCTGGCTTTTGTTGCCGGTCTCTTTACCGTGCCAACGGGCTCGCTCGCCAGGCAGTTCATCGCCAGTCTGGTGCCGGAGGATCAGCGCCGGCCTGCGTATTCTCTCAACATGATGCTTATGGAACTCTCATTCGTCATTGGGCCGGCGAGCGGCATTTTGCTCATCACCACGTATTCGGCGACGGCCACGCTGGCGGGCATCGGCCTCTGGCGGGCGCTCTCCTATGTCGTGCTCTATGTGTTGAACTGGCCGACGCGCAATGTTGACGAAGTCGCCGCAAATCCTGATCGCGTCCGACCCAAACTCCGCACATGGATGAGCGGCCGTCTGCTGGCCGTGATGTTTGTCAGTGCGGGTGCGTTGTTCGTGCTCTACGGCACCGAGCTGGCACTGATCGCTGTGCTGCGCGCCAGTGACCAGCTTGCCTTCACTGGGTATGTCATCGCCGCCATGTCCATCGCGTCCATTGTGGGTGGATACGTTCATGGGATTGTCCACAGGTCGTGGTCGCAGATGAAACTCGCCTTGGCAATGAGCCTGCTGCTGCTGCCCGTAGTGTTTTTTGATGACGTCTGGTGGTGGCTGATGCTCGCGCTGCTGCCCACCAATCTGTTGTGCACGCCGACGCTGGCCGCAGGCTCGGAAGCGGTTGCCAAGCTAGCGCCTTCCAGCGTGAGAGGTGAAGTAATGGGGCTGCACGATTCGGCGTACCGAATAGGCCAGACGCTTTCGGCGCCAATTGTAGGATTCGCCATCGACAGTGTTTCTCCCGCCATGGGATTTGTCGCAGCGGCGTGTGGAGGGATTGTGCTGGTGGGTCTAGGAGCGCTCTGCAATCTGCGGATATCAGCGCCGGCCAGAGCGGCTTGATTCACAGATCGGTCTCGGCCGCACAGGCTCAAGACCGGTCTTTTCAGGTCATCGGCAGACGATGAGAAAAAACTTATGCACGTATCGGCGTTTTAAGCGCTCGAAGAAATAAGCATTAAAATTAATGAGTTAGCAGTGAATTTCTCGAATTTCTACTTATTCGTGCACAGGTTATCCACAATTCACGCCGGTGATTTCTCGGGCGCAGGCGCAGGCATTGCGGGCGATCCCAAATCACGCTGGGTTTGCTCGTTCCAGGCCGAGACGCGATCGTTCAGCGCAGCGATTGCGCGAGGGCCAGTGCCCTCTGCGTACATCGGTTTGCCAATCACGACTTCGATGGTCCCCGGCTTTTTACCCCAGCCCTCTTTAGGCCAATAGCGGCCGGCATTGTGGGAGATGGGCAGGACGGGCAAGTCCGCGTTAACCGCCAGTGCCGATCCGCTGCGCGAGAACTTTCCGATCTGGCCGTACGGCACGCGTGTGCCTTCAGGGAAGATCAGCACCCAGACGCGATCTTTGAGCAACTCATCGCCTTTCTTCGCCACGACCTTCAGCGCCGCTTTGGGGTTATTGCGATCAATGGCGATGGGACGCAGCATCGCCATCGCCCAGCCGAAGAAAGGCACGTACAACAACTCCCGCTTGAGCACTTGGCTCAACGGCTGAAAGTGGGCCGAGAGAAAAAACGTTTCCCACGTGCTCTGGTGATTGGAGACGATCACGCACGGCGTCTCGGGAATGTTTTCCTGGCCGGTAACATTGACCTTGATGTTGAGGAACACGCGGGTCAGCCACAAGGCGCAGCGGCACCAGTACACATTGATGAAGCGATAACGAAGACGGAACGGCAGGAAAGGTGCAATAAAGAAACTCAGCGAACACCACAGCAGGGCGGTAGTGCCCAGCAGCAGGTAAAAGAAGAAAATCCTGATGGCCTGCACAATCGACATAGCTGCTTTTACCGTTACGGGGCAATTGCCCGAATTGAGCGAGCCGTTGAATAGCCGTTAGCCGTTCAACGGGGCGCTGTTGTGGATTAGTTCTGCGGCAACCGCCGCCAGATCATCGAAAACCAACGTGCCTGCGGGCAATGCACCGCTTCGCGTCTTCTGACCTTTACCGGTCATGACCAGAACAGGTTGTGAGTCGACGGCCACCGCCGCCTCCAGGTCACCCTTGCTGTCGCCCACAAACCACACGCCGCGTAAGTCGACGGCGTAATGGCGGGCAATAGTCTTCAGCATGCCCGGTTTTGGCTTGCGGCAATCGCAGCCGGCGTCCGGGCCGTGGGGGCAATAAACAATCAGTCCGACCTCACCACCCTCCTCCGCCACGAGTTCACGCAAGCGTGCGTGCATGGCATCAAGGGTGGCGAGATCGTAGTAACCGCGAGCAATGCCGGACTGGTTGGTAGCCACTGCCACCGTCCAGCCGGCTTTGCTCAGTTGCGCAATGGCCTCGATGGAGCCGGGAATCGGAACCCACTCGTCCACCGACTTGATGTAGGCGTCGGAGTCTTGGTTGATCACCCCGTCCCGATCGAGAATCAGCAACTTCACTGGCATGCGCTCCGCTGTCAGCCCAACAAGGAGATGTCGGCAACGCCGAGGAACAGATTGCGCAGACGTGCGAGCAAGGCATAACGGTTAGCCCGCACGCTGGCGTCTTCCGCGTTGACCATGACCGCCTCGAAAAACGCATCCACAGGCTCGCGAAGTGCCGCAAGACGCGTCAGCGCTTCGTTGTACTGACGGCTGGCGGACATCGGCGCGACGGCCTGATCTGCCTGCTGAATCGCCGAGTACAGCGAGAACTCGTTGGCGTTATCGAAGTACTTCGGCTCGACGGTCTGGGCGATGTTGCCATCTGCCTTGCTCAGCAGATTGGAAACCCGCTTGTTCACGGCGGCCAATGCTGCAGCCTCAGGCAATTTGCGGAAGGCCTGAACAGCCTGAACACGTTGATCGAAGTCCAGCGCCGAAGCGGGCTGCAAAGCGCGCACCGACAGGTAGACAGAAACGTCGACGCCTTCGTCTTCATAGCGCGCGCGCAGACGATCGAAGATGAATTCGAGAACCTGCTCTGGCAGACCAGCAGGCTTGATCTTCACACCGAACTGAGCGACGGCGAACTGTACGGTTTTGACCAGATCCAGATCCAGTTTCTTCTCGATCAGGATGCGCAGGATGCCCAGCGCGGCCCGACGCAAAGCGTAGGGGTCTTTGCTACCGGTCGGCAGCATGCCGATGCCGAAGATGCCCACGAGTGTGTCGAGCTTGTCGGCAATGGCAACAGCGGCGCCAGTCAGAGTGCCCGGCAATTCAGCACCAGCGCCACGTGGCATGTACTGTTCGTTCAACGCCAGCGCAACGTCTTCGGGTTCGCCGTCGGCCAAGGCGTAGTAGTAGCCTGCAACGCCCTGCATCTCGGGAAACTCGCCAACCATTTCGGTCGCCAGGTCGCACTTGGAGAGCAGGCCTGCACGCGCGGCGCGCTGAGCATCGCCGCCAATGCGGGGCGCGATGAACGCAGCGAGCTTGGAAACGCGCTCGGCCTTGTCGAACACCGTGCCCAGTTGCGCCTGGAACACCACGTTCTGCAGGCGCTGGTTGAATGTCTCCAGCTTCTGCTTCTTGTCCTGCTTAAAGAAGAACTCAGCGTCGGTCAGACGCGGGCGGACGACTTTCTCGTTACCGTGGACGATCTGGGAAGGGTCCTTGCTGTCGATGTTCGCGACAGTAATGAAGCGCGGCAGCAGCTTGCCGTCGGCATCCAGCAGGCAGAAGTACTTCTGGTTGTCCTGCATCGTGGTGATAAGGGCTTCCTGCGGCACTTGAAGGAAACGCTCCTCGAACGAGCACACCAGCGGCACGGGCCACTCGACCAGCGCAGTCACTTCATCGAGCAATGCTGGCGGCACGATGGCGGTGCCTTCGTGTTGCGTGGCGAGCTCTTCAACGCGCTTGCTGATCAGCTGACGACGCTCGTTGAAGTCCGCGAGCACGTAGGCCGCGCGCAAGTCGCTGGCGTAGTTGGCCGGCGAGGTAATGCGCACGCTGTCCGGATGATGGAAGCGATGGCCACGGGATTCACGGCCGGACGTCTGGGCAAGAAGGGTGCAATCGACGACTTGATCGCCAAACAGCATGACCAGCCACTGGGTCGGACGTACGAACTCTTCCTTGCGCGCGCCCCAGCGCATGCGCTTCGGAATCGGCAGGTCGTTGAGCGAATCTTCGACGATGGTCGGCAGCAGGCTCAACGTTGGCTTGCCAGGGATGCTCTGGCTGTAACGCAGCTTCGGGCCGCTCTGGTCGATCTCACTCAGGTCGACGCCGCACTTCTTGGCGAAGCCCAAGGCAGCCTGGGTCGGATTGCCCTCGGCATCAAACGCGGCCTGGCGTGGCGGGCCGTCCAGATTGACGCTGCGATCCGGCTGCTCGGTGGCGAGCTGAGTAATCAGCACGGCCAGACGACGTGGCGCGGCATAAACCTGCTTGGCGCTGTAGGTCAGACCGGCAGCCTGCAGGCCTTTTTCGATACCGGCCATAAACGCATCGGCCAGGGTATTCAATGCTTTGGGTGGCAGTTCTTCAGTGCCCAGTTCAACCAGAAAATCTTGAGCACTCATTGCGCAGCCTCCAGCTTGGCCAACACTTCATCGCGGATATCGGGCGCGGCCATCGGGAAGCCGAGCTTGGCCCGGGCCATCAGGTACGCCTGGGCCACGGAGCGAGCCAGGGTGCGGACGCGCAGAATGTACTGCTGACGCGCCGTCACGGAAATCGCGCGACGGGCATCCAGCAAGTTAAAGGTGTGAGAGGCCTTGAGGACCATTTCGTAGCTCGGCAATGGCAGCTCGACTTCGATCAGGCGCACGGCTTCGCTTTCATAGAAATCGAACAGCTCGAACAGCTTGTCGACGTTGGCGTGCTCGAAGTTATAGGTCGATTGCTCCACTTCGTTCTGATGGAACACATCGCCGTAGGTGACTTTGCCGAACGGGCCGTCAGTCCAGACCAGGTCGTAGACCGACTCGACGCCTTGCAGGTACATCGCCAGACGCTCGAGGCCGTAGGTGATTTCGCCGGTGACCGGGTAACACTCGATGCCGCCGACTTGTTGGAAATAGGTGAATTGCGACACTTCCATGCCGTTCAGCCAGATCTCCCAGCCCAGGCCCCAGGCGCCGAGGGTCGGAGATTCCCAGTTGTCTTCGACAAAGCGGACGTCGTGCACGAGCGGGTCGAGGCCCACGTGCTTCAGGGAGCCGAGGTACAGCTCTTGGAAATTGTCCGGGTTGGGCTTGAGGACGACCTGGAATTGATAGTAGTGCTGCAGGCGATTCGGGTTCTCGCCATAACGGCCATCGGTAGGACGACGGCTTGGTTGTACGTAGGCGGCGTTCCAGGTTTCCGGGCCGATGGCGCGCAGAAACGTAGCGGTGTGGAAAGTGCCGGCGCCCACTTCCATATCGTAGGGCTGAAGTACCACACAACCTTGCTCAGCCCAGTATTGCTGGAGGGCGAGGATCAAGTCTTGGAAGGTACGCACGGCTGGCGTAGGCTGGCTCACGAAATTCACCTGTACTGGGGGGCTGCGATTTAAAGAGCGGGAGTATACCCGATTCGGCCGCGCCTCCACCCTTGGGAGCCCTATGCCACGCTGCTTTTGGTGCAACGAAGATCCGCTTTACATGGACTACCACGATCAAGAGTGGGGTGTGCCGTTGCGCGATGCGCAGATGCTGTTCGAGTTCCTGTTGCTCGAAGGGTTCCAGGCCGGGCTGTCGTGGATCACCATCCTGAAAAAGCGTGAGCGCTACCGCGAGGTGATGTTCGGCTTCGACGTCCAGCGCATCGCCGCGATGACCGATGCGGAAATCGAAGTCCTGATGCTGGAGCCCGGCATTGTGCGCAACCGTCTCAAGCTCAACGCCGCGCGCAAGAACGCTCTGGCCTGGTTGCGGCTCGAGGATCCGGTCGCGTTTGTCTGGTCGTTTGTGGGTGGCGAGCCGAAGGTCAATCACTTCAAGGATCGCAGCGAGGTTCCGGCCATTACGCCTGAGGCCGAAGCGATGAGCAAAGCGCTGAAGAAAGCCGGCTTCACCTTCGTCGGCCCGACCATCTGTTATGCCTACATGCAGGCCACCGGCATGGTGATGGACCATACGGTTGATTGCGACCGATACGCCGAGCTGGTGGGTGATGTAGATAATCGGCTCCCATGAATGGTTACAATGGCCGCCTCATGTATTCGGGAGTGATCTGTGGATAAGTTCAAAGGCGCCTTGATGGTTGGGGCACTGCGTCTGTTTGCCCTGTTGCCGTGGCGCGCAGTGCAATGGGTCGGCACCTGCATTGGCTGGCTGATGTGGAAGTTGCCTAACCGGTCTCGCGACGTCGCGCGCATCAACCTGTCCAAGTGCTTCCCTGAACTTAGCCCTGAAGAACTCGAAGCACTGGTCGGCCGCAGTCTGATGGACATCGGCAAGACCCTGACCGAAAGCGCCTGCGCGTGGATCTGGCCGGCGCAGAAGTCGATCAATCTGGTTCGCGAAGTCGAAGGGCTTCAGGTGTTGAAAGACGCTTTGGCGTCGGGGAAGGGCGTCGTCGGTATTACCAGCCATCTCGGCAACTGGGAAGTGCTCAACCACTTCTACTGCAGCCAGTGCAAACCGATCATTTTCTACCGGCCACCCAAGCTCAAGGCCGTGGACGATCTGCTGCGCAAGCAGCGCGTACAGTTGGGGAACCGCGTCGCAGCGTCCACCAAGGAAGGCATTCTCAGCGTCATCAAGGAAGTGCGCAAAGGTGGCTCGGTCGGCATTCCGGCGGACCCGGAACCCGCTGAGTCAGCAGGCGTCTTCGTGCCCTTCTGCGGGACGATGGCGCTGACCAGCAAGTTCGTCCCGAACATGCTGGCGGGCGGCAAAGCGGTGGGCGTGTTTCTTCACGCGATGCGTCTGGAGGATGGCTCTGGTTACAAAGTCGTACTCGAAGCCGCGCCGGACGACATGTACAGCACCGATACCGCTACGTCGGCAGCTGCCATGAGCAAGGTGGTTGAGAAGTACGTGCGGGCCTATCCAAGCCAATACATGTGGACCATGAAGCGCTTCAAGAAACGCCCCGAGGGCGAGAAGCGCTGGTATTGAGCTTTCAGAAAAAGCTCAGTCCCACCTGAAACAGTCGCTCGACGTCGCGGATGTACTTTTTATCCACAAGGAACATGACCACGTGATCGCCTGATTCGATCACCGTGCTGTCATGGGCGATGATCACCTGATCGGCGCGGGTGATAGCGCCAATGGTCGTGCCGGGCGGCAAGTTGATGTGCATGATGGCTTTGCCGATCACCTTGCTGGATTTGGCATCGCCATGGGCGACGATCTCGATGGCTTCCGCCGCGCCCCGACGCAACGAATGCACGCTGACGATATCGCCGCGCCGCACATGCGCCAGCAACGTACCGATGGTGGCGAGCTGAGGACTGACCGCGACATCTATCTCTCCCCCTTGCACCAGGTCGACATAGGCCGGGTTGTTGATGATCGTCATCACCTTCTTTGCACCGAGACGTTTGGCCAGCAACGACGACATGATGTTCGCCTCGTCGTCGTTGGTCAGCGCCAGAAACAGGTCGGCGTTATCGATGTTCTCTTCCACGAGAAGGTCGCGATCGGAAGAGCTGCCTTGCAGGATCACCGTGTTGTTGAGCGTGTCAGAGAGGTGACGGCATCGGGCGGGATTCATCTCGATGATCTTGACCTGATAGCGGTTCTCGATGGCCTCCGCCAGCCGCTCGCCGATCTGCCCGCCGCCGGCAATCACGATGCGCTTGTAGCTCACATCCAGACGACGCATCTCGCCCATGACGGCGCGAATATCCGCTTTGGCAGCGATGAAAAAGACCTCGTCGTCAGCCTCGATAACCGTATCGCCCTGAGGAATGATCGGACGGTCGCGACGGAAAATAGCCGCGACGCGAGTCTCGACATTGGGCATGTGCGTGCGCAGTTGACGCAGTTGCTGCCCCACCAGAGGGCCGCCGTAGTACGCCTTGACCGCCACCATCTGCACCTTGCCGCCGGCGAAGTCGATGACTTGCAGCGCGCTGGGGTATTCGATGAGCCGCTTGATGTAATGGGTGACCACTTGCTCAGGGCTGATCAGCACGTCCACGGGAATGGCGCTGTTGGCGAACAGGCCTGAGCGGGTCAGGTACGCCGACTCGCGAACCCGGGCAATCTTGGTCGGGGTCTGGAACAGCGTGTACGCGACCTGGCAGGCGACCATGTTGGTCTCGTCGCTGCTGGTCACGGCCACCAGCATGTCGGCGTCGTCGGCGCCGGCCTGACGCAGCACGGTTGGAAATGAGCCGCGACCGTGGACAGTGCGGATATCGAGGCGATCACCCAGCGCCCGCAGACGATCCTGATCGGTGTCCACGACGGTGATGTCGTTGGCTTCGCTGGCCAGGTGCTCGGCCAGCGTACCGCCGACCTGCCCTGCGCCGAGAATGATGATCTTCAATCAGTCTCTCCTTGAAATGATGATTCCGTCACACCGGGTACTTGTCTTCACGCCGCCGCAATCTTGATCAGTTTGGCGTAGTAAAACCCGTCATGCCCGCCTTCCTGCGCCAGCAACTGACGGCCGTGGGGCTGCTTCAGACCGGGAGGCGGATTGCCTTGCTGACCGGCAATGTCCAGCTCCCGAGCCCCCGACGTACGCGCCAGGAATGCATCAATGACTTCGGTGTTTTCAGTCGGCAGGGTCGAGCATGTGGCGTATAGCAAGATCCCGCCGACCTGCAGCGTCGGCCACAGCGCGTCGAGCAATTCGCCCTGCAGCGCGGCGAGGGCAGGAATATCATCGGCCTGACGGGTCAGCTTGATGTCGGGGTGGCGGCGAATGACGCCAGTCGCCGAGCAAGGCGCGTCCAGCAGAATGCGCTGGAAGGGTTTGCCATCCCACCATAGATCCGTGGCGCGGGCGTCGGCGGCGATGAGTTCGGCACTTAGGCCCAGGCGATCCAGGTTCTCTTTGACCCGCACCATGCGCTTGGCTTCAAGGTCCACCGCAACCACGCCTGCCAGGCCCGGTTGGACTTCCAGCAGATGGCAGGTCTTGCCACCCGGTGCGCAACAGGCGTCCAGCACACGTTGACCCGGCGCCAGCTCCAACAAGTCGGCGGCCAATTGCGCTGCCTCATCCTGAACGCTGATCCAGCCCTCGGCGAAACCCGGCAGCGAGCGAACATCGCCCGGTTCGGTAAGCACGATGCCGTCCTGGCTGAACGTGCTCGGCGCCGCTGCGGTGCCTGCGTCCAGTAACAGCTGAAGGTATTGCTCGCGGGTGTTGTGCCGACGGTTGACCCGTAAAATCATCGGCGGGTGGGCGTTGTTTGCCGCACAAATCGCTTCCCAATGCTCAGGCCAGGCGGCTTTCAACGCTTTTTGCAGCCAGCGTGGATGAGCAGTGCGCACCACCGGATCGTGTTCCAGTTCTGTCAGCAGTGCCTCACCTTCCCGTTGGGCTCGACGCAGCACGGCGTTGAGCAGCGCTTTTGCCCACGGTTTTTTCAGTTTGTCGGCGCAGCCCACGGTTTCGCCGATAGCGGCGTGGGCAGGAATCCGCGAATAGAACAGCTGATACAGGCCCACCAGCAATAAAGCCTGCACGTCGTTATCAGCGGTTTTGAAGGGTTTCTGCAGCAGCTTGGCCGCCAGCGCGGAGAGCCTTGGCTCCCAACGCGCGGTGCCAAATGCCAGATCCTGGGTCAGGCCGCGGTCGCGGTCTTCAACCTTGTCCAGTTGCGCGGGCAAGGAGCTGTTCAGCGATGCCTTGCCACTCAGTACGGCAGCCAGGGCCTTGGCTGCGGCCAGACGCGGGTTCATTGAGCATCCACCGCTTGGCCGAGGACAGTGCCGACGGCGAACTTCTCGCGGCGGCTGTTGAACAGGTCAGCGAAGCCCAGCGGTTTGCCGCCGGGGAGTTGCAGACGCTTCAGACGCAGCGCGCCGTCACCGCACGCGACCAGCAGGCCGTCTTTGCTTGCGTCGATGATGCTGCCGGGCGTGCCCTCCCCGTCGGCGATCTGCGCGGCCAGAACCTTCAGCGCTTCGCCGTTGAGCGTGGTGTGGCAGATCGGCCATGGGTTGAAGGCGCGTACCAGTCGCTCCAGCTCGACGGCCGGGCGGGTCCAGTCGATACGTGCTTCATCTTTGTTCAGTTTGTGCGCATAGGTGGCGAGGCTGTCGTCCTGTACTTCGCCCACCAGCGTACCGTCTGCCAGGCCGGCAATGGCATGAATCACCGCAGGCGGGCCGAGCTCAGCGAGACGATCGTGCAGCGTACCGCCGGTGTCGTCGGCCGTGATCGGGGTCGTCACCTTGAGCAGCATCGGGCCGGTGTCCAGCCCCGCTTCCATACGCATGACCGTCACGCCGCTTTCGGCATCGCCGGCCTGCACCGCGCGCTGGATCGGCGCAGCACCGCGCCAGCGTGGGAGCAACGAGGCGTGGCTGTTGATGCAGCCCAGACGCGGAATATCCAGTACGGCCTGCGGAAGGATCAGGCCATAGGCGACCACGACCAGCAGGTCCGGTTGCAACGCGGCCAGCTCGGCCTGGGCTTCGGGTGCGCGCAAGGTGGGCGGCTGCATGACAGGAATAGTGTGCTGAAGGGCAAGCTGCTTGACCGGGCTCGGCATCAGCTTCTGACCACGACCGGCCGGGCGATCTGGCTGGGTGTACACCGCAATGACGTCGTGGGGACTGTCGAGCAGGGCTTTCAAATGCTCGGCGGCGAATTCCGGAGTGCCGGCGAACACGATGCGCAGTGGCTCAGTCATGGGCTTCTCTTGAGTATGACGGTAGAAACGCGCTTGCCCGCGATGGCGTGGTGTCAGCCGACAAATGCGGCAGAGGACAGGTCGCTATCGCGGGCAAACGGGCTCCTACGGTAGAAAGGAGGATGGCGGGATCAGGCGTTTTGCTTGTGGAGTTTTTCCAGCTTCTTCTTGATCCGGTCGCGCTTGAGATTGGACAGGTAATCAACGAACAGCTTGCCGTTCAGGTGATCGCATTCGTGCTGGATGCACACGGCGAGCAGGCCTTCGGCGATGAACTCGTAGGGCTGGCCCTCACGGTCCAGCGCCTTGACCTTGACCCGTTGCGGGCGATCCACGTTTTCGTAGAAACCTGGAACAGACAGGCAGCCTTCCTGGTACTGGTCCATCTCGTCGGTGAGCGGCTCGATCTCGGGGTTGATGAACACCCGCGGCTCGCTGCGATCCTCGGAGAGATCCATCACCACCACGCGCTTGTGTACGTTAACCTGCGTCGCGGCCAGACCGATGCCAGGCGCTTCGTACATGGTTTCAAACATGTCGTCGACCAACTGGCGAATGCCGTCGTCCACTTCAGCCACCGGCTTGGCGATGGTGCGCAGGCGCGAATCGGGAAATTCGAGGATGTTTAGAATGGCCATATACGTAAGGGATGCACTGTAGGGTAAAGTCAAAATCGGCTGCTAGGCTTGGGACGTCACAAGCTGCAGCCCTAGTAAAACCGGAAGTCTCGCAAGACTCAGCGTTTCACGCGAAGCCAACATGATAAAGGGATTCACCGCATGAGGAAATCACTACTCGCCCTGCTGCTGTTGGCCGCGACAGGCCTTGTCCAGGCGCAAGTACAGCTCAGGGATGGCCATCCACAGAGTTACACCGTCGTCGCCGGTGACACACTTTGGGACATTTCCGGAAAATTTCTTAACCAGCCGTGGAAGTGGCCCCAACTCTGGCGCGCCAATCCTCAGGTTCACGACCCAGATCTGATCTACCCAGGCGATACGCTCAACCTGATTTATGTCGATGGTCAGCCACGCATCGTCGTCAATCGCGGTGAGTCTCGCGGCACCATCAAACTCTCCCCGCGTGTGCGCAGTACGCCGATTGCCGAGGCGATTCCCACCATCCCGCTGGGCGCGATCAATGCGTTTCTGCTGAACAACCGAATCATCGACAACGCCAGCCAGTTTGAAGTCGCGCCTCATGTCGTGGCCGGCCCCGGCGAGCGGGTGCTGAGTGGTGCGGGTGATCGCATCTATGCCCGGGGCCAGTTCGAGCCGAGCCATGTGTCGTACGGCATCTATCGCAAGGGCAAGACCTACGTCGATCCGGTGAGCGGCGTGGTGCTGGGCATCAATGCCGATGACATCGGCAGCGGCCAAATCGTTGCCAGCGAAGGTGACGTGGCGACGTTGCAACTGCAGCGCTCGACCCAGGAAGTACGCCTCGGCGATCGGCTCTTCGTCAGTGAAGAACGCGGAATCAATTCTACCTTTGTCCCTAGTGAGCCCCAGCAACCGATCAGCGGCACTATCATCGATGTGCCCCGGGGCGTGACCCAGATCGGCGAGTTCGACGTGGTGACCATCGACCGTGGCCGACTGGATGGCTTGGCCGAAGGCAACGTGCTGGCCATCTACAAGACCGGCGAAACGGTGCGTGACCGGGTCAACGGTGATCAGGTCAAAATTCCCGACGAGCGCTCAGGGCTGCTGATGGTCTTCCGCACGTACGAGCGACTGAGCTACGGCATGGTGCTGCACGCAACCCGATCTCTGGCGGTTCAGGACAAAGTCCGCAATCCGTAATGCTATGTATCAGCTGCAAATCACTTTTCTCCACCGGCATGCTTCACTTATCAAATTGTTGTTAACAGACTTATCCACAGCTTGATCCACTGATTAAGGTGGGTCTCGGATCAAGGAAGATGACATGCCGTTGTTCGAAAAGGCCGGTCAGTCGCCGGCTGAGCTGGAAGCCCGTTTGCGTCTGCATCGGCTGCCGGAAGTCGGTCCAAAACGTTTTCACACCCTCATCGATGCGTTCGGCAGCGCCTCTGCCGCGTTGAGTGCGCCGGCTTCGGCATGGCGATCTCTGCGGCTGCCGGCGGCCAGTGCCGAGGCCCGTCGCAGTGCCGAAGTGCGCGACGGTGCCAGTGCTGCACTGGCCTGGTTAGAGCGTCCGGGCCAGCATTTGCTGATGTGGGACGACCCTGACTACCCTGCGCTGTTGGCAGAAATCCCGGATCCACCGCCCCTGCTCTTCATCGCCGGAAACCGTGCATTGCTTGATCGTCCGCAGTTGGGAATGGTGGGCAGTCGACGCGCTTCCAAGCCTGGACTCGACACCGCGGCGGCGTTCGCGCGGAGCCTGGCCGGTGCCGGTTTTGTCATCACCAGCGGGCTGGCGCTGGGTATCGACGGCGCCGCGCATCAAGGTGCTCTGGACGTAAAAGGCGGGACAATCGGCGTACTGGGCACCGGCATCGAAAAACTTTATCCACAGCGGCATCGTCAACTTGCGGCGCGTATGGTGGCCGATGGCGGCGCAGTGATTTCCGAGCTGCCGCTGGACGCGGGCCCCCACGCCAGCAACTTTCCCCGGCGCAATCGAATCATCAGCGGTTTGTCCCTGGGCGTGTTGGTGGTCGAGGCCAGCGTTGCCAGCGGATCACTGATCACGGCACGGCTTGCCGCCGAGCAGGGCCGTGAGGTCTATGCCATCCCCGGCTCGATCCATCATCCGGGCGCCAGGGGTTGTCACCAGCTGATCCGTGAGGGGGCAGTGCTGGTGGAAACCATCGACCATATTCTTGAAGCGCTGCAGGGTTGGAAAAATATCGCCCCGAGTCATGACGTCGTTGATAAACCGTCGACCCCGCTTCATCCGCTGCTCGCCCTCTTGCACGCAGCGCCGCAAACCGGCGAGGCACTGGCCCATAACAGCGGTTGGCCGTTGCCAAAGGTCCTGGCGGCGCTGACCGAGCTTGAACTCGACAGCAGCGTGGCCTGTGAAGCCGGGCGATGGTTTGCCCGGGCACGCTGAGGTTAAACTGCCCGCCTGCGTAATTTGGGAGAACGGACGATGGTCAGCAGTTGGCGAGTGCAGCAAGCCGCACGAGAAATTCGGGCCGGGGCGGTGATTGCCTATCCAACCGAAGCGGTGTGGGGGTTGGGTTGTGACCCCTGGGATGCAGAGGCGGTGTATCGCCTGCTGGCAATCAAGGCGCGGCCTGTTGATAAGGGCTTGATCCTCATCGCAGACAACATCCGTCAGTTCGATTTCCTCTTCGAGGACTTCCCTGAGCTGTGGATCGACCGCATGGCCAGCACCTGGCCGGGACCGAACACCTGGCTGGTGCCACATCAAGGCCTGTTGCCGGACTGGATCACCGGAAAGCACGACACCGTCGCCCTCCGGGTCAGCGATCACCCGACCGTACGCGAGCTGTGCGCCTTGACCGGTCCACTGGTGTCGACCTCCGCCAACCCGACCGGCCGCCCCGCAGCCCGCTCACGACTGCGCGTTGAGCAGTATTTCCACGAGCAACTGGACATGGTGCTGAGCGGCAGCCTTGGCGGGCGTCGCAACCCGAGTGTGATACGGGATCTGGTCACCGCTGAGGTGGTAAGGGCAGGTTAATGCCCTTCCACTGTTTCGCAGGTTGAGATCAAGGCACCAGAATGATCGACCCAACCGTTCTGCGCCCTGCCAGTTCGGTATGGGCCTTCGCGGCATCCTTGAGGGGAAACTTCTGGATGTCGTCGACCTTCACCTTGCCGCTGGCGACCATTTCAAACACCTCATCCGCCATCGCCTGCAAGGCTTCCGGGGTGTTCGCGTAGGAGCCCAACGTCGGCCGGGTGACGTACAGCGAGCCTTTCTGAGCGAGAACTCCGAGGTTCACCCCGGTCACTGCGCCTGACGCATTGCCGAAACTGACCAGCAGGCCTCGCAATTCCAGGCAATTCAGCGACGTTTCCCACGTGTCTTTGCCCACGCCGTCATAGACCACCGGGACCTTCTTGCCGTCGGTCAATTCCAGTACACGCTGGACCACGTCTTCCTTGCTGTAATCAATCACTTCCCACGCGCCGAGCGCTTTGGCGTGCGCGGCCTTCTCTGCCGAGCTCACCGTGCCGATGAGCTTGACGCCCAAGGCGTTGGCCCACTGGCAGGCGATCGATCCCACGCCGCCGGCAGCGGCATGGAACAGGATGGTTTCTTCAGGGCGGATTTCGTAGGTCTGACGAAACAGGTATTGCACGGTCAGGCCCTTGAGCATGACGGCGGCGCCTTGCTCGAAGCTGATACCGTCAGGCAGTTTGGCGATGTTCGCGGCCGGCGTTACGTGAACGTCCCCGTAGGCACCCAATGGACCGGTGCCGTACACCACCCGGTCGCCGACTTTGACGTGGGTGACTTCGCTGCCGACCGATTCAACCAGTCCCGCGCCTTCGTTGCCCAACCCCGACGGGAACGAAGGCGCCGGGTACAGGCCGCTGCGAAAGTAGGTCTCGATGAAGTTGACGCCAATCGCCTTGTTACGCACGAGCACGTCTTTCGGCCCTGGTGCCGGGGGTTCGAAGTCTACGTACTCGAGCACTTCGGGACCGCCATACGCCTTGAACTGGATACGTTTTGCCATTTGCTTTCTCCGTCATGGATCGGACTTGCAGAGGATGACTGTCGATGCGAAAGGGCTCTATCGGACTCCTTCGTTGGCGCTTCGTCAACTGCGGCAGCCGCCATGCCGGTGATATGCTACGGGCCGAATTTCGCCGACGGGGTTTGCTGAGCGAGGCGTGCTATCAACGCCAAGCCCGGTTGAATCCCGCTCCCGACGCACGTTTCAGTTTATGCAGGTACCGCCATGTCCTTTCGCACCGATGCCGTCAAAGCCTACTTGCTCGATCTTCAGGACCGCATTTGCGCCGCGCTGGAAACCGAAGATGGCAGCGCCCGTTTCGTCGAGGACGCCTGGGAGCGGCCTGCCGGGGGTGGCGGACGGACCCGCGTGATCGAGAATGGCCATATCCTCGAAAAGGGCGGGGTCAATTTTTCCCACGTCTTCGGCGCCGGCCTCCCCCCATCGGCCAGCGCCCATCGACCGGAGCTGGCAGGACGTGGTTTCGAAGCACTCGGCGTGTCGCTGGTGATGCACCCGCACAATCCTCATGTGCCGACTGCCCACGCCAATGTGCGTTTCTTCATTGCAGAGAAAGAAGGCGAAGAACCAGTGTGGTGGTTCGGAGGCGGCTTTGACCTGACGCCCTATTACGGCGTCGAGGAAGACTGCGTTCATTGGCACCGCGTCGCCGAGCAGGCCTGCGCGCCGTTCGGCGCTGACGTCTATCCCCGTTACAAGGCGTGGTGCGATCGCTACTTCCATATCAAGCATCGCAACGAGCCGCGCGGCGTCGGCGGCCTGTTTTTCGATGACCTCAACGAGTGGGATTTCGACACCAGCTTTGCGTTTATCCGCGCCATCGGTGATGCGTTCGTCGAGGCGTATCTGCCCATCGTTCAGCGCCGCAGAGACACTCCGTACACGCCGCAGCAGCGGGAATTTCAGGAGTTCCGCCGTGGGCGTTACGTGGAATTCAATCTGGTGTACGACCGCGGCACCTTGTTCGGGCTGCAATCGGGTGGCCGGACCGAATCGATCCTCATGTCGCTGCCGCCACAAGTGCGCTGGGGCTATGACTGGAAAGCCGAGCCGGGCAGCGAGGAAGCACGCCTGACGGAGTATTTTCTGCAGGATCGCGACTGGCTGGCTGAGGCGGCACAGTGATGACTGATCAGTACGTTGTCTTCGGTAACCCCATCGCCCACAGCAAGTCGCCGCTGATCCATCGCCTGTTCGCCGAGCAAACCGGTCAGGCGCTCGACTACCAGACCTCACTGGCCCCGCTGAACGGCTTCACCGCGTTCGCCAAGGCATTCTTCCAGACCGGCCGTGGCGCCAACGTCACCGTACCGTTCAAGGAAGAAGCGTACCGGATGGCTGATCAGCTGACCGAGCGCGGCCGTCGTGCCGGGGCGGTCAACACGCTGGCGCTTCAAGCGGATGGCAGCCTGCTGGGCGACAACACGGACGGAGCAGGCCTGGTTCGGGACCTGAAGGTCAATCATGGCGTCACGCTCAAGGACAAACGCATCCTTGTGCTCGGAGCTGGCGGCGCGGTGCGGGGCGCGCTGGAACCCTTGCTGGCGGAAGATCCCTACGTGCTGGTGGTTGCCAATCGCACGGTAGCTAAGGCCGAACAACTGGCCGAGGAGTTCGCCGACATCGGCCCGATCCTGCCCGCCGGCTATGACTGGCTAGAAGAGCCGGTGGACATCATTATCAACGCCACGTCGGCGAGCCTGTCGGGCGAAGTCCCGCCCATTGCGCCCAGTCTGATTCAGCCCGGCGTGACCATTTGCTACGACATGATGTACGCCAAGGAGCCGACCGCCTTTTGCCGCTGGGCCACGGAGCACAGCGCCGGACAGGCAGTGGATGGTTTGGGGATGTTGGTCGAGCAGGCCGCCGAGGCGTTTTACCTGTGGCGCGGCGTGCGACCGGAGTCAGCGCCGGTTCTGGCGGAACTGCGACGGTTGATGGTGCAGAACGGATAACGCTCACGTTCCAGGCTGACACTTATTTTGTGGTGGATGCCTGGTCGTCCAGACGCCGCACTGTCACGCTGCAAGCGCGCTCCCACAGACTGATGTTGGTCCTGTAGGAGTGAGCTTGCTCGCGATGCTTCTTGTCGGCGCTTACAACTTGGCCTTAACCGCTGGCAGCGCGTCTTTGTCGTCAACGGTTTTCACGCCGTCGAGCCATTTGTCCAGCACCGCCGGATTGGCTTTCAGCCACGCTTTCAACGCCTCGGTGTTGCTGACCTTCTTGTCCACCACGGTCTGCATGATCGAGTTTTCCATGTCCTGGGTGAACACCAGGTTGGAAAGCAGCTTGGCCACATTCGGGCAGGCGTCGGCGTAACCTTTGCGCGTCACGGTGTAAACGCTGCCGGTATCACCGAAGTATTTCTCGCCGCCTTTCAGGTAGTGCATGCCTTTGATCTGCACGTTCATCGGGTGTGGCGTCCACCCGAGGAACACCACGAATTCCTTCTTCTTCACGTTGCGCTGCACTTCGGCCAGCATCGCCTGCTCGCTAGACTCAACCAACTTCCAGTCACCCAGCTCGAACTCGTTCTTCTTGATGATTTCCTGAATCGACGCGTTGGCCGGAGCGCCCGAGCCGATGCCGTAGATCTTCTTGTGGAACTTGTCGGCAAATTTGTTCAGGTCGGCGAAGTCGTGAACGCCCGCGTCATAGACGTAATCGGGAACCGCGAGGGTGAACTCGGTGCCTTCCAGGTTCTTCGCGTATTGCGTCACGTCACCGGTGGCGATGAATTTGTCGTAGAAGCCCTGCTGCGCCGGCATCCAGTTGCCCAGAAAGACGTCGAGCTGCCCGTCCTTCAGACCGCCATAGGCGATGGGCACCGCCAGGGTGTCGATCTTGGTTTTGTAGCCCATGCCGTCGAGCAAAAAGCCTGCGGTGGCGTTGGTCGCAGCGATATCGCTCCAGCCTGGATCGGCCATCCGCACAGTGCTGCAGCTCGCGTCGGCGGCATAGGCCACGACGCTGCTCAAGCCCAAGACCCCAACCGCCAGCGTGGTGAACAGCTTATTCATGGTGTGCCCCTTTTTGATTTTCTAGGTGTTGGCAGGGTTCAAGGTTGCGGATAACGGGCCTTGCGCTCCAGATCGTCCAGATCAATATGGTTGCGCATGTACTGCTGACTGGCGTCGACCAGCGGCTGGTGATCCCAACTCTTCAGCTTGCCGATGGCCAGCGACTCGGCGACAAAACGCCGGCGCCGCTGACTGGCGAGCACCTGGTGGTGTATCGCCGGAATGTCCCACTTGGCCTGTGCTTCGGCCAGGAACGCAGCGAACAGGTCGCGATGAGCCTCGGATCGACTCAGCTCTTCCTGCTCCTCCGGATCGTTGCGCACGTCATACAGCAGACATGGGTCCCGTTCCGAATAAATGAATTTGTACGCGCCGCGACGAATCATCATCAGCGGACTGTTGGTGCCCTCGGCCATGTACTCGCCAAACACCTCGTCGTGACCGCCCTCACCTTGCAAATGCGGCAGCAGTGAACGGCCATCGAGCGGCAAACCGGCGTCCAGTTGACCGTCAGCCAATGCCACAAAAGTCGGCAACAGGTCAGCGGTGGACACTGCGGCCTGCACACGGCCGGCCTTGAATTGCCCCGGAGCGTACACCAGCAGCGGGACCCGCGCCGACATCTCGAACCAGTGCATTTTGTACCAGAGCCCGCGCTCACCCAGCATGTCGCCATGGTCGCCGGAGAACACAATGATCGTGTCGTCAGCCAAGCCTGTTTCTTCCAGGGTTTTCAGCAGTTTGCCGACGTTGTCATCAATGTAGCTGCATGCGCCGAAATAGGCGCGGCGCGCATCGCGAATCTTTTGCTCAGGCAGCGGCTTGTCCCACAGGTCATAGACTTTCAGCAGGCGCTGAGAATGCGGGTCCAGTTCGGACTGGGCCAACGGTGCGTGGGGCATCGGGATATCGTCGTCGCTGTACAGATTCCAGTAAGACTTGGGGATGGTGTACGGATCGTGGGGATGGGTCATCGACACCGTCAGGCAAAATGGCTGATCGCCGTCTTCGCGCACATGGTCGAACAGATACTGCTGCGCCTTGAACACCACTTCTTCGTCGAAATCGAGCTGATTGGTGCGTACGCAAGGACCGGCCTGCAGCACCGAAGACATATTGTGGTACCAGGTCGGGCGCACATCCGGCTCGTCCCAGTTCACAGCCCAACCATAATCGGCCGGATAGATGTCGCTGGTCAGGCGCTCTTCGTAGCCGTGCAGTTGATCAGGGCCACAGAAGTGCATCTTGCCGGACAGCGCCGTGCGATAGCCGAGACGACGCAGGTAGTGGGCGTAGGTCGGCACATCAGCGGGGAAATCAGCAGCATTATCGTAAGCGCCGATCTTGCTCGGCAACTGACCGCTGACGAGAGTGAAACGCGACGGCGCACACAGCGGACTGTTGCAGTAGGCGGCGTCGAACACCACGCCTTCAGCGGCGAGGCGACTCAAGTGGGGCATCTTGATGGGAGAAGAGGCGTACATCGGCAACATGGGCGCGGCCATCTGATCGGCCATGATGAAAAGAATGTTCTTGCGCTTCATGTTTTCGCGGCATCCCATAGTCATTATTTATGCGAAAGTGCTTTGACCGAGGATGGTGCCCATGCCGTCCACGGTAAAGCCCATGTGCGGCAATGCTTAGGATAAGTACAGCTTATGTTTGAATCCCTTGGTGCCATGTCACTGGATTTGCTACGCGGCTTTGAGGCCGCCGCACGGTTGCGCAGTTTTACCGCTGCGGCTATCGAGCTCGGCACTACTCAGCCGGCCATCAGCCAGCAAATCAAGCGACTGGAAGAGCAACTGGGGACGCGGCTGTTTGATCGCATCTATCGCGGCATTGAGCTGACGGACGCCGGGCAGATTCTCTTCAATCACGTACAGACCGGGCTCGAATCGATGGACGCGGGCCTCAGCGCAATCACCGAGCAGCATCAGCACGAGGTTTTGCAGGTGGCGACCGATTTCGCCTTCGCCGCCTATTGGCTGATGCCGCGCCTGCACCGTTTCCACAAGGACAACCCCGACGTCGACGTCAGCCTGGTCACCAGCGAGCGCAGTCACAGCATGCTGCGCGCGGATATCGATGTGGCCGTGTTGTTCGGCGACGGGCGATTCAAGCAGGGAGAAAGCCATTGGTTGTTCAGCGAGGAAGTGTTCCCGGTCTGCAGCCCGCGATTGCTGAAGGGGCGCGACCTGCCCTTGCCCACCAAGGCGCTGAAAGACTTCGCGCTGCTGCACTTGCGTGGCGAGGGCGGCAACAACTGGTTTGACTGGAGTGGCGTGTTCCGCGCCTTGAATATTCCCCAGGCACCCGCGCCGGGGCAGCTGAGATTCGATAACTACACGCTGCTGATTCAGGCGGCGATCGGCGGCCAGGGCGTGGCCATCGGCTGGCGACATCTGGTGGATGATTTGCTGGAGCAGGGTTTGCTATGCCGCCCGATCGAAGCGAGCGCCGTCTCCGGATACGGGTATTACATCGTCCTGCCGCAACGCAAACGGCGCGTGCAGATCGTGCAGCGGTTCGTGGACTGGTTAAGAAGTGAACAGGCGTTGAGTGGAGATCTTTTGAAGGGCAAGTCGCTGCCGTCGATTGCGGTTTAGGGCCTTCGTGACAAACATTGACGCTGATTTGGCGGCCTATCGATGGTGCCGCAGTTGTAGCTGCGACGCACGACTTGTGGGAGCGAGCTTGCTCGCGAAGAGTCCGGTAGATCCGCTAGATATCCAGCACCGGAAATGCCGTATTCGCGAGCAAGACGAAGCGCCACCCCGGTCACTCCCACACGGGCCTGCCTTAATTCAGCACGCCATCCAGGATTTCATAAACAATCCCGCTGCCAATGGCGATCAACACAACGTCCGGGCCCAGGCGGCGCCATTCGTAGCCGTCGTATTGAGGCAGATATTGCAGCGAGCGTTGGTCCAGTCGACGACCGTAACCGCGTGGCAGCGGGTGGCCTTTGACGATGTGGACGCCGGGAGGCAGTGGCTGACCGCGACCGATGACTTCCCGGTGCTCGCTGATGGTCCGGCGCACGTCGCCGAAGTCGGCAGGAGGACGCCCGCCACGCTGGTTGTTGCCACGGTTATCCGCACGCGGTTCGTTGCGATGGTCGTTGCCGTTGCCGCGATCGCCCTGCGGACCGCCTTGCGGACCATTGGGTTGGCCGTGGTCCTGATGCTGGCCCGGGCCATTGTTATCTCCGCCGCGTTGATCCGGTGGTGCAGCCTGAACCAGCGCGCTGGCGCTGAGCATCAACACGCCCAACCCGGCGATCAAACGATTCGAGACTTTCATGTAGCGCACTCCTGAGCAAATACGGGCAGCAAAAAGGGGTTCAGGACGTGGTCCTGAACCCCTTCGCTGTACGGCTTAGTGTGCTGCCAGAGACCGAGATTCCTCTGTATCAGAAACTTTACCTTCGGCTACGCGGGCTTTACGCACGCCTTGCGACAACTGCGCGCACAAACCCAGCACGCCGCTGACCGCATGTTCCGGCGAAGACGCGTTGGCGATCTGATCGATCAGTGCCGAACCGACGACGACACCGTCGGCCACGCGCGCAATGGCGGCCGCTTGTTCTGCTGTGCGAATACCGAAGCCGACACTGATTGGCAGATCGGTATGGCGGCGAAGGCGTTGCACGGCGTCCTTAACGTGATCAATCGTTGCAGAGCCCGCGCCTGTCACGCCCGCCACCGACACGTAGTAAACGAAACCGGAGCTGCCGTTGAGCACAGTCGGTAAACGAACGTCATCAGTGGTCGGCGTGGTCAGGCGGATGAAGTCCAGACCTGCGTCCTGCGCTGGGTCGCACAACTCGGCGTTGTGCTCCGGCGGCAGGTCCACCACGATCAGCCCGTCGACACCCGACGAATGAGCTTCGGAGATGAAGCGCTCAATGCCGTAGTTGTGGATCGGGTTATAGTAACCCATTAGTACCAGCGGAGTGACGCTGTCCTCTTCACGGAATTCGCGAACCATCTGCAGCGTCTTCGCCAGGTTTTGCTTGGCGTTAAGCGCGCGAATGTTGGCCAGCTGAATTGCCGGGCCGTCGGCCATCGGGTCAGTGAACGGCATACCCAGCTCGATTACATCGGCACCTGCCTTCGGCAATCCCTTGAGGATCGCCAGCGAGGTGTCGTAGCCCGGGTCGCCTGCCGTGATGAACGTCACCAGGGCTGCGCGGTTTTGTTCTTTCAGTTCAGCAAAACGCGTTTGCAGGCGGCTCATCAGTGTTTCTCCTGCTGGGACAGATCCAGGTGGTGCATTACGGTTTGCATGTCCTTGTCGCCACGACCGGACAGGTTGACCACCATCAGGTGATCCTTCGGCAGGTTTGGAGCGCGTTTGAACACTTCAGCCAGGGCGTGGGCGGTTTCCAGCGCCGGGATGATGCCTTCGAGGCGGCAGCATTGGTGGAACGCAGCCAGTGCTTCATCGTCGGTGACCGAGGTGTATTCGACGCGACCGATGTCATGCAACCAAGCGTGCTCAGGGCCAATGCCTGGGTAGTCGAGGCCGGCTGAAATCGAGTGGGCGTCGATAATCTGACCGTCGTTGTCCTGCAACAGGAAGGTGCGGTTGCCGTGCAGTACGCCCGGAACGCCGCCGTTCAGGCTGGCGGCGTGCTTGCCGGTCTCGATGCCGTGGCCGGCCGCTTCGACACCGATGATGCGCACACTCGTGTCATCCAGAAACGGATGAAACAGTCCCATTGCGTTCGAGCCACCGCCGATGCACGCCACCAGACTGTCCGGCAGACGGCCTTCGTGCTCTTGCATCTGAACGCGGGTTTCCTTGCCGATCACGGACTGGAAGTCACGAACCATTGCAGGGTAAGGGTGCGGACCTGCGACGGTGCCGATCAGGTAGAAGGTGCTGTCGACGTTGGTAACCCAGTCACGTAGTGCCTCGTTCATGGCGTCTTTCAGCGTGCCGGTGCCAGCGACCACCGGAATGATCGTGGCGCCCAGCAGCTTCATGCGGAACACGTTGGCTTGCTGACGCTCGATGTCAGTGGTGCCCATGTAAATGACGCATTCCAGGCCAAAGCGTGCCGCCACGGTAGCGGTGGCAACGCCGTGCATGCCGGCGCCGGTCTCGGCGATGATGCGTTTTTTGCCCATGCGCCGTGCCAGCAGGATCTGGCCGATGCAGTTATTGATCTTGTGCGCGCCGGTATGGTTGAGCTCTTCGCGCTTCAGGTAAATCTTGGCGCCGCCACAGTGTTCGGTCAGGCGCTCGGCGAAGTACAGCGGGTTTGGACGACCCACGTAATCGCGCTGGAAGTACTCCAGATCTTTCAGGAACGAAGGATCATTCTTCGCGATTTCGTACTCGCGGTTCAGATCAAGGATCAGCGGCATCAAGGTTTCAGCGACATAACGCCCGCCGAAGGCACCGAACATGCCACGGTCGTCCGGGCCTTCGCGGTATGCAGTTTGGGTCTGGGTCATGTGGACCTCCGGAGATACGAATAGAGTTAGCCGTCAGGCAGTGATCACACTCTAACCAGCGCCAGCGACGATGAAAACCGATAAGATCGGGGCAACCTGTCAGGAAAACTCACACATCCCATGAGCCGAGACCTTCCGCCCCTCAACGCATTGCGTGCTTTTGAAGCCACCGCCCGGCTGAACAGTGTCAGTCAGGCGGCTGAGCAATTGCACGTGACCCATGGTGCCGTGAGTCGCCAGCTGAAAGTGCTGGAGGAACACTTGGGTGTGAGCCTGTTCAGCAAAGATGGACGTGGCCTGAAACTCACAGATGCAGGCATTCGGTTGCGGGATGCGAGTGCCGAAGCATTTGATCGTCTGCGTGGTGTCTGTGCTGAGCTTAGCCAGGGCAGCGCGAATGCGCCGTTCGTATTGGGCTGCTCTGGAAGCCTATTGGCACGCTGGTTCATTCCAAGGCTGGGGCGCCTGAATGCTGACCTCCCCGACCTGCGCCTGCACCTCTCCGCAGGAGAAGGCGACCTTGACCCGCGACGTCCCGGGCTGGATGCCCTGCTGATTTTCGCCGAACCGCCATGGCCTACGGACATGCAGGTCTTCGAGCTTGCCAGCGAGCGCATCGGGCCGGTGATGAGTCCACGATTCGCGCGGTTCGACGAGCTGCGACACGCCCCGGTCCATGCGCTGTTGGGCGAGCCATTGCTGCAGACCACATCGCGGCTGCAAGCCTGGCCGGCATGGGCGACGCAAAACGGCATCGAGCCCGACGCGCTGAGCTACGGACAGGATTTCGAGCATTTGTATTATTTACTGGAAGCGGCCGTTGCAGGGCTTGGCGTGGCGATCGCGCCGGAGCCGTTGGTGGCTGACGACTTGAAAGCCGGACGCCTGGCCGCGCCATGGGGTTTCAGTGAAACCCCGGCGCAGCTGGCGTTATGGGTACCAAAGCGCGCCGCGGATGGGCGCGCTCAGCACCTGGCTCGATGGCTCAAGCAGGAACTCGAGCGATCGGGGCAGGCTTGATCAGCCGCGCTTGCACAGCAGGTAAGCTGCCAGCAGGCCGATTGCGCCAACGGCGACGCCTGCGGTAGTCCAAGGGTGCTCTTGGGCGTAGTCACGGGTCGCAACGCTGGTTTCGCGAGTTTTGACTTTGACGTCTTCGTAGACATCGCTCAACAGGCTGCGCGAATGGCTCAGCGCGCTTTCAGCGTTGGCTTTCAGGTTTTTCAGAGTCTTGCGCGACTCGTCGGAAGCGTCGGACTTCAAGCCTTCCAGCGACTTGAGCAGACTCTCGATCTCGGCTTCCATGCTTTGCAACGACGCTTTACGGGATGACGTGAATGCCATGATTTGACTCTCCTGCTGTGATGAGTGGCGTGTGTTGTTTCCGACTACAGGGTTTCGAGAAAGTGCAGTGCGTAATGCGAAGTGCCGTTTCTTCTGAACTTTTAGGCCGCATTTCGGCACAGAGATAGTGAACACAATCACTGCGGCGCTGCCACCGCGCAACACCTTTCAGGAGAACTGCCATGTCTGATCATCACACCTACAAAATGCTGGAGCTGGTCGGGTCATCGACCGTGAGCACCGACGACGCGATCCAGAACGCTATTGCCCAGGCTGCCAAGTCCGTGAAGCTCATGGAATGGTTCGAAGTGCTGGAAACCCGCGGCCACATCGAAGACGGCAAAGTCGGTCACTTCCAGGTGACCATCAAGGTTGGCTTCCGCATCGACAACAGCTGAGTCGCTGAACTTTTAGAGTGGCCGAGTGCCACAACCTTCGCTATACATACCGCGCAGTCGTGACTTTTTCCAAGGTTCATGACGCTGGTTCATGTAGTCAGGCCGCCCCGATTGGAGCGGCCTTGTTGATCCGAAAATGCGCCTGACGAGGGGATGTACCGATGAAAAAAGTTCTGTTGGCCATAGGCTTGTTGAGCATTGCGGGCACTACGATGGCCGCTGGTAAATCGTGCGATGACGTGAAAGCCGACATCGACGCGAAGATCAAAGCCAAGGGCGTCGCCTCCTACACGCTGGAAGCTGTAGAAAAAGGCAGCTCGGCGGACGGTAAGGTTGTTGGCACCTGCGAAGGCGGCAACAAGGAAATCGTTTACAAGCGCGGCTGATCTCGGCCCGCTGATACAAAAAAACCGGCGCATATGGCGTCGGTTTTTTTGTTTATGGCAGGACAGGTTTCAGCGAAAGGCCGTGACTCAGCCCCTCGCCGCTTGCGCCAAGATCTCGTAAGAGCGTAGGCGATCGGCATGTTCGTACATGTCACAGGTGAAGATCAGCTCATCTGCGTCGGTCTGCTCAAGCAGCACATCCAGCTTCGCACGAATCTTCTCCGGACCGCCGACGACCGCCAGCCCCAGGAAATCCATCACCGCATCACGTTCATGGGGCAGCCACAAACCATTCATGCTCTCGACGGGCGGCTTCTGCATCAGACTCTGCCCACGCATCAGGCTCAGGATGCGTTGGTACACCGACGTCACCAGGTATTCAGCTCGCTCGTCGGTCTCTGCGGCGGCCAACGGGACGCCGAGCATCACGTAGGGCTTGTCGAGGACGTCCGAAGGTTTGAAGTGACTGCGGTAGACCCGAATCGCTTCGTGCATGAAGCGTGGCGCGAAGTGCGACGCGAATGCATAGGGCAGCCCCCGCTCACCGGCCAGTTGAGCACTGAACAGGCTCGAACCCAGCAACCAGATCGGCACATTGGTATTGGTGCCGGGCACAGCGAGAACGCGCTGATGGGGCTGACGCGGCCCGAGGTAGTTGACCAGTTCGGTCACGTCATCCGGGAAATCATCGGCACTGCCTGAGCGCTCGCGACGCAGGGCGCGGGCCGTCATCTGATCGGAACCCGGCGCGCGGCCAAGACCGAGGTCGATCCGCCCCGGAAACAAGCTTTCCAGCGTGCCGAACTGCTCGGCGATTACCAGCGGCGCGTGGTTGGGCAGCATGATCCCGCCCGACCCGACCCGAATGGTCGACGTGCCGCCGGCCAGATAGGCCAGCAGAACAGAAGTTGCCGAACTGGCGATGCCGTCCATGTTGTGGTGCTCGGCCACCCAGAAACGGTTGTAGCCCCATTTCTCGACGTGTTGCGCCAGGTCCAGCGCATTACGCAGCGATTCCGCCGGGCCTTTGTCTTCGCGGACGGGCACCAGATCGAGCGTCGAAATCTTCACATCAGCTAATCGTTTCATAGGCCGTTGTTGATCCTCTTGAGGCTTGAATCGGCGCATCCGTCGGGGACATCACGCGAGCAAACCGGCATTAAGACTAAATATTTGCGTTAAGCCATAGGATAAGGGCGGATTTCAGAGTTGCAATGGGTAAGGCGAAATTTCCTACTAATTTGGTCGGATTTAACGTTGCGCCCGTCCGCAAAAAAGCACATGGGGCATAAGCGTTGAACTAAGTCCCGCCTACACTCCTCAGAACTTTGGTCCGCGTGCGGGCGAAATCGCACTTTTCATGAGGAGACACCATGAGCATCGTCAAGAAAGCATCCGCCCACTGGGAAGGTGACCTGAAGTCGGGTATCGGCAGCATCTCTACTGAAACCGGCGTCCTGCGCGAAGCGCCGTACGGCTTCAAGGCCCGCTTCGAAGGCGGCAAGGGCACCAACCCGGAAGAACTGATCGGCGCAGCCCACGCTGGCTGCTTCTCGATGGCACTGTCGATGATCCTCGGCAATGCGAATCTGAAAGCCGACAGCATCGACACCACCGCTGACGTCACCCTGGATCAAGTTGATGGCGGCTTCGCGATCACTGCCGTGCACCTGACACTGAAAGCCAAAATCCCTGGCGCAACTCAGGAGCAGTTCGAGAAACTGACCAACGATGCGAAGGAAGGCTGCCCGGTTTCGAAAGTACTGAACGCCAAGATCACGCTCGATGCCACGCTGGTGAGCTGATTCGCGTTACTGTTGCACTCGATGGCCCGCAATTGCGGGCCATCTTCGTTATGGACGCGCCAGAACCGGCGTGCGCCCCCACGGTCACATGTTAGGCCGATGCGTATCGCACGGTGCCGAAGGAGTCGAACATGAAACGTATCGCCGCAATCCTGATTCTTGGTGCTCTGACCACCAGTGCCTTCGCTGCGCCCAAGCCGTGTGAAGAGCTTAAAGCTGAAATCGAAACGAAGATCCAGGCTCAGAGCGTCAGCTCATACACGTTGGAGATCGTGGCCAATAAAGATGTCACCGACCAGAGCATGGTCGTCGGTACTTGCGAAAACGACACGAAAAAAATCATCTACCAGAATAACGGTCGCTAGTCCGGGCGTGAGCTGAAGTAGTTCGTAGGCTGTGTGTAAGCCATCTCGTGTGCGTGGCGAGGCCGAGATAACGCGTCACGGAATACAGAAAATGTCCCCCTCCTCCGCGAGCACGTTGCGTTGCTCGTCCCGCAACTGTGCGTCGATGCTGTTGGTAATATTGCGCACGTCGAGACGGTAGCGGTGGCCGGCTTCGAAGCGGTCGTAGTTGATCGTTACGTAGCAGGTTCGCTCGTTGTAGATGTCCATCGACAGGCCCATCGCGCCCGGAGCGTAGTCGTAGTCATACCGCACTTCGAGCTTGTGTTTGCCGGGACTTACCTGAAAGAAGCGTCCGTCGTAGGTGCGCACGCCGTCCAGCTTGTCCGCCATCAGGGTTTTGCCGGTAAAGGTATGCAGATCGACCCACGCCTGCTGGGGATCAACCGCAGGCAGCGGCCCCGTGCATCCGGCCAGAAGACTCAGGGCAACGAGGGACAGAGGCAAGTGCATGATGAACTCCGCAGCAGGACAAGTGGCGATGATGGTTGCGTCAGAGGCAGGCTGTCCGGCATAACGCTGATGTTTGGACTTCATGAATATCGACGTTAAGGCTGCTGCATGATTGGATCGAAAAAGGCCTGGCTGCATCGCGGCCTGCCGGTGCTGGCGACTTTACTCCTCGGCGGCTGCTCCAGTCTTTCCTATTACTCGCAACTGGCCAGCGGCCAAATGGCCCTGTTGCGAGCGCGCGAGCCGGTTGCCGACGTCATCGCTGACTCCAATCGCGACCCTACGCTGCGCGATCATCTGCGCAAGTCTCAGCAGGCCCGTGCCTTTGCGACCGAGCAGTTGCATCTGCCGGATAACCGCAGCTACCGCCTTTACGCCGATATCCATCGGCCGTTTGTCGTCTGGAACGTATTTGCGACCGGCGAATTTTCCCTTGATCCTGTCACCCATTGCTTCCCCATCGCCGGGTGCGTGGCCTATCGCGGCTACTACACCCAGGGCGCCGCGCGGGGGGATGCGGCTGTTCAGAAGCTTGAGGGTAAAGACGTGTATGTCAGCGGCGTGGAAGCGTACTCAACGCTCGGCTGGTTCGATGATCCGATTATCAGCTCGATGATGAACTGGGGCGATGAGCGGCTCGCCACGCTGATCTTCCACGAGCTGGCGCACCAGCGGTTTTACGTGAAGGACGACAGCGAGTTCAACGAGTCCTACGCCAGTTTCGTGGAGCAGGAAGGCACACGTCAGTGGCGCGCGGCGCGGGGTTTGCCTGCCGAAGGTGGGTCTTCGGAAGCGCAGAGACGCGATCAGCTCACCCAACTGGCCCTCGACACTCGGGCTCGGCTGAAAGCGCTGTATGCGGAGCCGCTGAGTCCGCAGGTCATGCGCGCACGCAAGGCCGCTGAGTTCGAGCGTCTGCGCAGCGAGTATCGGCAGCTGCGCGACAGTCAGTGGGGCGGCGACAAGCGCTTTGACGGCTGGGTGTATGCACCGATGAACAATGCACGCCTGCTGCCCATTGGTCTGTACGATCAGTGGGTACCGGCGTTTGAAACGTTGTTCAGGCAGGTGAACGGCGATTGGCCCGCATTCTATTCGGCGGTGGAAAAGCTGGGCGGACTGCCCAAGGATGAACGCAAGGCGGCGCTGCAGCGGCTGGCCCAAAAAGCCTAAGCGGCATGATCGTTCCCCCGTTCTGCGTGGGAACGACCATCGCTTGCCTGATTGAGTGCTCTCAGCTTTTGAGAAACGCCCGATGCAGCGCGCTGACAGACTCAAAGTGATAGGTTGGCGCCTCGGCCTCCAGCTCTTCGCGACTGCCAAACCCTAACCCACCGCTACCACATCCAACCCGTTGCGCTTGCCGCCAATCAAATCGTGTTTGCGGTCGCCGATCATCAGCGTCTGTTTCGGGTCGAGCTGCTCTTCATCCAGCAAATGCCGAATCAGCTCAACCTTGTCAGTGCGGGTACCGTCCAGCTCGCTGCCGTAGATCAGCTTGAAATGGCGCGCGAAATCGAAATGCCGGGCGATTTCATGGGCGAACACCCAGGGTTTGGACGTCGCGATGAACAACGTCCGGCCCTGATCCGAGAGCATGTCCAGCAATTCGAACACGCCATCAAACACCAGATTCTCGTAAAGGCCCGTCACCTTGAAGCGCTCGCGGTAAAAGCCCACGGCCTCCCAGGCCTTCGCTTCGTCGAAGTCGTAGGCGCGCATGAATTGCTGCAACAGCGGCGGGCCGATGAAGTGCTCGAGCCGGGTGATGTCGGGTTCGTCGATGCCCAGCTTGCTCAACGCAAACTGGATGGACCGGGTGATGCCTTCGCGCGGATCGGTCAGGGTGCCGTCCAGGTCGAACAGAATATTCTGGTAATGCATGGGTGCTCTCAGCAGGGTTTGTCGAAGCCTTCGGCCAGATGCTGGTCTTTCAGCTTTACGTAATTGGTCGCGCTGTAGGGGAAGAAGGCGATCTCTTTCTCGGTCAGCGGACGCATTTGTTTCACCGGACGCCCGACGTAGAGGAACCCGCTCTCAAGGCGTTTGCCGGGCGGCACCAGACTGCCCGCGCCGATGATCACCTCGTCCTCCACCACCGCACCGTCCATGATCGTGGTGCCCATGCCGATCAGGATGCGATTGCCGACGGTGCAGCCGTGCAGCATGACTTTATGGCCGATGGTCACTTCGTCGCCGATCAACAGTGGAAAACCGTCCGGGTTGAACGGCCCGGCATGGGTGATGTGCAGCACGCTGCCGTCCTGCACGCTGGTGCGCGCGCCGATGCGGATGCGGTGCATGTCGCCACGGATGACGGTCAGCGGCCAGACCGAACTGTCGACGCCGATTTCGACATCGCCGATCACAACCGCCGAATGGTCGACAAACGCCCGCTCGCCAAGGGTCGGGGTGTGCTGCTGGAACGTGCGAATGGCCACGATAGGCTCCTTCTCTGGCGCCGATAGCTGCGGCCGACGCCGATTGTAATTAAGATGCGTGGGTGTTTCTTTTAGCCAAGGTGCCAAACCGTGAGCGCGAACAACCCTCTGTTGCAATCCTACGACCTGCCACCTTTCTCGGCGATTCGCGCCGAGCATGTGAAACCTGCCATCGAACAGATTCTCGCCGACAACCGCGCCGCGATTGCCGACATCCTCGCCAAGCAAGGTTCTCAGCCTACATGGGCTGGTCTTGTGCTGGCGATGGACGAACTGAATGATCGCCTGGGCGCCGCCTGGAGCCCGGTCAGCCACCTGAATGCCGTGTGCAACAGCCCGGAACTGCGCGAGGCCTATGAGTCTTGCCTACCGGCACTGAGCGCCTATTCGACCGAAATGGGCCAGAACCGCGAACTGTTCCAGGCCTTCGAAGCCTTGGCCAACAGCCCGGAAGCGGCCAATTTCGACGTCGCCCAGAAGACCATTCTTGAACAATCGCTGCGTGATTTCCGCCTGTCGGGCATCGACCTGCCGCCAGAACAGCAAAAACGCTACGCCGAGGTGCAGAGCAAGCTGTCCGAGCTGGGCAGCCAGTTCTCTAACCAACTGCTCGACGCGACCCAAGCCTGGAGCAAGCACGTCACTGACGAAGCTGCCCTCGCCGGCCTGACCGATTCGGCCAAGGCGCAAATGGCCGCCGCAGCCCAAGCGAAAGATCTCGAAGGCTACCTGATCACGCTCGAGTTCCCGAGTTACTACGCCGTCATGACCTACGCCGAAGACCGCGCGCTGCGCGAAGAAGTCTACGCCGCGTACTGCACCCGCGCGTCTGACCAGGGCCCCAACGCTGGCAAAAACGACAACGGCCCGATCATGGAACAGATTCTGGATTTGCGTCAGGAACTGGCCAAGCTGCTGGGTTTTGCCAGCTTCTCCGAGCTGAGCCTGGCCACCAAAATGGCCGAGTCCAGCGATCAGGTCCTCAGCTTCCTGCGTGATCTGGCCAAGCGCAGCAAGCCGTTTGCTGTTCAGGATCTGCAGCAGCTGAAAGCCTATGCTGCCGAACAAGGCTGCCCGGACCTGCAAAGCTGGGACAGCGGTTTTTACGGCGAGAAGCTGCGCGAACAGCGCTACAGCGTTTCCCAGGAAGCCCTGCGCGCCTACTTCCCGGTCGACAAAGTGCTGACCGGCCTGTTCGCGATCGTACAAAAACTGTACGGCATCGAAATCGCCGAGCAGAAGGGCTTCGACACCTGGCACCCGGACGTCCGCCTGTTCGAAATCAAGGAAAACGGCCAGCACGTCGGGCGCTTCTTCTTTGATCTCTACGCCCGCGCCAACAAGCGTGGCGGTGCGTGGATGGACGGCGCCCGCGATCGTCGTCGCACCGCTGAAGGCACGTTGCAAAGCCCGGTGGCCAATCTGGTCTGTAACTTCACCCCGGCGGTCAGCGGCAAGCCGGCGCTGCTCACCCACGATGAAGTCACCACCCTGTTCCACGAATTTGGTCATGGCCTGCATCACCTGCTGACCCGCGTCGAACACGCGGGCGCGTCGGGCATCAATGGAGTAGCGTGGGATGCGGTCGAGCTGCCGAGCCAGTTCATGGAAAACTGGTGCTGGGAGCCGGAAGGCCTCGCGCTGATCTCCGGCCATTACGAAACCGGCGAGCCGCTGCCTCAGGACCTGCTGGAGAAAATGCTGGCGGCGAAGAATTTCCAGTCCGGCCTGATGATGGTCCGCCAGCTGGAATTCTCGCTGTTCGACTTCGAACTGCACGCCACCCACGGCGACGGCCGCACCACGCTGCAAGTGCTGGAAGGCGTGCGTGACGAGGTGTCGGTGATGCGTCCGCCTGCGTACAACCGCTTCCCGAACAGCTTTGCCCACATCTTTGCCGGCGGTTACGCGGCGGGCTACTACAGCTACAAATGGGCCGAAGTGCTGTCTGCCGATGCATTCTCGAAGTTCGAGGAAGAGGGCGTGTTCAACGAGCAGACCGGCCGGGCGTTCCGTGAAGCCATTCTGGCGCGGGGCGGGTCACAGGCGCCGATGGTGCTGTTCGTCGACTTCCGCGGACGCGAGCCTTCGATTGACGCACTCTTGCGCCATTCGGGCTTGAGTGAGGAAGCGGCAGCATGACCGAGACACCACGGGTGATTACCAAGAAGCGCTTCATCGCCGGGGCGGTTTGCCCGGCGTGCAGCGAGCCTGACAAGTTGATGATGTGGAACGAAGACGACGTGCCGCACCGTGAGTGCGTGCACTGTGGTTATTCCGACACCCTCAATGCGCAGGGGCAATCGATCCCGACAGAACTTGGCACCCGGGTGAACAAGCCTGTGGTAAAGCCGGCCGATCCCAAGGTGCAGGGCGTGCAGTTCTTCCCGAATCCGAAGCTGAAGAAGCCGGTTGATCCAAGCTGATATCGCTGCATTTCAGTGGGACCGGCTTTAGCCGGGAAGAGGCCGGTGCGAACACCCTCAATTTTGCGGCGTGGCGCGACGTCTTCCCGGCTAAAGCTGGTCCTACAAAATGCCTGCTAACGCCAGCCATACAATGTGCAAACTGTCCGGCTTCACAACCGCCACAGGATCGTCTGCACTCCCACCCCATCGGTTTTCTCGAACCAGCCCTTGACCGAGCACCGGGCAAACATGCTGGTGCTGCATGCGCCCGTGTCCATTGCCGACTTCAGCGCCGCCACATCGACGTTGTTGATGTAGGCAATCCCGCGCTTGAGGCTGTCTTCGTCGCCGTAACCGCCATGCTCCATCTCATCCAGCGCCGCCTGTTTGCTCCAGCCCTGGGCGACGATGCGGTACATCGCCGCCACCAGACCGGTTCGGTCCAACCCGTGCTTGCAGTGAATCAACACCGGCCCGTTTTGCTGGGCCGCCTGGATGGCGCGCAGGCTTTCGATCACGTCCGCGTCGTCGATGTGGACCACCTGCAGCGGAATCTGCACTTGTACAACGGAGGCGTCGGACAGCCATTTGCTGTCACTTTCCTTAAGGAAGTTGATCACCGTGTGAACGCCAAGCCGCTGCAGAAGCGGCTGTGCTGCGGCGTCCGGCTGGCGACTGCGGTAAAGCGTCGGCGTGATCTGGTAGAGGTTGTAGTGCGGGTCGACGAGTTGCGCCCACTGCGCCGGGCGTGACGATTGCGCCGGTGAAACATCCTCGGCTTGAGCGAGAGAGGCAGATGACACGACCAGCAGCAGGAGGAGTTGAGCAGCGAGCGGGCGAAGGCGCATGGAAGACGTACCGTGGAAACCAGCCATTTATCGATGGCGCAAGTTTTCGCCCCCCAGGGTCAAGGCGCTGTGAGGCGCGTGTCAAAAGTTGGTGAAAGCCATTGATCGGCCCCGAGGTGTTTTTTCCGGATCCGCGCGTGAAGGGCATGAGCGTTTCGCGATACTGTATGCATAACCAGTTATCAAGGAGCCGTCATGTCCATTCAGTTGCCCCCACGCGGGCGCGGCACCGCGACCAACCCGCATAACCGCTTTGCACCCAACCAATCAGTCGCCGAAGACGACGGCTGGTATCAGGAAGTGCCGCTGACCCAGGGCACTACCGTCACGCTGGAAACCGCCAAGAGCATCATCGCGCGCAACTCGTCGCCCGACATCCCCTTCGACCGCTCCATCAATCCGTACCGGGGTTGCGAGCACGGTTGTATTTATTGCTACGCCCGGCCGAGCCACGCCTACTGGGACATGTCGCCGGGGCTGGATTTCGAGACCAAGCTAATGGCCAAAACCAATGCTGCTGCCCTGCTGGAGCAGCAGCTGTCCAAGCCTGGCTACACCGTTGCGCCGATCACCCTGGGCGCGAACACCGATCCGTATCAGCCCATCGAGCGCGAATACACATTGAGCCGGGCGACGCTGGAAGTGCTGCTGCGCTACCGCCATCCGGTGACGATCATCACCAAAGGCTCGCTGATTCTTCGGGATCTGGACCTGCTGGCCGAGCTGGCAAAGCTGCGGCTGGTGTCGGTGTTCATCAGCCTGACGACGCTGGACGATGAGCTCAAGCGCATCCTTGAACCCAGGGCTGCCGCGCCCAAGGCCAGGCTGCGGGCGATCAAGGTTCTGCGTGATGCCGGTGTGCCGGTGGGCGTTTTGCTGGCGCCGATGATTCCAATGATCAATGACATGGAGCTGGAGAAGCTGATGGCCGAGGCCAAGGCCGCCGGCGCGTTGAGTGCGAGCTACGTGATGCTGCGCCTGCCGCTGGAGGTCGCCCCGTTGTTCGAAGAGTGGCTCCAGGCGCATTATCCGCAGAGGGCCGAGCATGTAATGAGTCTGGTACGGCAGAGCCGCGGCGGGGAGGTGTACGACAGCCGCTTTGGCTCGCGAATGCGCGGTGAGGGGGTGTTCGCTGAGCTGCTGGCCCAGCGTTACAGTCTCGCGATCAAGAAGCACGGCTTGAACCGGCGGGAAAGTTTTCAGCTGGACTGCACCGCGTTTTGCCCGCCTGGCGGTCAGATGTCGCTGTTGTGACTTGAGCGGCGTCTTAAGGGTGTTGCGCCACGACAGGCGCTTGCGCTTTAGATTTTCTAACGCAAGAGCCCCGATCTAGAGCCACGCATTCAGTTTCAATTAAGTTTGCGTCGTTAAGGTGAGTCGGAAGTGACCGATTGGTCTTGTAGGAAAACTAACGCAAGAAGACCAGAAAAAAGTGGGTCATCCACAGGATTCGCCGGAAAATCCACTTAAATCCGTCAGAGAGGATGAAACATGAGTGACCAGGATAAGCAGCCCAAGGCTGCGACGACAGGCGTAACGCCTCAGGTGGAAACCGCCGAAATGGCGCTGAAGCAGATCGTTGATGGCTTCAAGCATTTCCGCCATGACGTCTTCCCTCAGCAGGAAGAACTGTTCAAGAAACTCGCCACCGCCCAACATCCCCGGGCCATGTTCATCACCTGCGCCGACTCGCGCATCGTCCCGGAACTCATCACGCAAAGCTCGCCGGGCGACCTGTTCGTCACCCGTAACGTAGGCAACGTCGTTCCGCCTTATGGGCCTATGAATGGCGGCGTTTCAACGGCTATTGAATATGCCGTCCTGGCCCTTGGCGTCCAGCACATCATCGTTTGCGGCCACTCCGATTGCGGGGCGATGCGCGCCGTTCTCAACCCCGACACCCTGGAAAAGATGCCGACGGTCAAAGCCTGGCTGCGCCATGCCGAGGTCGCCAAGACCGTTGTGCAGGACAACTGCAACTGCACCGGCGAGCACGAAACCATGCACGTGCTCACCGAAGAAAACGTCATCGCGCAGCTGCAACACCTGCGTACGCACCCTTCCGTGGCGTCCAAACTGGCCAGCGGTCAGTTGTTCATCCATGGCTGGGTCTACGACATCGAGACCAGCGAAATCCGCGCCTACGATGCCGAGCAGGACTGCTTCCTGCCGTTGGATGGCGACCATCCGGTGCCGATGGCGTCGATCCCCCGCGGTCGATATTGATCGCCGGCTGACCCGCTGCGCCTGAGTGCAGCGGCGTCGGCCCTGACGCTTCCACCCTCATACAAGCTCGTAGCGGCCGCGTTCAGCGCGTGCCGCCGGGCGTTGTCACGTCTGAATTCCGGAGAGTCGTCATGGCTACTACTGATCTGAAAGCGTTGTTACCACGGGAGCTGCTGGCTTCCGTGGTGGTTTTTCTGGTGGCCCTGCCGCTGTGCATGGGCATCGCCATTGCGTCCGGCATGCCGCCGTCCAAGGGTTTGATCACCGGCATCATCGGCGGTCTGGTGGTGGGCTGGCTGGCAGGTTCGCCGCTTCAGGTCAGCGGCCCGGCGGCAGGTCTGGCGGTGCTGGTGTTCGAGCTGGTCCGTGAACACGGCATGGCCATGCTCGGGCCGATTTTGCTGCTCGCCGGTGCACTGCAGTTGCTGGCCGGTCGCTTGAAGCTCGGCTGCTGGTTTCGCGTCACGGCGCCGGCGGTGGTGTACGGCATGCTGGCGGGCATCGGCGTACTGATCGTGCTCTCGCAAGTCCACGTGATGTTCGACAGCGGGCCCAAGCCTTCCGGGCTGGACAATCTGGTGGCGTTTCCGCAGACCGTTATCGGTGCGATGGGAATGGGCAGCGCCATGCAGGCCGGTCTTCTCGGGCTGGGCACCATCGCCGTGATGTGGCTGTGGGAAAAGCGTCGGCCCCATGCACTGCGGTTCGTGCCAGGCGCGTTGCTCGGCGTCGGTATCGCGACGGTGGTGAGTCTGGTGATGAGCTTGCAGGTCAAGCGCGTCGAGGTCCCGGCGAACCTTGCCGAGGCCATCGACTGGCTGCGCCCTGCAGACCTGCTGAACCTGGCGGACCCTGCCATCCTGATCGCGGCCATTGCCGTGGCCTTCATTGCCAGCGCTGAAACCCTATTGTCAGCAGCGGCGGTGGATCGCATGCACGACGGCCAGCGTTCGGACTTCGACAAAGAGCTCAGCGCCCAAGGCGTAGGTAACATGTTGTGCGGTCTGGTCGGCGCGCTGCCGATGACGGGCGTGATCGTGCGCAGTTCGGCCAACGTGCAGGCGGGTGCGAAGACGCGGCTGTCGGCGATGTTCCACGGTCTGTGGCTGCTGGCGTTCGTACTGTTGCTGTCCAGCGTGTTGCAGAGCATTCCTGTGGCCAGTTTGGCCGGCGTGCTGGTCTACACCGGCGTGAAGCTGGTAAATATTCAGGCGCTCAAGGGGCTGGGGCGTTATGGCCGCATGCCAATGTTCATCTATGGCGCGACCGCCAGTGCGATTGTCCTGACCGACTTGCTGACGGGCGTGTTGATCGGCTTTGGCCTGACCCTGGTGAAGCTGGCGCTGAGTGCATCGCGCTTGAAGATCAATCTGGTGGACCTGCCGGCCGAGGGTGAGATGGAGCTGCGCCTCAATGGTTCTGCCACGTTCCTCAAGGTGCCGGCGCTGACGCAGACTCTGGAAACCGTGCCGCCTGGCACCACGCTGCATGTGCCGCTGGGCAACCTGAGGTATATCGACCATTCCTGCCTGGAGCTGCTTGAGGAATGGGGCCGTGCCAATGCCGCGCAGGGCTCGCGTTTGCTGCTGGAGCAACGTCTGCTCAAACGTCGCGTGGAAGGGCGGATCCGCACGTCGATCGGAGGGGCAGCGTTGCACTGAGGCGGGTAAAGGGGTGCGGGGTCAGTCTTTCCCGCGCTCCAGTTCCAGCCCTACGCCCAACTGACGTGACAGGCTGGGCCAGCGTTTCCACGCCGCATCGGTGTCCGGGCTGGCGAGGCGCTCGCGGTAGGCTTCCACCGATTCCAGCGAGAAGCTGTCGTCATTGAGCATTTCGTCGATGGCGTGATGCACCACTTCGTCCAGCTGATTGGCAAACGATTCGCCGATCAGTTGGTGGGCGATGACGCTGGCCACCGTGGTGTTCATCGGGATCAGCGGCTGGCCGAAATGCTTGATGTACAGATCATTCACTTCTTCCACTAGCCGGTGGGCCAGATAGGCTTCGTCCAGCAGACCGTCCAGCCCTTCGTGGCCCGCCATGATGGCGGGAGGCGCGCTGAAGAATTGCTCGGCGATTTTCAGGACCGGCTTGATCTGGCTTTCAATGCCCGCCTGCAACGCGACGTCATGGGCGGCGTCAAGCAAGTCCGGCACCTGACCGATGTAGGCAATGACGAAACGCGTCAGCACGCCTCGCGCGTCTACGTCAGGCAGGTGAATGGAGGGGTGCAGATGAGGAAGTTGCGACTCCAACTGGCGCGCTAGCTGACCGGATTGGTTTTCGTGTTCCTGAGCTCGGGTGATCTGCTCGCGCAATGCGGCGGTGTTCATGGATGCTCCATAGGCAGTGAAACCAGACGGTCATTATAGGGAAGTCCATACCTTAGCTTGCCCACAAATGGCGCTAAGACGTAATTGTCATAACAGTTTCATGGTTATGTGCATAATCGCGCGACCGTGGATCACTCATTGTGCTGAAGTCATGACCCGAACCCAGAAAACCGTTTTCATCCTGGCGGCCATCGTGGCGCTGGTGCTTGGCCTGACCGTCTACCGTGTGCTGTCCGGTCCCGATCAGGGCGATCAGACCGCGCTCGTCGACGCAGGCATTATCCTTCTCCCGCAGAGCCGCACTTTGCCGGATCTCTCGCTCACCGATCAGGACGCCCAGCCCCTTTCACTGAGCCAATTGAAGGGCAAATGGACGGTGCTGTTCTTCGGTTACACCTTCTGCCCGGACATCTGCCCGACCACCCTCGCCCAGCTGCGTCAGATCAAAAGCGAGCTGCCCAGTGAGGCCGTCGACAAACTGCGCATCGTGCTGGTCAGCGTCGATCCCGATCGCGACACCCCGCAACAGCTCAAGCAATACCTGGGTTATTTCGACAAGCAGTTCATCGGCCTGCGGGCGCCGGTGGATACGCTGCAGAAGCTGGCGAATGCCGTGAGCATCCCGTACATCCCGGCGGACACCAGCAAGCCGGGCTATACGGTCGACCACAGCGGCAACCTCGCCCTCCTGGGCCCCGACGGCACCCAGCGCGGCTTCATCCGCGCGCCGCTGAACAGTCAGAAGCTGGTAGCGCAGTTGCCGGGGCTGGTTGAGAGAAAGTAAGGACTGATGATCTCGGCGTTGCGCCGAGATCATTGGTGTGTGGCGATCAGAACGCCGGAACCACGGCGCTTTTGTACTTATCAACGATGAATGCCTTGGTTTCCGGGCTGTGCAGCGCGGCGACCAGTTTCTGGATGGCCGGGGCATCCTTGTTGTCTTCGCGGGTCACCAGGATGTTCGCGTATGGCGATTCCGACCCTTCGATGATCAGCGCATCCTTGGTCGGATCAAGCTTGGCGGTCAGGGCGTAGTTGGTGTTGATCAGCGCCAGGTCCACCTGCGTCAGTACCCGTGGCAGGGTCGCGGCTTCGAGCTCACGAAATTTCAAATTCTTCGGATTCTGCTGCACGTCGCTCGGCTTGGCGGTGATGCTGGTCGGATCCTTCAGGGTAATCAGACCGGCCTTGACCAGCAGCAACAGCGCGCGGCCCTCGTTGGTGGCGTCATTCGGGATGGCGACATTGGCGCCATCCGGCAGTTCGGCCAGGCTCTTGAGCTTGTCCGAGTATGCGCCAAACGGCTCGATGTGAACCTTGGCCACGCTCACCAGATGGGTGCCCTTGCCCTTGTTGAACTCATCCAGATATGGCTGGTGCTGGAAGAAGTTGGCGTCCATGCGGTTCTGGTCGACCTGCACGTTCGGCTGAATGTAATCGTTGAACACCTTCACGTTCAGCGCCACGCCTTCCTTCGCCAGCATCGGCTTCACGAACTCGAGAATCTCGGCGTGTGGCACGGCGGAGGCCGCGACGGTCAAGGTCTCATCAGCATGGGCGGACAGGGCCGCCACAGCCGCAAATACAGCCAACAACTTCTTCATTTCTACTACTCCTGAAATGCACGCGCAGCGGCGTGCACCTGCCGGTCAGTGACCGGCGAATTCGGTTAACGGTGTGAAAAGTGCGCGACCAGTCTGTCGCCAACGGTTTGCAGGATCTGCACCAGCACCAGCAGCAATACGACCGTCACAAACATCACATCGTTCTGGAAGCGTTGATAGCCGTAGCGAATCGCCAGATCGCCCAGGCCTCCTGCGCCGACCGCACCGGCCATGGCCGTGAACGACACCAGTGCGATGGCGGTGACGGTGATCGCAGCGAGGATGCCCGGGCGTGCTTCAGGCAACAACGCCTTGATCACGATCTGTCGGGTCGTTGCGCCCATCGCTTGAGTGGCCTCGATGATGCCGCGATCCACTTCCCGAAGGGCGGTTTCCACCAGGCGCGCGAAGAACGGCGTAGCGCCTGCGATCAATGGCGGCAGCGTGCCGAGAATGCCCAGCGAGGTGCCGGTGATGACTTCCGTCAGGGGCATCATCACGATCAGCAGAATGATGAACGGCAGCGCTCGCAGCATGTTCACGATCAAGCCGACGGTGGTGTAGACCGGCTTGTTCTCAAGCAACTGACGCGGCGAGGTCAGGAACATCAGCACGCCGAGCGGCAAGCCCAGCAATACGGTGAAGGCAAGCGAGACGCCGAGCATGATCAGGGTGTCGCCGGTCGCCAGCCAGATTTCGTACCAGTCGACGTTGGAAAACAGGTTGAGAAAAGTGTCCATCAGCGCAGGACCTCCATGTGAACGTCGGCTGCGGTGAAGCGGGCGAACGCGGCGTCCATGTCACCACCGGTGATGGCCAGCGTCAGTTGCCCGTAAGGCGTGTCTTTGATGCGGTCGATACGGCCGGCCAGAATGCTGTAGTCCACGCCGGTTTCCCGCGCGACCGTTCCCAGCAATGGCGCGTAGGTCGCATCGCCCTGAAAGGTCAGGCGCACGATACGGCCCTGAACATGGGCGAAATCGCTGTTCAGCTGGTTTTCGTCGACTTCTTCGTCTTCCTGCACAAAGCGGCGAGTGGTCGGGTGCTTGGGATGCAGAAACACATCGGCCACAGCGCCCTGTTCGACGATCACGCCCGCATCCATGACCGCCACCTGATCGCAGACGCGACGTATCACGTCCATTTCGTGGGTGATGAGCACGATGGTCAGCTGCAGTTCGCGATTGATCTCGGCCAGCAGCTGCAACACCGATGCCGTGGTTTGTGGGTCGAGGGCGCTGGTGGCCTCGTCGCACAGCAGAATCTTTGGCTTGGTCGCCAGCGCGCGGGCGATGCCGACCCGCTGCTTCTGACCGCCAGATAACTGCGCCGGGTATTTTTTGGCGTGATCGGAAAGACCCACGCGGGCGAGCAATTCGGCCACGCGCTGATCGATCTGCGCGCGGGACATGTCCCCGGCAAGCGTCAGCGGCATGGCGACGTTGTCGGCGACCGTCTTGGACGACAGCAGATTGAAGTGCTGGAAGATCATGCCGACCTGGCGGCGGAAGCCGCGCAGACCGTCGGCGTCCAGTGCGGTGACATCGACGTCATCGACCAGAATCTTGCCGCCGCTAGGGGCTTCAAGGCGGTTGATCAGGCGAAGCATCGTGCTCTTGCCGGCGCCGGAGTGGCCGATCAGGCCAAACACCTGGCCGTTTTCGATGCGCAGGCTGGTGGGGTGCAGCGCGGGAATTTCCCGGTCGGCGACCCGATAGGTTTTGTGGACGTTTTGGAACTCGATCACGGAGCGAACCTTGTGGGGCGCGTTGAAAAATCAGCGTGGAGACTCGGGCCTTCATCACGCTGCTGAGCGATGCCATTTCGGCTTCGGCTGGGTAAACCGGGCGCGCATTTTAGCCTGTGAATTCCGGGTTGGGCCCAGCCTTCTTAGCATTTATTTCGCACTGCACCTGCCGAATGGTCATATGGATGGCCGCCTGTCAGTCTGGCGATGGAAATCGAAGAATCGGAAAAACAAACGGAACGGCTGATTTCATCGTCAGTCATTTACTTAGCGCCTGAATATTGCCTGGCTGCATGTCAGGCATTTCCGCCTACGAGCTTCTGCTGCCTCCACGTCGTTGGAGGCTAAAAAAGGAGCCGTCCGAACTGAGGAGTTTTGCCTGATGAGTAAGAACACCAATCCACCTGTTAGCCCCAACGGCAACAGTGAACTGGCTGGCACTGACACGCTGGACCGTGGCAACACCAACGCCAAGATCGAAAGTCTTGAAACGTTCCGCTCCGACGCTACCGGCGAGGCTTTGCGCACCAATCAGGGCGTTAAGATCTCCGACAACCAGAACACGCTGAAAGTCGGATCGCGCGGCCCTTCGCTGCTCGAAGACTTCATCATGCGCGAGAAGATCACCCACTTTGACCATGAACGCATTCCGGAGCGCATTGTTCACGCGCGCGGTACCGCGGCCCACGGTTACTTCCAGACCTACGAGAACCATTCGGCGCTGTCCAAGGCGGAATTCCTGCGTGACCCGGGCAAGAAAACCCCGGTGTTCGTACGCTTTTCCACAGTTCAAGGCCCACGTGGCTCCGGCGATACAGTCCGTGACGTACGTGGCTTCGCGGTCAAGTTCTACACCGGCGAAGGCAACTACGACCTGGTCGGCAACAACATGCCGGTGTTCTTCATCCAGGACGCCATCAAGTTCCCCGATTTCGTACATGCCGTGAAGCCAGAGCCTCACAACGAAATCCCTACCGGCGGCTCGGCCCACGACACCTTCTGGGACTTCGTTTCCCTGGTGCCGGAATCCGCGCACATGGTGCTGTGGACCATGTCGGACCGTGCGATTCCGAAAAGCCTGCGCTCGATGCAGGGTTTCGGCATCCACACCTTCCGCATGATCAACACCGAAGGTAAGTCCTCGTTCGTCAAATTCCACTGGAAGCCCAAGTACGGCACCTGCTCCCTGGTGTGGGACGAAGCGCAGAAGCTTGCGGGCAAGGACACCGACTTCCATCGCCGCGACCTGTGGGAGTCCATTGAGATGGGCGACTACCCGGAATGGGAACTGGGCGTACAGATCGTCGCCGAGGAAGATGAGCACAAGTTCGACTTCGACCTTCTGGACCCGACCAAGATCATCCCGGAAGAGTTGGTGCCGGTAACGCCGCTGGGCAAAATGGTGCTTAACCGCAATCCGGACAACTACTTCGCCGAGACCGAGCAGGTTGCGTTCTGCCCAGGCCACGTCGTGCCGGGTATCGACTTCTCCAATGATCCATTGCTGCAAGGCCGTCTGTTTTCCTACACGGATACGCAGATCAGCCGACTGGGTGGGCCGAACTTCCACGAGATCCCGATCAACCGTCCGGTCTCGCCGAACCACAACAACCAGCGTGATGCGCAACACCGCACTACTATCGACAAGGGCCGTGCTTCCTACGAGCCTAACTCGATCGACGGCGGCTGGCCGAAAGAAACCCCTGCGGGTCCGCAGGATGGTGGCTTCGAGACTTATCACGAGCGCGTCTCGGCAGAGAAGGTGCGTGAGCGCAGCCCTTCATTTGGCGATCACTTCTCCCAGGCCACGCTGTTCTTCAACAGCATGAGCGAGCACGAGAAAGAGCACATCATCGCGGCGTACAGCTTCGAGCTGGGCAAGGTTGAGCGTGAGCATATCCGCGCACGTCAGGTGAACGAGATTCTCGCGAATATCGACCTCACCCTGGCTGCACGTGTGGCTGAAAACCTTGGCTTGCCGGCGCCGAAAGCGGCGACCGTCCAAGCGCAAAGCAACGGCAAGCTGAGCGTCGACAAGTCGCCGCTGCTGAGCCAGGCGAACCTGCTGCCTGCCGACATCGCTTCGCGCAAAGTTGCCATCCTGGTCGCCAATGGCGTCGACGACAAAGCGGTAGCGGCGATGAAAGCGGCGGTGGAAGCCGAAGGCGCACATGCCAAGGTGCTGGGTCCTACCTCCGCGCCGGTCAAGACCGCCGGCGGTGCGTCCCTGGCCGTTGACGCTTCGATGGAAGGTTTGCCATCGGTCGCGTTCGACGCCGTGTTCATCCCGGGCGGCGACGCTTCGATCAAAGCCCTGAGCGGCGACGGCGTGGCACTGCATTACGTGCTTGAGGCGTACAAGCACCTCAAAGCCATTGCTTACGCGGGTGATGCACAGAAACTGATCGACCTGCTGCGTCTGGAAGCCGATGCCGGCTTGCTGCCCGTTTCGGACAGCGCCTCGTTCAAGGCGTTTTTCGATGCGATCCAGCAGCACCGCGTCTGGGCTCGTGAGCCAAAAGCGAAGGCAATTCCTGCGTAATCTGCAGGACTAGCTGCAACAAAAAAGGCGTTGCCCGCGAGGGCAACGCCTTTTCTTTTGATCAAAAAACAATCAGAGCTGAGCGGGTTTCAGCACAATCTTAGCAGGCTCGGTCCGCTCGATTTCGCGCTGCATCTGCAACTCGAAATCCGGGTTGATCTTCGTGACACGCTTTGTCAGCAACGTCGCCAGCCAAGGGTAGTCGTCGGTGCGCGGCACCTGCACGGTGACGTCGCAGTTGAAGGCTGTCACGTCCTCAGCGATGTCACTCAACTGACGGCGCAGCTGTTTCATGTCACTGAGCTTCAGCTCGATGGTCGTGCTCTCGGCGCTCGGGTCGATTACTTTCGCCTTGCGCTTGGCTTCGGCAGCCCGCAGATCAGCTTCCGCCTTCTCCAGCTCGGCTTTACGGGCGTGGGCGATGGCACCGTTGACGCCGCTGGTCAGCGCCGGGGCTTTTGGCATCAAGGCACGGGCGCGGCTGAGCGCGGTGGCGGCAGCGTTCATGTCGCCCTTTTGCAGCACGATCTGGCTACGGCTCAGGTACGCCTCGGCCAACTGACGCTGGTACTGCTCGAGTCGGGGATCGTCCGGGGATTTGCTTTGCAGCGCGGCCAGTTGATCTTCGGCAGTCGCCAACTCGCTGCTGGCGATATTCTGTTCCAGCTGCTGATAGGCATCGGGCGCAGCCACAGGCGCGGGCTGCTCGACGGGCTTGCTCTGGCAAGCGCTCAACAGAACGGAAAATGCAGCAAGCAGCAGATAACGGGATGCGAACGGCTTCATTCCTGCGATTCTCTATTTGCGCAAAAAACGAGCAAGTCTACACATAAGTGACTTGCCCCGAAAATAACTGATCACTATCGGTGGGCGCGCAAGGAGTCATTGCACATTGCCGCCATTGGATTATTGCGGAGTATGACTCTACCCGCCACCCAAGGTTCTACCGCTTGGGCAAAAGGAAGCTGAGCAGAAACAGCACCGCCGCCGAGACCACGATGGACGGGCCTGCCGGGGTGTCCTTGAACCAGGACAGTGCCAGACCTGCGCACACCGCAATGACGCCGATGATGCTTGCCCCCAGGGCCATTTGCTCCGGCGAGCGGGCGTGACGTTGTGCCGCAGCGGCGGGAATGATCAACAGCGAGGTAATCAGCAACACGCCGACGATCTTCATGGCCACCGCGATGACCACGGCAATCAGCAGCATCAAGGTCATGCGCAGTGTCGCCACCGGCAGACCTTCAACCGTCGCGAGTTCTTCATGCACGGTGATGGCCAGCAGCGGTCGCCACAGCGCACAGATCAACACCAGCACCAACGCGCTGCCCGCGAGAATCCAAGCCAGATCGTTCGGGCTGATGGCGAGCAGGTCGCCGAACAGATAGCCCATCAGGTCAATGCGCACGTCACGCATGAAGCTCAACACCACCAGCCCGAGGGACAAGGTGCTTGGCGCCAGAATGCCCAGCAGCGTGTCGGAGGCCAGCGGTTGACGCTGCTGCAGGGTCACCAGCAAAACCGCCAATAGCAGGCAACCCACGGTGACGGCGATCGTCGGACTGATGTCCAGCAGAAAGCCCAGCGCCACGCCGAGCAGCGCGGCATGGGACAGCGTGTCGCCGAAATAAGCCATGCGCCGCCAGACCACGAAAGACCCCAAAGGGCCTGCCACTACCGCTAACGCGAGGCCTGCGAGCAAGGCGTAAAGAAGAAAATCAGCCATGCTTGCAGCTGTCCCCGTGGTCGTGAGTGTGAGTATGAACGTGATCGTGGACTTGAGCGGGTTGGCAGACTTCGCCATGCAGGTCGTGCGCATGATCGTGATGGTGGTGATAGATCGCCAGGCTCGGCGCGTTCAGGCCGAACAGCTCAACGAAAGCCGGATCGTTACTGACCTGCTCGGGGTGACCGGAGCAGCACACGTGGCGATTGAGGCAGACCACTTGATCGGTGGTGCTCATCACAAGGTGCAGGTCATGGGAAACCATCAGCACACCGCATTGATGCCGATTGCGCAGCTGAGTGATCAGCGCGTACAGCTCGGCCTGTCCGGCGACATCCACGCCCTGCACCGGCTCGTCGAGCACCAGCAGCTCCGGTTTGCGCAATAGCGCTCGTGCCAGCAGCACGCGCTGCATCTCGCCACCGGAAATCCCTTGCAGCGGGCTGTCGATGACTTTCTCGGCGCCGACCTCGACCAGCGCTGCCCGAGCGGTGTCGCGATCAACGCCGGGCACCAGCCGCAGGAAGCGCAGGACCGACAACGGCAGCGTGGCATCAATGTGCAGCTTTTGCGGCATGTAACCGACGCGCAGTTTCGGCTTGCGCCAGATATCCCCCGAGTCAGCCTTGAGCAGCCCGAGCACGGCGCGCACCAGCGTGGTCTTGCCCGCCCCGTTGGGGCCGATTAGGGTGACGATTTCGCCCGAGCTTACGCTCAGCTGGATGTTTTCCAGCACGCTCTGGCCGGCGCGGGTCACGCTGACGTCCTTCAGGCGGATCAGTGCATCGCTCATCAGGCGGCCTTGCATCCGGCACACACGCCAACGACTTCGACGGTCTGGGCTTCAACGTCAAAGCCCACCTCGTTGGCAGCGTCGACGATGGCGGCGCTGATGGTGGCGTGCTGCAACTCGATGGCGGCGTGACACTCGCGACAGATCAGGAACTGGCCCTGATGCGCGTGGGTGGGGTGATTGCAACCTGCGAAGGCGTTCAGCGACGCGATGCGGTGAACCAGACCGTTTTCCAGCAAGAAGTCCAGCGCGCGGTACACGGTAGGCGGCGCGGCGCGGCGGCCATCTTCTTCGCTGAGCACGGCGAGGATGTCATAGGCGCCCAGCGGCTTGTGGCTCTGCCAGACCAGCTCCAGCACGCGACGACGCAGGGCCGTCAGGCGCAGGCCTTTGCCCGCGCACAGCGTGTCCGCTTCAGTGAGCGCACTGTGCACGCAGTGGGAGTGATCGTGGGGGCGACTGGCCAGGGGTGTTTTAGACATGAGCGGCGACGGCCTTTGAGAGAGACGTTATTATGTTACCCGTTCCTGCCCCCATGAGTGGTTATCGTGTCCCGACTTTTTTTACTTTTTGTCGTATTTATTACCGGTTTTTCAACCATCACTGCTGCTGAAGCGAACGTTCGCGTACTGACCAGCATCAAGCCGCTGCAGCTGATCGCCGCGGCTGTGCAGGACGGAGTCGCGGTGCCGGAAGTCCTGCTTCCGCCGGGCGCTTCCCCTCATAACTATGCGCTGCGGCCGTCCGACGTACGGCGCGTTCAGGAAGCCGATCTGCTCTACTGGATTGGCCCGGACATGGAGACGTTCCTGCCTCGCGTGTTGTCCGGGCGCAGTAAAGCCTCGGTCCCGGTCGAGTCGTTGCCCGGCATGCACCTGCGTCATTTCACCGCCAGCGCCGAGCATCACGACGATGACGAAGACGAGCATGACCACGATCATCGCCCGGGCAGCGTCGATGCGCATTTGTGGCTGTCGTCAGTCAATGCGCGGGTAATTGCGGCGAAGATGGCCGCCGACTTGAGCCAGGCCGATCCGGCCAATGCGGCGCGTTACGAGAGCAACGTCAAAGCCTTCAGCGCACGCCTTGACGCGCTGGACGCCAAAATCAAACAGCGGGTCGTCGGTATTTCGGACAAGCAGTATTTCGTGTTCCACGAGGCGTTTGATTATTTCGAAGAAGCGTATGGGTTGAAGCATGCGGGCGTCTTTGCCGTCAGCAGCGAGGTTCAGCCGGGTGCTCAGCACGTCGCCGCCATGCGGGCGCGGTTGACCGAATTCGGCAAGACCTGCGTGTTCAGCGAGCCGCCTCTTCGCCCGCGTCTGGCCGACACGTTGAGTGCGGGTCTGCCGGTCAAACTGGCCGAGCTGGACGGATTGGGCGGCTATACACCCGCCACCGCCCAGGGTTATGAGCAATTGCTGAGCAAACTGGCGGATGATCTGGCGGGGTGTCTGGAAGGTTTGTAAGTGCTGGGCCGACGCCTTCGTGAGCAAGCTCACTCCTACAGTTGAACGCGGTCCCTGTGGGAGTGAGCTTGCTCACGAAGCTTTCTGATGTCTACAACGCAAACGGCAACGGGATATGGGTTTCCTGCCGCTGTTCCAGGCGTTTGCGGAATTCGTCCGGATCATGGATCAGCACGTCCTGGCCGGCAAAAGTTTCGGCGGCAATGAGGCGTGACAGCCAGAAGCGCACGCAACCCACACGAAGCATCGTCGACCACAGCTCGGCTTCGGCGGCTGTAAACGGCCTCAGCGCGGCATACGCACCCAGAAACGCCCGGGCGCGCGGCGCATCGATAGTGCCGTTCTCAAACGAGCACCAGTCATTCACGGCAATCGCCACGTCGTACAGCATCGGCCCGGAACAGGCATTGTAGAAATCGATCACGCCCGTCAGGTGGGTGCCTTCGAACAGCGTGTTGTCGCGGAACAGGTCGGCGTGCAGATTGGCCCGCGGCAGCGCCATGATGGCCGCCTTGCGACGCTGAATTTCCTCGACGGCTTTGGTCAGCAGCGCGCCCTGCGCCTCGTCCAGGTGAGAGATGAAATTACCGCCCTCCTCCAGCATCCAGTCCAGACCACGGTCGGTTTTACGCTCGATAGTCGCGCTGCGTGTGGCCATGTGCATGTGCGCCATGAACTCGCCAATTTGCACGCAGTGCTGGGTGTTGGGTTCGGCCGGGTGCTTGCCGGACAGACGCGGTTGCAGCAGCGCCGGTTTGCCTTTCAGCTCGCGCAGGGCCTGGCCGTCGGTGGTGCGCAGTGCGTAGGGCACGGGCAGGTTGGCATCGTGGAGGACGTCCAGCAGCTCGATGAAAAACGGCATTTCCTGAACCGGGCCGCGCTCGACCAGGGTCAGCACGAATTCGCCCTGCTCCAGGCTGATGAAGAAATTGGTGTTTTCACTTCCAGCGGCAATGCCCTGAAAATCACGCAGGGCGCCAAGCCCGTACGGGGCGAGAAAAGCTTCCAGCTCGGGCCGAGCCAGGGGAGTAAAAACGGACATAGAAGACTGCCAGCAAGAGAGTGAATGTAGGGCGTTACCAGCTGAATAGTACCCATTGGGGTATCAGCATGTCCGGTTGATCCGAACGTATGAATTGACCACTTGTGCCGTCGGCGCGCACCAGATAATAAGGCTTGCCGTATTTGGGCGTGATCTTCACGGCGTACACGAATCCGTTCGCACGATACTCCTTGATGAAGCCGTCGCTGTCCTGACGGATGGTCACATCAGGCTCTGCCGATGGCGCTTCGTCATCCGCCGCGACCGCCAGCCACGAACAGGCCAGCAACCCGCCGAGCAGTAACAGGCGATTCAGCGCGCGCATGATAACCTTGTGCCTTTGTCGTCAACGGTCCGCGCATTCTAGCGCCGACCCCGCCGAAAAGGTTGATCTTGCACATGAGTCTTGCGCCCCTCGTCCTGGTGGACGGTTCTTCTTATCTTTACCGCGCGTTCCACGCGCTGCCGCCGCTCATGACCTCCAAAGGCCTGCCCACCGGTGCGGTCAAGGGCGTGCTGAACATGCTCAAAAGCCTGCGCAGGCAATATCCTGAAAGCCCGTTTGCCGTGGTGTTCGATGCCAAGGGCGGGACGTTTCGCGACGCGCTCTACGGCGAATACAAAGCCAACCGCCCCAGCATGCCGGACGACATGCGCGTGCAGATCGACTTCCTGCACAACTGCGTGCGAGGCCTCGGCTACCCGCTGTTGTGCGTCGAAGGCGTGGAGGCCGATGACGTGATCGGCACATTGGCGCGCAGCAGCGCGGCCGCTGATCGTCCGGTGGTGATCTCCACCGGTGACAAGGACATGGCGCAGCTGGTCGACGGCCACATCACCCTGGTCAACACCATGACCGGCAGCGTGCTGGATGTTGCCGGCGTGAAAGAAAAGTTCGGCGTCGGGCCGGAACACATCATCGATTACCTGGCGCTGATGGGCGACAAGGTCGACAACATCCCCGGCGTGCCCGGTGTCGGTGAGAAAACCGCAGCAGGCCTGCTGGTGGGCATCAACGGCGGCCTGAAAGAGCTTTACGCGAACCTCGACAAAGTGGCAGCGCTGCCGCTTCGGGGCGCCAAATCCCTGCCGGCCAAGCTCGAAGAACACAAGGAGATGGCCTTCCTGTCCTACGAGCTGGCGACCATCAAGATCGACGTGCCGCTGGACATCGAGCTCGACGCTCTGCACTGCGGCGAGCCTGATCGTGAAGCGCTGATGGCGCTGTACACCGAGCTGGAATTCAAAAGCTGGATCACCGATCTGCAGCGTGATGCCCGCCAGGAAGGCGCGGAAGTCGTCCCCGCTGCCGAGCCGGCGCCGATCATCGAAGCCACGTACGAGCTCATTCTTGAGCAAACCCAATTCGACGACTGGCTGAAGAAGCTCAACGCCGCGCAGTTGTTTGCCTTCGTGGTGCAGAGCAACGGCACCGACGCCCAGCGCGCGCAGATCGTCGGTCTGTCGTTTGCGATCAAGACCCACGAAGCCTGCTACATCCCACTGACCCATTCCTACATGGGCGTGCAGCAGCAACTGGATCGCGACGCGGTGCTGAAAGCGGTCAAGCCCATCCTGGAGGACGCGAGCAAAATCAAGGTCGGCCAGCACGCCAAGTTTGCGATCAACCTGCTGGCCAACTGCGCCATCGACGGCGACCAGAGCCAGGGCATCAACGTGCAGGGCGTCAAGTTCGACACGATGCTCGAATCCTACGTGCTCGACTCCACCGCGACGCGCCACGACCGTGACAGCCTGGTCGCCAAGTACCTGGATCACACGCCGGTCAATTTCCAGGACATCGCGGGCAAGGGTGCGAAACAGCTGAGTTTCGATCAGATCGCGCTGGAGCAGGCCGGCACCTATGCGGCTGAAGAGGCTGACCTGACGCTGCGCTTGCACGAGGTGCTGCAGGACAGGCTGGCGAAGACGCCGAGTCTGGCGCCGGTGCTGAACGACATCGAAATGCCGCTCATGCCCGTGTTGGCGCGCATCGAGCGTCAAGGCGCGCTGGTCGATGCCAATCTGCTGGGCAATCAGAGCGTCGAGCTGGGCAACAAAATGACCGAGCTTGAGCGCGAAGCGTTCGCCATCGCCGGTGAGGAATTCAATCTCGGCTCGCCCAAGCAGCTCGGGGTGATTCTCTATGAAAAGCTCGGCATGCCGATCATCAGCAAGACCGCCACCGGCCAGCCGTCCACGGCTGAAGCGGTGCTCGCTGAACTGGCCGAGCAGGAATATCCGCTGCCGAAAGTGCTGATGCAGTACCGCTCGATGAGCAAACTGAAGAGCACCTACACCGATCGCCTGCCTGAGCAGATCAACCCGCGCACCGGGCGAATTCACACCTCCTACCATCAGGCGGTGGCGGTGACCGGACGTTTGTCCTCCAGCGACCCGAACCTGCAGAACATCCCCATCCGGACCGCCGAGGGTCGTCGCATTCGTCAGGCGTTTGTCGCCCCCCAAGGCTACAAACTGCTGGCGGCGGACTACTCGCAGATCGAGCTGCGGATCATGGCGCATCTGGCCAAGGACGAAGGCTTGCTGCACGCCTTCCGCAACGACCTGGACGTGCACCGCGCAACGGCGGGTGAAGTGTTCGGTGTCGAACTGCCGGACGTGACCAACGACATGCGCCGCAGCGCCAAAGCGATCAACTTCGGTCTGATCTACGGCATGAGCGCGTTCGGGCTGGCCAAGCAGATTGGTGTTGATCGCAAGCAATCCCAGGCGTACGTGGATCGCTACTTCGCGCGCTATCCCGGCGTGCTGGATTACATGGAGCGCACCCGTGCGCAGGCGGCGGAACAAGGGTATGTCGAGACCATCTTCGGTCGTCGCCTCTACCTGCCGGACATCAACGCGAAGAATCAGGCGCTGCGCAAAGGTGCCGAACGCATGGCGATCAACGCGCCGATGCAAGGCACGGCGGCGGACATCATCAAGCGGGCGATGGTCGCGGTGAACGGCTGGCTGGAAGACTCAGGTCTGGATGCTCGCGTCATCCTGCAGGTTCACGATGAACTGGTGCTGGAGGTGCATGAGGATCTGGTCGAGCAGATCAGCAAGGACATCCGCGTGCACATGAGCGGCGCCGCCGAGCTGGACGTTCCGCTGTTGGTTGAAGTGGGTGTGGGGAACAACTGGGACGAGGCGCATTGATACTGGTTTGCCGTTCCGATTCTGCAGGGAGTCGGAACCGCGCCATCATTAAATTTCCGCCGGTTTTGAACTTCGGCGGACAAAACCCGGTCTGAGTTTGCGAATGGCTGACGTAGCCATTCATGCTCCTATGTTGTGTTAAGTGTTGGCAGATATTCGGACCCCTTCCGAGAGGTCTGGACTTGGACCCCGAACTTCCCCTCCCCACATGAAGTCCGGGGTTTTTTTTGCCTGCGATTCAGGCCGCCGGTGCCTTGTCTTCCAGTTCCATCCAGTCCGCCAGCACGGTGTAAGCCTCTTCCAGGCCCATGCGCTTGGGTGCCGAGAACAGCTGGATGGTGATTGCGTCACCCCAACCGCGATGGATTTCCGATTGGACTTTGAGCAGCGTGTTTTTCGCCGCGCCGAAGGTCAGCTTGTCGGCTTTGGTCAGCAGAATATGCATCGGCATACCACTGGCGATGGCCCAGTCGAGCATCAAAAGGTCGAAGTCGGTCATCGGGTGGCGAATGTCCATCATCAGGATCAGCCCCTTCAGACTTTCACGGCCGCCCAGATAGGCTTCGAGGTGGCGCTGCCAGTGCAGCTTCAGCGGAATCGGCACTTTCGCGTAACCATAGCCAGGCAAGTCGACCAGACGGCGGTCGTCGTCCAGGCTGAAGAAGTTCAGCAGCTGGGTGCGGCCAGGGGTTTTCGACGTGCGCGCCAGGCTGGCGTGAGTCAGGGTGTTCAGCGCGCTGGATTTACCGGCGTTGGAGCGGCCGGCGAACGCGACTTCAAAGCCTTCGTCATCCGGGCATTGGTCGACTTTGGCAGCGCTGAGCATGAACTTGGCTTGTTGGCACAGGCCGAGAATAGGGTTCTTGAGTTGCATGGGATATCCGGTGGGGGCGTTGCGACGTGCGCGGCAACGGCGTGTCTTTTTCCGTTCAATGGGCGCGAGTATATAATGCCGCGGATTTTCATGTGTGCCTTGTCCTGCCCCCGCAAGGGTGTTGTCGACGCAAGAGCCCGCCCGGCATCTGCACTGAAACGTCCAAAAACAGGCCGCTTCTTCTCAAGCCAGCCCATCATGAGGGCCGTACTTTCAGCCGCATCGGATCAACCCATGAACGCATTTCTGTCGAGCCTGCTGTTGACCCTGAGCCTGAATGGCGTCGTGCAGGCCGCTGACTCGCCCGTGGGCGATCCGCTCGCCGGCCAAGGGAAAACAGCGGTCTGCGGCGCCTGCCATGGGCCCGACGGTAACAGCCTGGTGTCCATCTTTCCGAAGCTCGCCGGCCAGGGTGAGCGTTATCTGCTCAAGCAGCTGCACGACATCAAGGACGGCAAGCGGGTCGTGCTGGAAATGACTGGGCAGCTTAATCCGCTCACGGATCAGGACCTGGCCGATATCGCGGCTTACTACGCTGGTCAGAAAGGCAGTGTCGGCAATGCCGATCCCGATCTCGCCGCCCGAGGTGAAGCGCTGTTTCGCGGCGGCAAGCTCGATGAGGGCATGCCGGCCTGCATCGGCTGCCATTCTCCAGACGGCGCGGGCATTGCAACGGCAGGCTTTCCGCACGTGAGCGGGCAGCACGCCGATTACATCAAGAAACAGCTCACGGCGTTCCGCGAAGGTGACCGCACCAACGACGGCGACACGCGGGTCATGCGCACCATCGCCGCGAAGCTGAGCGACGAGGATATCGACGCGCTCGCGGCTTACATTCAAGGGCTGCATTGAGCGTCGAGGCAGCGATCCTCACGGACACGGCTGGTAAAACAAATTGCCGACAGACCTGCCCGGACGGGGCAAAAAGGGTAGCGAACGGCTGCCCTTTTTTGTGGCTGCAGGCGTTACACTTGCGAACTCATATCACCTCGGCCGGTCGAACTGCGGCCACCGAAGTGACCTTCCATGCCCAGGAGTTAAGCATGCGTAATCTGATTCTCAGCGCCGCTCTGATTTTCACCAGCCTGTTCGGTCTGACCGCTCAAGCAGCAGAGCCCATCGAAGCCGGCAAGCAATACGTCGAGCTGAAAAGCGCTGTTCCTGTTTCCGAGCCGGGCAAGATCGAAGTCGTCGAAATGTTCTGGTATGGCTGCCCGCACTGCTACGCCTTCGAGCCGGTCATCAACCCATGGGTCGAAAAACTTCCCGCTGACGTCCACTTCATCCGCGTTCCCGCCATGTTCGGCGGCCCTTGGGACGCTCACGGCCAGCTATTCATTACCCTCGACACCATGGGCGTGGAGAAGAAAGTCCACACCGCCGTCTTCGACGCGATTCAGAAAGGCGGCAAGCGTCTGACTGACCCGAACGACATGGCCGAGTTCGTCGCCGCCCAGGGCGTCGACAAGACCAAGTTCCTTGAAACCTTCAACTCGTTCGCTGTGAAGGGCAAGATCGCTCAATACAAGGAACTGGCCAAGAAGTATGAAATCACTGGCGTTCCTACCATGATCGTCAACGGCAAGTACCGCTTTGACCTCGGCACTGCCGGTGGTCCTGAGCAAGCGCTGCAAGTGGCCGATCAGTTGATCGCCAAAGAGCGCGCGACGCTGACCGCCAAGTAAGCGCTGACCATGGCGCGCTGGGGAACTACTGAACGGGTCGTTGCCCGGCACAAGCCGAAGGTCAACGAGCATCATCTTCACGAAACAGGGTTGCCGGCCGACGGTCGGCTTCGCCTGCTCAGCTTCAATATCCAAGTGGGTAACAGCACCGAACGCTACCGGCACTACCTGACCCGGGGTTGGCAGCATCTGCTGCCCCACAATGGCAGAGCCGGGAATCTGCAGAAGATCGGCGATCTGCTGCGCGACTATGATCTGGTCGCGTTACAGGAAGCTGATGGCGGCAGCCTGCGCTCGGGCTACATCAATCAGGTCGAACACCTCGCCCAGCTCGGTTCTTTTCCGTACTGGCACCAGCAACTCAATCGAAACCTCGGACGCCTCGCCCAGCACAGCAATGGCGTGCTCAGCCGTTTGCGTCCGTGGGACATCGAAGACCATCCGCTGCCAGGCCCCGCCGGGCGTGGCGCCATTCTCGTTCGCTTCGGCGAAGGTCCGGACGCGCTGGTCGTAGTAGTCATGCACCTGGCACTGGGCGCGCGGACCCGTACACGGCAGCTCGCGTACATTCGCGAGCTGATTGGCGGGTATCGCCATCAGGTGCTGATGGGCGACATGAACACCCACGCCAATGACCTGCTGCAAACCTCGCCACTGCGCGATCTCGGCCTGCTCGCCCCGCAGATCGAAGCGACTTTTCCGAGCTGGCGTCCGCAGCGATGCCTGGACCACATCCTTCTGAGCCCGACCCTGACCCTTGAAAAAGTGCAGGTACTGGCGCAGCCCATTTCCGATCATCTGCCCGTCGCGGTGGAGATTCGCTTGCCGGCCTCATTAATCGGTGACTCGCTGCCGATAACAAGCACATCTCCTCGCGGACCTGTGGAATGACCGACGAAGCGCAGCGCTGGAAAGAAAAGTACCTCAAGAGCATCGAGCAGCAAGACAAACTGGAGCGGCGCTGGAACGCGCGGCTCGACTTGCTGCGTCGAGGCCTCGTGCGCAGCAGCCTGGCGGCCGAAGGTGCCGACAAGGCGGTTGATGCGTGCATGAAGGAAATGCGCGAAATCGTTCGCAAGGACGACATGGACGCAGGCCTGGCAGCCTTGATTCCGCGCCTGGAAAAAGCGGTGCTGGACTCCGAACAGCGTCGCGAGCAGCGCGTCGAGCAGATGGGCACGGCGTTGACCTCGTTGGTCACGCAGTTGCAGGCGTTGCCGCTGCCAAAGGACGTCAGCAAGCCGCTCAAGCGATTCGCCAAGAGCCTGGAAGATCGCATTACCCAAGCCCGTGAGCTACCGCTGTTATTGAGCGAGTTGAGCGGACTTCAGGGGCAGGCGCTGTCGCAGATCGAACACCCGGATGAAGCGTCCCGCCCGGGTTTCCTGCAGCGATTGTTCGGCAGTCACCGTGAGGCTGGCAGCGAAGGTGAGGAGTCGGCCCCGTTGCTCCATTCCGTTGCCGAGCCGGCCGGGCTGCAGGCTTCCGATGATGCGCCTCAGCATCCAGCTGCCGTGCCGGAAGCTGCCCCAGAGAACACTGAGCTGGAGGCTGAACTTCGCAGCACCGTCCCGCCGGTCCCCCAGACTGTCGCCGAAGAGCCCGAGCGCTCCATTCCGACGCCCCCCTTGGAAGTTGCAGTCCAGCCGGTAATGCCCGAGCCCGAGCCCGAGCCGGCCCGGCCAGACGAAGAGCCCGAGATCCCGCTCCACACCGCTGATGTCCCACAGGCCTCCGCCGCCGAGTCTTCCGACGACGAAGCATCCGAGCCTGCGGCTGAAGCGCCCTCTCCCGATCCCGAAGAGATTGCTGAAGCCGTCGTGATTGCCGACGACACCGAAATCGTCGCTGAAGACGAAGAGCCTGACGAGACCTTCGCCGAAGAGGACAGCTCCTACGCGCTGCCCTCCTCGCCCGAGCCGAGTTACAGCTCGGTCGCCGCCCACATCGAAGAAACGTTGCTGGGCCTGCTCGACGAACTGACGCTGCCTGAACACCATCGTCCGCAAGCCGAAGCCATGCGCGCCCGGCTTGAGCATGGGCTGAACTGGTACGAACTCCTGCCGATCCTCGACGATCTCGCCGTGCTGATGCTTGCTATCACCGACAGCGGCCAGCACGAATTCGAGGCTTATCTCAAGCAGCTCAACGAGCGCCTTGAGTCGTTTCAGAGCGGCTTGCTGGCTGCCAGCGAAGACCACGCCGATCAGCATTCGGCGTCACGTCAACTGGACCATCAATTGCGTGAACACGTCGACGATCTGCAAACCAGTGTGCAGCAGGCGGCCGATCTGGACAGCTTGAAGCACGTGTTGGAAAGCCGTCTCGAAGGGCTGATTGGCACCATGGATCATCATCAGCAGCAACGCGATCAGCGCGAACAGGAAGTCGCCACCCGCCTGCAAGCCCTCTCCAGCCGCGTGGCAACGATGGAGCAGGAAGCGCTGGGCTTCCGGGTTCATCTGGAAGAACAACGGCAGAAGGCGCTGATCGACACACTGACAGGCCTGCCGAACCGCGCGGCGTGGAACGAGCGGCTGGAGCATGAGATCGATCAGTTGCAGAGGAAGCGTTCAAGCCTGCTGCTCGGCATTCTCGACCTGGATCACTTCAAGCGCATCAATGACGGTTACGGCCATCTGGCGGGCGACAAGGTCTTGAAGATCATCGCCGGTCAGCTGCGAAAGCGGTTACGGGCTTCGGATTTCATTGCGCGTTTCGGCGGAGAAGAGTTCGTGATTCTGCTGCCGACCACGCCGATGGATGAGGGGCTGGCGCTGTTGGAGCGTCTGCGGGAGGGCATCGAACAATGCCCGTTTCACTTCAAGGGCGAGCGGGTGACGGTCACGGTGTCCATGGGCATCACGCTGTTCGCTCCGGGTGAGCGCAGTGATGTGGTGCTCAAACGTGCGGATCAGGCGCTGTACCGCGCCAAGCACGAAGGGCGTAACCGTATCGAGCAGGGCTGAACGCTTCGTCTGGTTGGCTGCGTAGGCTTGATGCATTTTTGAATGCGCCGCCGACGTTACGTTACACTGTTGCATTATTTGCCTACACGTCGTGCCGCCATGAAGTCTATTTCCGCCCTGTTTCTGTTGTTGCTGCTGACCGCTTGCAGCAGCGGTCCGAATATCGACACCAGCCACCCTTCCGTCAATTTCGACAGCCGCGTGCAGTTCGTGGTGGTTCATTACACCTCTGCTTCCCTCGACCGGTCACTGGCCTTGCTGACCCACGGTGAGGTCAGCGCGCACTACCTGATCGGCGACGGTCCGGCCACCACCTACAAGCTGGTCGACGAATCCCAGCGCGCATGGCACGCCGGTGAAAGCGAATGGGACGGACGCACCTGGCTCAACTCAAGCAGCATCGGCATCGAGATCGTCAATCCGGGCTATCGCGACACGCCTACGGGTCGGCTTTGGTATCCTTACAGCGAAGCGCAGATTCAGGCGCTGATCGTTCTGCTCAAAGACATCGTTAAACGCAACCACATCGAACCCCGTCACGTCATTGGTCACAGCGACATCGCGCCGTTGCGCAAGCTCGATCCGGGACCGTTGTTCCCGTGGAAGCGGCTGGCCCAGGAAGGCCTGGGCATCTGGCCGGATGAACAGCAGGTCGCACAGCGTCAAACCCAGTTGATGGGCGTCGTGCCAAATATCGTGTGGTTCCAGCAGCAACTGGCGCTGCTGGGTTACCCGACGCCGCAGACCGGTGAGCTGGACATCGCAACACGTCACACGCTGGCTGCGTTTCAGATGCACTACCGACCACAAAAATTTGACGGTGAGCCGGATCTGCAAAGTGCAGCTATGCTGCAAGTACTTAACTTCAGGCAATAAATTCCGCTAATCGCCGGTTTTTTTTTCGGACTATTTCTGCGCTTGTTGCTATACCTCAGTGGTTATGGAAATACCACCATCTGGATGACTGCCGATGTTCACGGCGACGCCGCGACTGCGCTCTTTACTTTATCGTCCCTGGCTTCTGGCATTAGTGGCCGCGCTGTTAAGCGCGGCCGTCTTGCTGGCGGGCAGCTTCGGGCTGGCGATGCATCAGGCCCGGCAGGACGAACGTGCCCAAATGAATGCACAGGGCGAGCGCTTTCTGGTGCGATTGGAGCAATTATTCGGTCAGTTGAGGGCCGGGCTCGATCAACTTGAAGCGCAGCCGTTGCGCGGTTGCAGCCCCGCAATGATCGAGCAGTTACGTCAGGTGAACTCGCGCTACCGTTTTATCTACGAAGTGGCGTACGTCAGCGAAAGTCAGTTCTGTTCAAGCTGGACGCGGCAGAGCCTGATTGGCAAGCCCAGGCCGCCGGACATTCGCGGCCCCACTTATGATTACTGGCTGAATACCTCCACCCAGCCTGACGACAACCTGGCTTCACTGATGCTCGGGCGCGGGGAGTTTCGTGTTTCCACCTCCCGCGGCCATTTGACTGACGTCGTTGACCTGCCGGCGGGCGGCAGCCTGGTGGTGGTGTTAGATCGTGGCTCCAAGGCAGTCCCGGTCCTGGGCCCGCCTCAGACATGGCCGCCCACGCCGGACTGGTCGCCGACCTCCACCGAAACGCTGATGTCCACCCAAGACAAACTCGTCTACCGGATGCCGACCCAGAGCCCGGAATATCAACTGGTCCTGATTACCCCGCGCAGTGCCTTGCAACAGAAGATCACCGGTGCGTGGTGGCTGCTGGTCCCGGCCAGCCTGTTGATTTCGTTGTTCATCGGCATTCTCGTCCTGCAACTGGTGCGTCAACGGCAGTCATTGGGCGGTGAGCTGCACGGGGCATTGCGCCGCGGAGAGCTGAAGGTTTTGTATCAGCCGATTTTCGACCTCAACACGCGGCTGTGCGTGGGCGCCGAGGCGTTGGTGCGCTGGCGGCGACCGGACGGCACGTTGACCAGTCCTGACCTTTTTATCCCGCTGGCGGAAAACACCGGGCAGATCCGTCAGATCACCGATTTCGTGCTCCAGCAATTGCTGGAGCAGCTCGGCCATCTGTTACGCGCCAATCCGCACCTGTACGTGTCAGTCAATCTGGCAGCGTGCGACGTCATGGCCCCACGCATCGGCCGAGTGACGGCGAAGCTGCTGGCGTTACACCGGGTGGCGCCTCGGCAGATTGCGTTTGAAGTGACCGAACGCGGTCTCGTGGACGTGGTAGTCGCGCGCAATCATCTTCAGGCGCTGCGCGATCGGGGCCATCAGGTGTTGATCGATGACTTTGGCACCGGCTATTGCAGCCTCGCCTATCTGCAGACGCTGCCGGTGGACTGTTTGAAAATCGACAAGGCGTTTATTGACGCCCTCGGCCACGATGCCGCCAGCAGTGGCGTGGCGCCGCATATCATTCGGATGGCCCATGCGCTGCAACTGCGGGTGATCGCCGAGGGCATCGAGTTCGAGTCACAGGCGATGCTGCTGAAAAGCGAAGGGGTGATGTATGGCCAGGGCTGGCTGTTCGCCCGGCCCCTGAGCGCGACCAAGTTCACTGAACTGGTGACCGGCGGCAGACGCAGCGCCGGGCGGCGTGCGGATGATGTGGCGTAGCGCAGCAATGCCGGTCTAGAGCGGCAGCGCCATGTAGAACTGCGTACCCTGCCCAGGTCGGGAATACACGCCCATTCGCCCGCCGTGCAACTGAACGATTTCCTTGCACAGGGCCAGCCCCAGGCCTGCCCCACCTTTCTTGCGTCCAACCTGAACGAAAGGCTCGAAGATTCGGGCTTGCTGGCCGTAGGCAATGCCCTCGCCGTTGTCTTCCACGCTGATGATCAACCGCTCGCCATGACGCCGCGCCTGCAAGCGGATCAGGCCGGATTTCGGGGTATGGCGCAAAGCGTTATCAAGCAGGTTGTCGAGCACGCGGTCCAGCTGCGCCTTGTCCGCCTGTACCCGCGGCAGTGGCTCCTGGGTTTCCAGCAGCACCATGACGTCCTGATCGTGGGCGGTATCGGCAAAGCGCTGACGCGCCGCTTCGAGTAATTCGTTGATGTCACAGGGCTCGAGCGTCAGCTTCTGCAGGCCGTTCTGGTAGCGCGAGAAGTTGAGCAGGTCGTTGATCAACTGCATCAGGCGCTGCATTTCTTCATTGACGGTGTCGAGCAGGTCCTTCTCTCGCGAATCCGGCGGGAAATGCACGCGCTCCTGAAGCAGGCCGAAAGCCATGTGCATGCCGGTGACAGGCGTGCGCAACTCGTGGGAAGCGCGCAGCACGAACTCGCTGCGTACCCGTTCGAATGCCCGCTGCTCGGTGACGTCGTGCAGCACCATCACGGCGCCGACGATGTGCCCTTTGGTGTGGCTGACCGGCGTGAGGCTGTAGGTCAGCAGGCGGACTTCACCGTCGATCTCGATGGAAAGGTCATCGGGTGCCCGTTCCAGCGTGCCGCCGCGCAACACCAGATACAGCTGCTCGTCCAGTTCCGGGCGTTGCAACGCTTCGCCGAGCCCTTGGCCCAAGCGACTTTCTTCCCAGCCCAACTGTCGTTGCGCGACCGGGTTCAGGTGCTCAAGCCGCCCTTGTCGATCAATCATCAGCAAACCGTCGTCAATGCTGTCCAGCACCGCCTGCAAGCGCTGTTGGCCGGCGAGCAGTTCATCGACATTGGTTTTCTGATGCTGGCGCAATGCGTCGGCCATCATGCCGAAACGGTGAGTCAGCAGATTCATTTCATCCGACGAGGATGTGGGCAGCGTAACGTCGAAATCCCCTTGGGCAATCCGGTCCGCCGCCTTGGCCAGCTGCTCGATGGGGCCGCCGAAACGCCGGGCGATGCCGTGGGCGGTGACGAAGCCGATAACCAGCACCGCCAGCCCCACCAGTCCCAGCAGCGCGGAAACCCAGAGCGCTCGCGATCTCGACGCGGTTTCAGCCTGGCTGATGTTCTCAAGCGCCTGACGATGGGCGTCGAGCAAGCCGTTACGCAACGTGTTGAACGCCTCTGTCACGGCCTCATCGTCGCGGATCGCGTCACCATGTTCGCTGGATTGCTCAATGGTTTTGACGAAGCGGGCGTAGTTCACCCGTGCCGCTTCGAATCCGCTGGGAACGCCGGTCTGCTGATCATGATCAATGCCCTGATCGAGCAGGTTCTGGAACTCCTCCTGATTGCGCTTGATCGCCGCTTGATCGGGGTTGTCCTGGAGCATCAAGACCAATTGGTCGCCCAGGTTCTGTCGCAGCTTCAGGCCGATATCGAGGGTGATGAAGTTGTGCCGAATTGATGATTCCTGAGATTTGGCCATCTGCATGACGCTGACGAGCCCCAGCACCAAGCCCAGCAGGGCAACGGTGATAAGGGCGGAAATACTCAGGAAGAGTCGGGTGCGCAACTTCATCGCAAACATCATCGGCGCCCTGTCACAGGTTGTACTGCTTGCGTTTTCGGTACAGCGTCGAGGCGTCGATGCCCAGCGTGCGCGCGGCCTGATCCAGCGTATCGCTGGTGGCCAGTACTGCGCCGATGTGGGCTTTCTCCAGCTCATCCAGGCTCAACGCTGCGCCGACACGCGGGGCATTGTTGACCGGTTGTTCGGCCATGCCCAGATGCGTAATTTCGACTTTTTCCTGTGGGCAGATAATGCTCGCCCGCTCGATCACGTTACGCAGCTCTCGGATGTTGCCGGGCCAGCGGTAGTTGAGCAGCGCACTGCGCGCCTGTTCGCTGAAGCCACGCGCCGGGCGGCTGTATTCCTTGACGAAGCGCGCCAGAAAGCGGTCCGCCAGCGTCAGGATGTCTTCGCTTCGTTCGCGCAGCGGCGGCAGGTTCAGGGTGATCACGTTCAGGCGATACAACAGGTCCTCGCGGAAACGCCCTTCGCGGACCATGTCTTCGAGGTTCAGGTTGGTCGCCGCCAGGATGCGCACGTCGGCACGACGGGTGACGGGGTCACCGACGCGTTCGTATTCCTTGTCCTGAATGAAGCGCAGCAGTTTCGGTTGCAACGTGAGCGGGAAGTCGCCGATTTCATCAAGGAACAACGTGCCGCCGTCCGCCTGATTCACTCGACCGAGGGTGCTTTCGCTGGCGCCGGTGAAGGCGCCACGGCTGTGGCCGAACAGTTCGCTTTCCATCAATTCGGCAGTGAGCGATGGACAGTTGATGGTCACGCAGGCCTTCTTGGCGCGCTTGCTCCAGCCGTGAATCGCCCGCGCCAACTCACCTTTACCCGTACCGGATTCGCCGAGGATAAGAATGTTCGCGTCAGTGTTGGCGACCTGGCGGGCGGTTTCGAGGATCGCCATCATCGACGGGCTGTGTGAATCAAGGCCGTCCTTCGGTTTGCGTACTTCGCCTTCCAGCGCTTCGAGTCGCGCGGACAACTGGCGGACTTCAAGCTGCTTGGCAGTGGCGAGGCGCAGTTGATCCGGGCTGCAGGGTTTGACCAGGTAATCGGCAGCGCCGGCCTGTATCGCATCCACGGCGGTGTCGACCGCTGAGTGCGCAGTCACTATCACCACGCGCATCCAGGGCGCCTGCACGCGCATTTGCGCCAAAACGTCCAGCCCGTTGTCCTCGCCCAGACGCAGGTCGAGGAAGCACACATCGAATACCTGACGCTGCAGCAGCGATTCCGCCTGCGCCGCGCTGTTGGCGGTGGCTACGCTGTAGCCCTCGTCTTCCAGGCAATAACGGAAGGTGCGAAGGATGGCGGATTCATCATCCACGAGCAGAATACGGCCCTGATTCTCAGCGGCTGCTTCCATTTTTCCTACGCTCCTCAGTGAATAGTCTGTGTTAGTCCCGGAAAGATCGGGCAAGTTGCATGGTTCATTCTGATTGATTCTTTACGCTGCATGGTAGCGATCTTCTGAAAAAAGCCGTTATGCGCTGATCCATGGCAGGGCACGTGGGATTACCGTTGCCCCGAATCTCCATGTGGGCAAAATCAGGCCGCGCCGAACATCTGGGCGAAAGACCAGTCTGTCCAGAGGTACCTTTTGCAATTGTCTGGAGATTCCCATGCCCCCGTTGAAGAAGATCGCCCTGGCCATCACTACCGCCAGCCTGCTCGGACTGACGCCCGTCATCGCTCACGCCGCAGCCGCCGATCTGCCGACCCAACTGGCCGAAGCGCGCCAAGAGGGCTCGATCTGGACCGCCTTTGCCCTGAACCGGCATTTGAGTCCCTTCAAGATCAGCGTGGATGTGGAACAGGGCACGGCAATCCTCAAAGGCAAGGTCGAAAACCAGGTCGACAAGGATCTTGCCGCGCAGATAGCGGGCGACATTCAGGGCATCAACAAGGTCGATAATCAGCTTGAGATCGATCCGCAGGTCGCGGCCGATCCGGGCACCAAAGCCACCATGGCCCAGCGTTTCGACGACGCAACGCTGATAGCAACCATCAAATCCAAGCTGCTTTGGAACAGCGTGACCGAGGCATTGAATATCGATGTCAGCGCTGCTCAGGGTGTCGTCACCCTAAAGGGACAGGCGAAAGACGCAGATGCCAAGCAGCTGGCCGGAAGCCTGGCCACCAATACGGACGGCGTGACGGAGGTGAACAACCTCATCAGCGTCAGTGCGCGAGATACCCAGGCCATCAAAGAGCAGAGCGAACTCCAGGCCAACGCCGTTCGCGAGGAATTCAGCGATGCATGGATCACCAGCAAGGTGAAATCCAGCCTTATATATAGCCGCACCCTCGATGGCTTGAACATCAAGGTTGAGACCAAAAACGGAGTAGTCACGCTGGACGGTGTGGTGGCCAATTACGCCGAGAAGGAACTCGCGGTCGAAATCGCGCGCAACATTCGCGGGGTTAAAGGCGTCGATGCCGACACCCTGCGCGTCACGGCGCGCAGCGCAGGCTAGAGCGTTACACGGCGGTCTAATGACGGTTCTGAGATTAGAAATTACATCCTGAATGAATTCGGCCGCCAACGTGGTGTCAGGCGGTTCGTGCATTCCGCACGATGGCAAATGTTCAATCGTGCAGCTTGCGCGTAAGACGCTTCCGGTTGGTAGTTATAAGTTATTGATTTATAAAGTTTTATTGGCCTTCAGAAAGCTGGCACACAGCGTGCAATACCCTTGGTAACAAAGGCCCGAACAGACGGCCGACAAGATTGCCAGGAGTCCGCTGAATGAACGCTCAACATCTCGCCAACAAACTGCGTATCTCACCTCTGCATTTGCAGCAGGTTTTGTTTGCCAGTCTGGCGCTGATGATCACGCTCATTGCTGTGCAGCAGTTCAATCACTGGAATCAGAAGCAGGAAGTGACTCAGGTCCACTACTCCCATGCCCACACCGTACCGTTTGCCAAGGCAAGTGCGCTGAGAGCCTCGGATGTCGCCCTGAGCATGCAAGTTGATGACGCGGCCGCTACCCCTGATGAAGCGCCACGTCAGCAAAGCTGGGTTTTCTGAACTTCCGGGTCGAAGACGCGATCTACCCCGAGGGTCATTCCGACGCCTCGACGTAGCAAAAAAATCAATAAACAGTAAGGAGATTCACCATGTTGAGTTGGGCAATCACATTTCTGATCATCGCTATCGTTGCAGCCGTCCTTGGTTTTGGTGGTATCGCAGGTACTGCTACCGGCATTGCCAAGATCCTGTTCGTGGTCTTCCTGGTCATGTTCGTGGTGTCGTTCTTCTTTGGCCGTCGCGGCCGAGGCTGAATATGGGCTTCAAGCATTTCCATGCACTGACATTGGCGCTCCTTGGGAGCGCCAGCGTTACAGCTATGGCGGCCAACGACGGTCAGTCTCGGGCGAACGAGCTTTTGAGCTCCAATCCCGAGTACCGCGAGACGTGGTCGAGCGTCGTGAAGAAGGAAGAGCGACTGCCCGACTGGGTGATCAATCTCTCTGGTGCCGCGGAGCAAATGAACGCCGTGACCGAAGACGGTGACAAGTATCTGGTAGGGCCGCTCTGCGAAACCCATGACACTTGCCGCAACAAGCGTCTCATCGTCGCGTTCAGTCTCGACAAATCCCATGCTTACGCCATGTTGGTCGAAGTGCCGGCGGGACTTCCCGCAGACAAATCGCCGACGCGTCATGCGGATTACCGGTTTTTGGGCAAACCGGACGAAGGCATGCAAGGCCTTCTGAAAGAGCAGCTCAAGAAAGACCCGAACTGGTACTGATTTGAATGAGGGGAGACCTGTCCCTGACAGACCTTCCTGATAGGCGCGCAGCCCGAAGACGGTGCGCGTATGACCAAGGGGCCGGGGCGTTACGATCAACGGAGTGATTGAAGCGTCCTAGGTGTACAAGGAGTACTCCCACACGTGGGCCGGGTCAGGCAAGCCGCAACGCAAGTCCATCGTCCGATACGGTTTTAGCCTTTATCCGACAGTGGACTTGTGAGGCGCAAATACCCTCTATTCCCTCAAAGGTCTCCGGTCTTCAAGAGTCCTACAGAGCTGCTTCTACGTTTCCTACGACCGTATATCGCCAAAAATCCCCCGCTTAAATGGCTTGTCGGCCACCTTTGACCAATCTGTCATATTGCCACCACGCCTCGCGTAAATCGGCTACAGGCGACGTTTTAGCCACTTCTCAGCATTCTCCAGTCAACTACGTTCGCCCTCTTTTGGCGCACTGCAACGTAAGTGATTGATTTTCATCATGCCGATTCGGCATGGGGTAGTCATTTACGGCATTAGACGATGACAGTCACCGTGGGAATAGTTGCGCCTTTTTCGCCTGCTCAGAGCTCGGATGCTCGCCTGCGGCCACTTACGAGACAGTCCTGACGGCGACCGCGGCGTCGCGCTTGCTGGCAAGCGCAATGATGAACGTGTGGTTGGGGGATGTCCCGGCAATGACAACAAGGTAATGACATGAAGAAGGCAAAACTGAGCCTCGCCTGGCAGATCCTCATCGGCCTGGTCCTGGGTATCACCATCGGCGCCGTCCTGAACCACTTCAGCACCGAGAAGGCCTGGTGGATCAGCAACATCCTGCAGCCGGCGGGCGACATCTTTATCCGCCTGATCAAAATGATCGTTATCCCGATTGTGATCTCCTCTCTGGTCGTAGGCATTGCGGGCGTTGGGGACGCCAAGAAGCTTGGCCGCATCGGCCTGAAGACCATTCTCTATTTTGAAGCCGTCACCACGATCGCCATCGTTGTGGGTCTGCTGCTGGCCAATGTCTTTCATCCCGGCACCGGCATCGACATGAGCACGCTGGGCACGGTGGATATCTCGCAGTACGAGAAGACCACCTCCGAAGTGCAGCATGACCATGCCTTCGTCGCGACGATCCTCAATCTCATCCCGTCGAACATCTTCGCGGCGGTCGCCCGTGGCGACATGCTGCCGATCATCTTCTTCTCGGTGTTCTTCGGGCTGGGCCTGTCGAGCCTGAATGCGGAAGTGCGTGATCCACTGGTTAAGGTCTTCCAGGGCGTGTCGGAGACCATGTTCAAGGTCACCCACATGATCATGAATTACGCGCCGATTGGCGTGTTCGCGCTGATCGCCGTGACAGTCGCCAACTTTGGCTTTGCCTCGTTGCTGCCATTGGCCAAGCTGGTGATTCTGGTTTACGTCGCCATCGCCTTCTTTGCCTTTGTGGTGCTGGGCCTGATTGCGCGCCTGTTTGGCTTTTCGGTGCTCAAGCTGATGCGCATCTTCAAAGATGAATTGGTGCTCGCCTATTCCACCGCCAGCTCCGAGACCGTGCTGCCGCGCGTGATCGAGAAGATGGAAGCGTACGGGGCGCCCAAGGCCATCAGCAGCTTCGTGGTGCCGACCGGTTACTCGTTCAACCTCGACGGCTCGACGCTGTACCAAAGCATCGCGGCGCTGTTCATCGCGCAGCTGTATGGCATTGATCTGTCAATCGGCCAGCAGTTGATGTTGGTCCTGACCCTGATGGTGACGTCCAAGGGCATTGCCGGTGTACCGGGCGTATCGTTTGTCGTGCTGCTGGCAACCTTGGGCAGCGTGGGCATTCCGCTGGAAGGCCTGGCGTTCATTGCCGGCGTCGACCGCATCATGGACATGGCGCGCACCGCGCTGAACGTGATCGGCAACGCACTGGCGGTGTTGGTGATCTCGCGCTGGGAAGGCATGTACGACGACGCCAAGGGCGAGCGCTACTGGAACTCCCTGCCGCACTGGCGCGGCAAGGACCCTCTGCCGACGGGTCAATCGACGGTGGAGTAATCACTGTCTGGCGTAAATCAGCAAACCCTGGCCCCGGCCGGGGTTTGTTGTTTCTGCCCCCGCCGTTATCATCGCCGCATCTTGCGAGGGGATTTGTATGCTGAACGGCCTATGGCTTGGGTTTTTTGTGGTCGCGGCGATTTCTGCGCTGGCGCAGTGGCTGGTCGGGGGCAACGCTGGCGTTTTTGCCGCCATGGTCGAGAGCATCTTCGCCATGGCCAAGCTGTCGGTGGAAGTCATGGTGCTGTTGTTCGGCACCCTGACCCTGTGGCTGGGCTTTCTCAACATTGCCGAAAAGGCGGGTATCGTTGACTGGCTGGGCAAAGTCCTGGCGCCGCTGTTTCATCGCCTGATGCCTGAAGTGCCGCGCGGCCACCCGGCGTTAGGCTTGATCACCCTCAACTTCGCCGCCAACGCGCTGGGTCTGGACAACGCCGCCACACCCATCGGTCTCAAAGCCATGCGCTCACTGCAAGAGCTCAACCCCAGCCAGACCATCGCCAGCAACGCGCAGATCCTCTTTCTGGTGCTCAACGCCTCTTCGCTGACGCTGCTGCCGGTGACCATCTTCATGTATCGCGCCCAGCAAGGCGCCGCCGATCCCACCATGGTCTTTCTGCCGATCCTGCTCGCCACCAGCGCCTCGACGCTGGTCGGACTGCTGTCGGTGGCCTTTATGCAGCGCCTCAAATTATGGGACCCGGTGGTGCTCGCTTACCTGATTCCCGGCGCGTTGCTGCTGGGCGGCTTCATGGCGGTACTGGCCGGGCTGTCCGCTGCTGCGCTGTCGAGCCTCTCGTCGGTGCTGGGCAACGTGACGCTGTTCGGCATCATCATGCTGTTCTTGGTGGTTGGCGCGCTGCGCAAGGTCAAGGTGTACGAAACCTTCGTCGAGGGCGCGAAAGAAGGCTTCGACGTTGCCAAGAACCTGTTGCCGTATCTGGTCGCAATGCTCTGCGCTGTTGGGGTACTGCGAGCGTCGGGCGCGCTGGATCTGATCCTCGAAGGCATTCGTCACGGGATTCAGTGGGTCGGCCTGGACACGCGCTTCGTTGATGCGCTGCCGACGGCGCTGGTCAAGCCGTTCTCCGGCAGCGCTGCGCGGGCGATGCTGATCGAAACCATGAAAACCCAGGGCGTCGACAGCTTCCCGGCCCTCGTCGCGGCGACGATTCAAGGTAGCACCGAAACTACGTTCTACGTGCTGGCGGTGTACTTTGGCGCCGTGGGCATTCAGCGCGCGCGACACGCAGTGGGCTGCGCGCTGCTGGCGGAATTCGCCGGTGTGGTCGCCGCGATCGCCGTCTGCTACTGGTTCTTCGGCGCGACGGTGTAACGCTTTTCACCCTGCTCGACAGTCCATTGCAACATTTGGGCGGCCAGCGTATCGCTGGCCTGACCGAATGCCGAGACCACCGCTGACACCTGCTTGTCGGCCACTGGCTGATGCACTTCGAAGCGCCGGTTCGCCACAATCCGCTGGCGATCATCAGCGAGCCGCGCATCCAGGCGAATCACCACTTCAATGGCGGCCCCGCGATACTCGCTCTGAAACGCCTGCAGCTCCCCGCCCAATTCAAAATCAGCCTGCAGATTACTGTCGTCGGTGCTGATCGACTGCACTCGCCCGTCACGGTAGAAAGCATCGGTCAGGCGGTTGCGCAGCAGCACCGGCGCTGGATCACTCCAGCGCGCGCCCTTGTAGCTGCTGATGACATTGCCCTGAGGGATGACGGCGATGCGGGGGCTGTCCAGTGTCTCGCTGGATTTGGGCCGCACCACCCGCAACGACCACGCCACCGGCGCCGCCCCTTTGCTGGCGGGCGATGCCGTCGGCAAACGGTAGACGTCTGACGGCGCCTGCTCGGGAAGGATCGAACAGGCGCCGAGGGACAACAGGGTTACCGCCAACAACAGTCGATTAATGGACTGACCGACACGCCTCATGGCTCGAACTCCTTATTCTTTTCACTGCCCAGCAAATAGCCGCTCGGGTTGGCGTTCAGGCTGCGCGAGATGGTTTTCAATGAGCTGAGGGTTTCACGCAGCTCGCGAATCGCCGGGCCCAGTTCGCCCAGCCCTTGCAGGCCATCGTTCACCGAATTCTGGTTGTTCTTGAGCAGCGCATTGATGGTCTGGCTGCTCTGTTCGAGGGATTTCATCGCCTGCTGCGCACTGGCGATGGTTTGCCTGCCGTCGCTGGTCAGCAGCTGGTTGGCGTTGCGCATCAGCGTAGAGGTCTGCTCCAGCGTCGCGCCGGCCTGCTTGCTCAGCAGCGTCATCTGCTTCAAGGCCTGACGAATGTCGTCGCGCTGATCGGAGATGGCCCCGGTGGTTTGCTCCAGATGCTGCAAGGTGCGTGACAGCGTCTCCACGTTCTCGGAAGAAAACATCGCGTTGGCGTTGTGCAGCAATGCGGTGCTGCCGCTCAGCAAATCATCGCTGTCGTTCAGCAGCCGCGAAATGGGCGACGGCGAGGCGATGATCACTGGCAGGTTGCCGCCCTCGCCTTTCAGCGCCTCGCTTTGCGGTGTGCCGCCGCTGAGCTGAATAAGCGATGTACCCGTGATGCCGGCCAGTGCCAGTTTGGCGAAGGTGTCGCGCTTGATCGGGGTTTCACCGGCCACACGGATTTGCGCCAGCACGCGGCGAGGGTCCTGGGGATCGAGGCGCAGCTGCACGACGTCACCCACCTTGATCCCGCTGTACTGCACCGGACTGCCGCGAGACAGCCCCGTCACCGCTTCGTTGAAGACAACCTGATAGTCCTTGAACGCCGAGTCGACGCTGGACTTTGCGAGCCACAGACCGAACAGCAGCGCGGCAGCGACCACGATGACCGTGAACAGGCCGATCAGAACGTGATGGGCGCGGGTTTCCATCATGAGACCTCGTGTGGGTGGGTGGCCGCCGAATAGGCCGAGCGGCCGCGCGGGCCATGAAAGTATTCGTGAATCCAGGCGTCCTTGGTCGCCGACACCCTGTCGATGGTGTCCGCAACCAGCACGCGCTCCTGCGCCAGCACGGCAACGCGGTCGGTGATTGTATAAAGCGTGTCGAGGTCATGGGTGACCATGAACACGCTCAGCCCCAAGGCGTCGCGCAGGGTCAGAATCAACTGATCGAAGGCGCCGGCGCCTATCGGATCGAGCCCGGCAGTGGGTTCGTCCAGAAACAGGATGTCCGGATCCAGCGCCAGCGCTCGTGCCAGCGCCGCGCGCTTGATCATGCCGCCAGAGAGCGACGCAGGGTATTTGTGCGCCGCCGACAGCGGCAGCCCGGCCAGCGCCATTTTGATCCCGGCCAGATGCTCTGCTTCCTCGCGGCTCAGGCCGGCGTGTTCGATCAGCGGTAGCGCGACGTTCTCCGTGATGGTCAGCGAGGAGAACAGCGCGCCCTTCTGAAACAGCACCCCGAAACGTCGTTCAACCTGGGAGCGCGCTTTGTCGGACAGATTCAGCAAATCCTGACCCAAGACGCGGACGCTTCCTGCGGCAGGCCTTTGCAGCCCGACAATGCTGCGCAGCAACACAGATTTGCCTGCGCCGGAGCCGCCCACCACGCCGAGGATTTCCCCGCGATACAGGTCCAGATCGAGGTTCTCGTGCACCACCTGCGGGCCGAATCGATTGCTCAAGCCGCGGACCTCAATCACCGTCTCGACGGGTTGTACGCAGCGTCGGGTCACCAGCCAATCTCCATGCAGAACATTGCCACCAGTGCGTCCAGCACGATGACCACAAAAATGGACTGCACCACGCTCGATGTCGTGTGAGCCCCGACGGATTCAGCGCTGCCCTCGACCTTGAAGCCTTCCAGGCAACCGATCGCTGCGATGAAGAACGCAAAAATGGGCGCCTTGGCGATGCCGACGAGAAAGTGCTGCACGCCGATGTCAGCCTGCATCAACGACAGAAACATCGCCGGCGAGATGCCCAGCGACAGAGCGCAGACCACGCCGCCACCGACGATGCCGCAGATCATCGCGAGAAAGGTCAGCATGGGCAGCGAGATAAGCAACGCGATCACGCGGGGCAATACCAGCAGCTCTGTAGGACTCAGTCCCAAGGTTTGCAGCGCATCCAGCTCTTCGTTGGCTTTCATCGAGCCGATCTGCGCAGTGAAGGCGCTGGCCGTGCGACCGGCCAGCAGGATGGCGGTCAACAGCACGGCGAATTCCCGCAGGAACGAGAAGCCGATCAGGTCAACGGTGAAAATCGTCGCGCCAAAAGCTTTCAGCACCGTGGCGCCGAGAAAGGCTACCACCGCGCCAACCATGAACGTCAGCAGCGCCACAATGGGCGCGGCGTCCAGGCCGATTTGCTCGATGTGGGCGATGACGGACGTGGTGCGCCAGCGTTTGGGGCGAAACAGGGTGGACGCGAAGGTCTGCAGGATGAGACCGATGAAGCCGAGCAGCTGCAGCGTGTCCTTCCAGATCACCTCCACTGCCGAGCCAATTCGCGACAGCAGCTGCATGCCCACGGCCGCCTCGGGCTCTCGGACTGGCTGGCAATAGTCTGCCAGTGCGCTCTGGATGGTCTGCATCAGCGCGCGGCTGGATTCCGGCAGGTTGGGCGCTTGCACGGCCAGTAGGCGCAGGCGCTGTACGCCGAGCAGTTCCACGAGCAGCGACGCACCGGCGGTATCGAGGGCGCCGAGTTCGTCCATGTCCACGAGGGTGGCTGGACTGAATCCGGCGCTCAGCGCATCGGTCTGGCGCTTGAGTTCGCGGTAATGGGCAAGCGTCCAGTCTCCGGCAATCCGCAGTTGCACGGGATTGATCGAAGTGTCCAGTAAGACGCGTCCTGGAACCTTGGGCGCGGAGGAAGCCTGCGTGGTCAATGGGGTCATAGCGACGAGCTTAGTTGGTTTTGGCCGGGGCAGATGGGCTCTCGGCTGGCGCACTGTCCGCAGGTTTTTTCGTCTCCGAATCATCCGGATCCGCAGCGTCGGTGCCTGGCTTCAGGCCTGCCGGCTTGATCTTGTTGCGCGTGACGGCAGGCTGGTCGCGCTCGGTGACGTCAAAGCGCAGCACACCAATCATCTGCCCGTCCTCAGTGAGCACCCTCACCTGCCATTTACCCAACACGTCCGGCGGAAAATTCTGTTTGTGCGTCCAGGCCCGGTAGCCTTCCTCACGACCGCCCTTGATGTCTAGAGCAATGCGCTCTATTTCCTCGCCGTTATGGCGCCACACATGATAAATCCGTTCATTCAGGCCGCGCGGGGCGTTGATCGAGGTGTAGGCGTAGAGCCCGGCGCTGCGCAGCTGGTTGACGCCGATCTCCTGAATGCTCTCGCCGGGGGTGCGATTCTGGTTATCGAAGCGCGTGCTGATCGCCGCCTCGGTCAGCCATAGCGTCGCCGGCGGCACCCAGAATCGCGCCATCCAGCCCACCCCTCCGATGGCCAGTGTCATGGCCACCACACCGAGGCCGCGTTTCCAGTTGTTGATCGGGTAGCCCGATGCCAGGCTCGGGAACGACAGCAGCATCGCAATGCCCAGTGCCAGCTTGTAGCTCTCGGCCGTGGTCAGGTGAACGATGATCGGCAGCGCCGTGAGCAGTGCGGCAAACAGCGTCAGGGTATGCAGGGCCATGAACAGCCAGCGGCGCGGCGCCAGCCATTTGTAGTAGAGCGGGTCGATGATCGAAATCAGGCCTGCCGCCCCGAGCAGTCCGGTGAACGCCAGCTGGCCGCTGTACCACGTGGTGGTGACGAAGAAGAACGGCAGTACGAAAAACAGGCTTTCCTGATGGATCATCTGAGTGCCGTAGCGCAATAGCGGCTGCGGGATCTCGCGTTTGAACAGCTTCGCGAACAGGGCGACGGCGCTGTTTTCTACCATCAGCCAGATCCAGCTCACCAGCAGAATGACCGCAATCCAGGTCGCCAGCTTGGCCTGGCGATCCACCAGAATGAAGCTGCCGATGCCTGAGCAGAACCCGAAGAACGCAATCAGCCCGGGGTAGCGCTTGATGAACTCCAGCACGCGCTGTACCAGCGAGTGCTGAATGATTGCGTTAATGTCTGGCATCTCGGGGCGTCGCTCTTCGTGGGTGAGTCTTGGTGTTGGAGTATGGATGTACGGAGCTGGGTGTATAAAAAATAACCAAGCCGGACTGCGCCCACTTCGTCGAAATATTGAAACGCCAAGCGCCTCGCTTACAACGGTCTCTTCTTGTATACCCGCCACCGCCAGAGGATCAGCAACGCCACCAGTGCCGTCAGAAGGCATCCGACTGCGTACAGCTCGTCGTAGCTGAGCAGTGGCTCCTCAACGCGAAGATACCCGGGTTGCGCCAGCAATTGACGCATCGCCTGATTGGCCAGATCCAGACTCACGCCTCGGGTCCTCTTGGCCGGATCCTCAAAGCGGCCATCATCGTAATCATTCAGCGCACCCCAGTAATAGTCGGCCAACGCGCTGTTGCCTTGAACCGCCCAGGCCTGCTTGGCAATGGACGCCTGCTGTAGCCGAGCAAAGGTCGCCGGGTCCATACCTTCCTTGCGCAGCCGCTGGAGCATCGAGCGTACCGCCGACGTGGCCGAATCGACGTCTTCGCGGTTGAGATCAGCGTTCAGGCTGAGAAAACCGGTGTCCCCAAATGCTTCGCGATCGGCCCATGGCCCGTAGGAATAACCCTTGTCCAGACGCAGTTCGCTGTACAGCGCCCAGTCCAGATACGCTTTCACCAGATCCCAGGTTTGATCGTGCTGCTCGCCCATGTCTGGCTCGGGGAACAGCAGATGCAGCTTCGCGCCATCGCCCAACGCGCCCCGCACTAGCGTGCGCTCAGGATCGGCCTTTTCAGTGATCGAGCGCAGCGGCGGATGTTCCGTAGGATCCACCGCATTGAGCTGACCGAAGGTGCGCTCAAGGTAGGCAGGCAGCAGTTTGTCGAGGTCGCCCACGATAATCAGCGTCATGTTGTTGGAGGCGTACCAGTTGTCGTGGATATTCTCGATCTGCTCCAGCGTCAGGTGATCGACCTCAGGCCGCTCCGGGCACTTGAGGCCAAGCTCCACGGCAAGCTGGCTGCTGGCGCCGTGGCCCAGGTCGCGTTTGTCCAGCCAGCGTTGCAAATGCGAATAATGGCCCCCGTCTTCACGAGCGACGATGCGCTTGGCGGTGTCCAGATTGGCTTGATTGATTTGCGTGTGGGTCAGCAGATTGAGCAGCAGGTCGAGCACCTTGCGCTGATTCTGCGCCGGCGCCTCGATGACGAAGGTGGTGTCGGTGTTGCTGGTGAACGCGTTCCACTCACCGCCCAACGCCTGCATCTGCTGCTCTAGGCCGCCCTCACCGCTGTTGTCGATCCCGCTGAACAGCAGATGCTCAAGCAGATGCGGCAGTTCTTTGTCTTCGCATTTGAAGTCATCGAAGCCAATGCCCACGACCAGGCGGATAGCGACATGACCTTTGTCCGCAGGCTTGAGCAGCAACTGCAAACCGTTGGGCAGCACGTAGCCCTCGACCTGAAACCGGTCGAGGGCCATGGAAGAAAGGGATGTCAGAACCAGACAAACGAACAGCAGGCAACGCATAAAAACGGGCTTCCTTGCGGGCCGGTATGTGTAACAGACTTCGCAGAGGCCCCTGCGTTCACCACGATTAATCCGCGTTGCCCTCGCTGGACAAGGCGCCTGTGTCGGTGGTTTCAAGGACCGCGTAGGCGCTGCTGCAGAACAGCGAGTTCAGGCGTTTCATGTCGGAAATCAGCTCGAGGTGCAGAGAACTGGTCTCGATACTCTGCACGATCTTGCGTTGCAGTCTGCTGACATGGGCGTGGGCCAGCCGCCGCTCCTGTGCCCGGAAACGACGTTTCTCGCGCAGCAACTGGCGCGCGCTTTCCGGGTCACCGCTGAGGAATACCGACAGGCCAAGACGCAGATTCGCCATCAGTTGCTCGTGCAGCCCGGAGAGTTCTTCCAGGCCCACGTCGGAAAACGACCGCCGCTGCGACGTTTTCTGCTGCTGGACCTTGCGCAGCATGCGCTCGATCAGCCCGCTGGCCAGCTCCAGATTGATCGCCAGCTCGATGATCTCGGCCCAACGACGATTGTCCTGATCGCTGAGGTCGTCGCGTGGCATCTGCGCCAGGTACAACTTGATGGCGTTATAAAGCACCTCGACATCGTCGTTGAGCCGGCGCACTTCCTGAGTGACCGCCGTCTGGTTGCCACGCAGTACTTCTTGCATGGCATTGAGCATGCTGTCGATCAGATCGCCCATGCGCAAGGTTTCGCGCACCGCGTTTGCCAGCGCCAGGCTTGGTGTGGCGAGTGCGGTCAGGTCCAGATGGCGAGGCTTGGTCTGGCCGTTGATCTCGGCCTGCTGCGGCAGAATCGACGCGCACAGACGCCCCATCGGCCCCACCGTCGGCAGCATGATCAGGCAGCGCAGGGAGTTGTAGATCACATGAAAGCTGATGACCAGGCTCGACGGACTGACATTCAGCGTGTCCATCCACGCCACCAGCGGGGTCAGCACCGGGGTGATCAGCAGCAGGCCGATCAGTTTGTACAGCAGGCTGCCCAGCGCCACTTGCCGACCGGCGACGTTTTGCATGCTGGTGCTAAGGAACGCCAGCAGACCACTGCCGATGTTGGCGCCGATCACCAGACCGATCGCCACCGGCAGGCTGATGATTTCCGCGCCTGCGAGGGTCGCCGTCAGCAGCACGGCCGCAAGGCTTGAGTAAGAAATCAGCGCGAACATGGCGCCGACCAATGCGTCAAGCAGAAGATCGCCCGTCAGTGACGCAAACAGCACCTTCACACCTGCAGCCTGGGTAATCGGCGCGGCGGCAGTGACGATCAGTTGCAAAGCGAGAATGATCAGGCCCAGGCCAATGCCGACACGACCCAATTGGCCCACACGGGTTTGTTTGCGCGACAGGAAGAAGATCACGCCCAGAAAGATCAGCAGCGGTGATAGCCACGACAGGTCGAACGTCAGGATTCGCGACATTACCGCTGTACCGACGTCGGCACCGAGCATGATGGCCAGCGCGGGCGTCAGGCCCATCAAGCCCTGGCCAACGAACGACGTCACCAGCATTGCCGTGGCGTTACTGCTCTGCACCAGCGCGGTGACGAGTATCCCCGCGACAAATGCCAGCGGGCGTTTGGACATATTCTGGCCAATGACTCGGCGCAGCTGCGAGCCGTAGACACGCAGAATGCCGGTCCGAACGATGTGTGTGCCCCAGATCAACAGCGCGACGGCGGAAAGCAAATCGAGCAGGGTCAGCATACGGAGAGCCCCCTGTAGGTTGCCCATTGGGCAAAGTTAAAAGGTCCAGCGTGTAGCGAGCGTACGCGCTTGAGGTGCATCGAACAGCGCGCTCAACTAAAGCTTTAGTCGGCCTGTGGCCTTAATGCCAGCATGGCACAGCGGATTATTTCTTGAAACAAATCTGTCATAAATCAGGTGTTTGAACGCCACACTTTTGCGCTCTGCCAATAAAAAACGGGGCATTCATAGCCCCGTTGTTTTCACGTCTGTGCGGCGGACGTTATTGACCCGGCACGTCCTTGTGAAGTTTCACAGGGTCCTGCATCGCACGTTTTTTAGCCATCGACGTGCGCATCTTGATGTTGATCGCTTCGACTGCCAGCGAGAACGCCATGGCGAAGTAGACGTAGCCCTTCGGCACATGCACATCGAATGACTCGGCAATCAGGACGGTACCGACGACGATCAGGAACGACAGCGCCAGCATTTTCAGCGACGGGTGCTTCTCGATGAAGTCGCTGATGACGCCCGCGCACAGCATCATGATCAGCACCGCCACGATGATCGCCGCCACCATCACCGGTACGTGGGACACCATGCCGACAGCAGTGATGACCGAGTCCAGCGAGAATACGATGTCGATGATTGCAATCTGAATGATGGTGTACAGAAACATGCCGCCCTTGCCTTTCGGCTCGTCCAGCGTCTCTTCTTCGCCTTCCATGCCGTGGTAGATCTCTTGCGAGCTCTTCCACAACAGAAACAGGCCACCGAAAAACAGAATCAGGTCGCGTCCGGAAATGCCCTGGCCCCAGACCACGAACAGGTCGTCGGTGAGGCGCATGACCCAGGTGATCGACAGCAGCAGCAGAATCCGCGTCACCATCGCCAGCGCCAGGCCGAAGATACGGGTGCGTGGCTGCATGGCCTTGGGCATGCGGCTGACCAGAATCGAGATCATGATGATGTTGTCGATGCCCAGCACGATTTCCAGGGCGGTCAGCGTGAAGAAAGCAACCCAGATCTCAGGGTTGGTCAGCCATTCCATTACGTATTCCTTTGAGCGTTCGTTTTCCCTCCGGCACGGTTGCGCCAGAGGGAGCGTTGAGTTGCGTTATAGGCTGCTGAAGAACGGGAAGATTCCCATCAGCAGCGCGGCGATCAGAATGCACACGCACACCAGCACGGCCCATTTGAGGGTAAAGCGCTGGTGATCACCGAATTCGATGCCCGCCAGTGCCACCAGCAGATACGTCGACGGCACCAACGGACTCAACAGGTGGACGGGCTGGCCGACGATCGAGGCACGTGCCATTTCCACCGGGCTGATGCCGTAATGCGAAGCGGCTTCGGCCAGTACCGGCAGCACGCCATAGTAGAACGCGTCGTTGGACATGAAGAAGGTGAACGGCATGCTGACCACCGCTGTGATCACGGCCAGATAAGGGCCCATCGCTTCAGGGATCACGGCCAGCAGGCTCTTCGACATCGCGTCGACCATTCCGGTGCCGGACAGGATACCGGTAAAGATCCCCGCAGCAAAAATCAGTCCGACCACTGCCAGCACGCTGCCGGCGTGGGCAGCGACGCGGTCTTTCTGCGCTTGCAGGCACGGGTAGTTGACGATCATGGCGATACTGAACGCAATCATGAACAGCACCGGCAGCGGCAACAGGCCCATGATCAGTGCCACCATCAGCGCCAGCGTCAGTGCGGCGTTGAACCAAATCAGCTTGGGACGGCGGGCTTCAGGAAACTGGGAAACGCTGATGTCGCTATGATCGCCTTCGTCACCGGGCAAGTGCAGTTCGCCCAGGCGCGCACGTTCACGTTTGCCGTAGAAGTAGGCAATCACCAGAATCGCCACAACGCCCGCCAGCATCGCCGGAATCATGGGCACAAAGATGTCGGATGGATCGACATGCAGGGCACTCGCCGCACGCGCGGTTGGGCCGCCCCATGGGGTCATGTTCATCACGCCGCCGGCCAGAATGATCAGGCCCGCCATGATGCGCGGGCTCATGCCCAGACGGCTGTACAGCGGCAGCATGGCGGCCACGCAGATCATGTACGTCGTGGCGCCATCACCGTCCAGCGAGACAACCAGCGCCAGCACCGCCGTACCGACCGACACTTTGACGGGGTCGCCTTTCACCAGCTTGAGGATCTTGCGCACCGCCGGGTCGAACAGCCCGGAGTCGATCATCAGCGCGAAATAAAGGATGGCGAACATCAGCATCACGCCCGTTGGCGCAAGTTTGGTGATGCCGGCCAGCATCATCGGGCCGATTTCGGAGGCAAAACCACCGAACAGAGCGAAAACAATAGGAACGATGATCAAGGCAATCAGCGCTGACAGGCGCTTGCTCATGATCAGGTACATGAAGGCGACGACCATGGCGAAGCCGAGGAAGGTCAACATAGCAATACTCCAGCGTTACGCGGCGGGGAACGGACGAGACGAGTCGATCAGCTCAAAACGAGCGGCGCGTGGAGTCGGGGATTGCGGAGGGGGTACTGCAGGGCACATGCAAGCATCGGGAATCACCTAATTGTTGTTGTAGATGGGCCGGAGAACGTCAAGCGCGTTCGTCCTGGCCGACCGGTCTGTCGCCGGCGGTGAGGTGATGCTAAACGGGGAAGCTTTCAGCCAGCTTTCGTTGCACTTCTGAAGTTGACGAGCGGGAGTTTGAGTTATCGACCCCAGGATGCGGTCAGACCCCTACATAACCTGGAGAGTGCTCATGAGTGAATTGCATACCGGCGGATGCCATTGCGGCAATCTGCGTTACCAGATCGATGGGCCCGTGGATGACGTTGCCCACTGCCACTGTACGATTTGTCGGCGCACGTCAGGGGGGATCGTCGTGACGTGGACCAGCGTGCCGGTCGAGGCTTTCAAATGGTTGGCGGGAAGTCCGACCCCCTATGATTCAGGGCCGACGTGCGTCAGGTATTTCTGCAATAACTGTGGGGCGCAGGTCGCGCTGTTCAGCCGCAACAGCCCGGAGACTATGGACGTGACTATCGCCACCCTTGATCGCCCGGAGCTCACGCCTGCCGATCGGCATATCTGGACCGACAGCCGCCTGCCCTGGCTGCACCTGGACGAGCATCTGCCGGGTGAGCCTGGGGAAACTGACTGAATCATCGCGGGGCGTGCAGTTGCGCAACGATCAAGGCAGCTCCAGGCCGCCGGCTGCTTTGTGCAATGCCCGCAGGTGATCACCGACCTGCTTGAGATTGTCTTCGGTCGCAGCAATCTCGGCGGCGCGGTCGGGATCAAGCAGCGCCCTCACCTCTTTATCCAGATCACCGCTGAGCCGCTGCAGTTGTTTCTGGCGCTGGCTACTTTCGTCTTCCAGACGCTGCCACTCGCCTTCCTGCGGCAGACCGTAGCCGCCGCTGCCGAGCAGTTCCGCCGGGCGACTCAGGAATCCGCTGTTGGCCAGAATGTCCTGCAATGTACCGGTCGCCTTGGAAACGCCGTTATCCTTTTGCTCCACAGCACTTAGATAACGCTGTTTCACCTCATCCTGCGCGAGCAATAGTTGACGACGCAGTCCGGCCTGTTCCAGCAGCAGCATTGCCGCGCTGGTACGCAAGTCAGCCTGAGCGAAATAAGGACGCCGCTCTTGGGGCGTCAATGCCAGCCAGTCTTCAACGGTGGTCTGCTTGACGTTGGTGGTCTTGCGCAGCACATCGAACATCGCCTGATAACGGTCGCGGTACGAGTCGAAGCGGTAGCCCATGCGCAGCGCCTTCTTGGGATCGTCCAGCACGCTGGTATCCGCCAGCCCCCTGCCCTTCAGCACTTCCAGCAGGCCATTGGGCATGATGCTGTCCAGCCCGACAAGCCGCGGATCGTTAGTGCCACTGCGCAGCAGCTTCAGGTTTTCCACCGCGCAGTTATTGGACAGGAACCAGTAATCCCCGTCATAGGCCCAGTGCATCTCGGCTGCGTGCTGAACCAGACCGTTAATCTCCTCACGGGAGAGTTTCAGCGGGACCGAGGCCAGGCCGCGCAGTTCGGTCTTGGTGTACTCATCGATCACCTGACCCAGCGGCAGGACAAACAGGCGCGACGGATACTTGCCGGTCAAGCCGCTCCAGCTGGACAGCTGCAGATCATTGACGAACGCGCGATACGACAGCACCAAGTGCTGATCAAGGTCCAGCCGGCAGTCCGGGCCGCGTGGGCGACCGGGCTTGCAGATCACCAGCCGCAGCATGCTGTGACCCCAACGGCTCGCCAGATTCTGGTTGGCCTCAGCCAGCAGGTAATCGACCTCATACACCCGCTCGGGGTCGAGCTTGCCCAGTGGCTCTCGGGCAAAGTCGTTACCGGCGTTGAGATAAGGATAGGACGTCGGGCACTGATCCTTCGTCGCTGGCGCCCAGTCGAACCGAGCCTTGTAATAGTCGTACAGCGCCGGACGGCGGCAGGCGTAGGCCGGATCGAGGAGGAAGTACTCCATGTTCACCGCAACGAATTCCAGCGGGCTGCTGATTTCGTAGATATCCGGGCTGCGCGCGACCTGGCCATTGCGCTCTTCCCTGTCACCGCGGCGGCCGACGTACTGCGGCCATCCCGCCAGATCCAGAAGGCGCGGATCATCACTCAGCGTGAAACGTCGGTCGGTCTGCCCCCGGCAGCTGTCACGCAGGCCAACCTTCCCCACGCTCTTGCCCTGCCGGGCACACGCAACGATCAGCTTGCGGTCTTCAGGGGACCAGAGCTGCGCGTGATCATAAATATGGGTCAGCTCATGCAGGACCGTGGCGAGCATTTCCTCGCGCACGGTGCCGTGAGGACGGTTGGTTCGTGTCGTTGCGGCGCTGCCGTCGGTCAGGCCTGCGAGCAGGTGCTCATTCAGGTCCAGACGGTAGGGACCGTCTGCACGGCCGTAGGCATTGGACGGCATGTCGTCGGTCCAATGCACTTCCACCTTGCGATCAAGCTTGCTGACGAACAATGGCGGCAGGTGCGCCATGGCTTCGTCGAGCAATGTCTGGCTGGCCTTTTGTTGCGCAGGACTCAGTCCGTCGGTGTGCAACGACAGGCTCAGGTCGGCGAAGGCGCTCGTGCAAATCAGCGAGAGCGCCGACGTCAGCAGCCAGACAGCGAGGCGTTTCACAGTGCGAGGATGGCCTCGGCGAGGTCCTGATCACTGGCATTACGGGCTTCAGGCAGGCGGTCACGCAGTGTGATGAACGCAGCGTCGAGCAGTGCGCCATGGATGTCACCGTTACTGGCGACATAGCTGGCGGCGTCGTCGCGCGCTTCGAGGATGAGTTTCCAGTTGCGCACGGATGAGGTGGTGTCGGAGGTGAAATCGATGCTGCGGCCGAGGGCGCGAACGACGATGTTACTGGTGGCCTTCAGGGTTTGTGCCTGTGCCATATCAGTCAGCAAGAGCAGGCCAAGGGCGGCAGCGATCAACGGGGTACGCATGGAACGTCTCCAAAATACGGTAGTTACAAAAAAAGTGACTATTGGACGAGGATTGCCTGCGCCAGTTCAAGGTCGCTTGCATGAAGTTTTGGGCGGGTTTGACGCAGGTACGCCAGCGCAGACTCCAGCCGTGCTCCTCGCAGTTGGCCGTCACTGGCGACAAACACTGCAGCATCATCCTGGGCGGCAATTATCAACTTGCTATCGAAAGGCCCGGTTGTCACCTGGCTGGTGGCGTATCCGGTTTTGACCAGGCTTTGTGTTGTCACGTCGAACGCCAGAACCTGAGTTGAAATACTCAAGGCTGCGGTGACGGCAAGCACGAGGCGAAACAACGAATGCATGGCTATTCAGGGCTGTTCAGGTTCTGCGAAACGAGTCGCAAGGCTAGCGCAACACCTGGGCCAGAGCTAGTGCAAAGACCCGGGCTCGCGTTTGAGAAACCTGTCGCGAAGCTGAATCAGATGGCAAGAATCGCTTGCGCGAGTTGCGCGTCCGACGCTTGCAGGCCCGGTGCAACCTCGCGGATGTGTTGCAAGGCGCCCTGGAGCTTCACGCCCCGGATCTCGCCTTCGCTGGCAACGAAGCTTGCGGCGTCGTCGCGGGCGGCCAGAACGATCTTGTCATCGTGGAAGGAGGACGAAATTTTAGACGTGGCGTTGGACGAAGCATCGAGCGCACGGACGATGGTGTCCGTTGTAACCACAAAGCTGGAAGCCTGGGCTCCGGTGGCAGCGACGATCAGGAAAGCGGCACTCAACAGGCGAACGCGAGACATACAGGCACTCCAAAATAACGGGATTCGAAAACCACAGACGCATAAATCGGGAAGCTCAGCGAGAGCTGTCTTGTGACTGCGTGGTCAAGGTGGCGCAAGATTAGCTTATAAGCGGGCTGCCGAACTATCCCGGCCTTGTGCCAGTCGCCGCTACGTAACTCTATATCTGCCGCAATTACCCGTGATCGTTGGACTGTAATGGGATTTGCTGAGTTGCGTAAAACTGTACTGGTCGGCCCTTAGCGTGGTTTGCCCGACCCCAGAACGACAAAACCCGCCAGCAGTGACCTGCTGACGGGTTTTGTTTGAACAATTCGGGTTGCTGGTGAGAGGCGCTCGGCCTGGGACCAGCAGACGCTAACTTAGCGCCAGAACGGCTTGCTCAGCTCTTCATAACGCTGGGATTCGCTGATACCGGCGTCAGCCAGCAAACGTGCATCCAGGCGAGCCAGTTGATGCCGGCTGGACAGACGACGCTGCCAGAGCATCAGGTTGGCGAACATGCGCAGCGGCAACGAGGCTTGTGCGGTTTTTGCGGTGTCTTCGTAGAACAATTCGGAACTGACGGTGCGTTCCATGATGCTTCTTCCTTCCGCTTGTGGCGGGATTAGAGATTGACTTGATTGGTGACAATATTCCTCTCATTGCCCGTCTCTCTCTAGACACAGTTCATTTGTATTGTGCTGCTCCAGTTAACTGTTAATCACCACTGTTTTGTTCGGAAGTGGGGCAACTGTACGGGTCTGCACCAGAAGTGTGCTTTTTTGTCAGTTGGGCCAGTCATTTCCCATTAGAAGTACGTGAAATCACCCGTACAGCAGTACAGTTTTTGCAGAATTTGCGTTCAGGTTGCGAACTGTGACGACGAAAGGTCGTCGCCACTGACAAACTGTGTCTTCAGATCGCCAACATGCGGCCGGTTTCTTCCAAGTTTAGGTGCCAGCTGAGTGCATCCCGCAGCACATGCGGTGTGTGACCGCCAATTGCACAGGCGCGGCGGAAGTAGTCATTCAGCGCCTCGCGATAGGCCGGATGCACACAGTTGTCGATGATGACCCGGGCGCGCTCGCGGGGTGCCAGGCCTCGCAGGTCTGCCAGTCCGATCTCGGTGACCAGAATGTCTACATCGTGTTCGGTGTGGTCTACGTGGCTGACCATTGGCACCACGCTTGAAATGGCTCCGGCTTTGGCAATGGACTTGGTCACAAAAATGGCGAGATGGGCGTTGCGGGCGAAGTCGCCTGACCCGCCTATCCCGTTCATCATCCGTGTGCCGCCCACGTGAGTGGAATTGACGTTCCCGTACAGGTCGAACTCCAAGGCAGTGTTGATACCAATGATGCCCAGGCGGCGGACGACCTCCGGATGGTTCGAGATTTCCTGGGGGCGCAGTAACAGTCTGGATCTGTACTGCTCCAGATTGTCGTAGACCGCAGAGTGCTTGCGCTCGGACAACGTCATGGAACAGCCCGAAGCGAAATCCAGCTTGCCCGCCTCGAACAGATCGAACGTCGAGTCCTGCAGCACTTCCGAATACATGGTCATGCCGTGAAAGGGCGAATCGATTAGCCCGGTCATGACGGCATTGGCGATCGTACCTACCCCCGCCTGCAGCGGCATGAGCTGATTGGTCAGTCGGTTCAGCCGCACTTCGCCTTTGAAGAACTCGACCAAGTGGCCCGCGATAGCCTGAGTGTCGGTGTCTGCCGGCAACACCGTCGACGGCGAGTCGGGTTGATTGCTGATCACGATGCCGACGATCTTGGCCGGATCGATCTTCACTGCCTGACTGCCGATTCGGGTATCGGTCTTGAGGACCGGGATCGGCAGGCGTGTTGGCCGGTAGGTGGGTATATAGATGTCGTGCAGCCCTTCGAGCTCCATGGGTTGGGCAAGGTTGATCTCGATAATCACGTGTTCGGCAAGAATGGCGAAGCTCGCCGAGTTGCCGACTGACGTGCTGAGCACCAGATGTCCCTCTTCGGTGATTGCTACGCATTCGATCACGGCGATGTCCACGGCCTTGATCTGGCGATTGCGCAGCTGCTCGACGGTGTCCGACAAGTGCTGGTCAATGAACATCACGGTGCCGTCGTTGATGGCCTTGCGCAGGGTGCTGTCGACCTGAAACGGCATGCGGCGGGAGAGCACGCCGGCCTCGGTCAGTTGCTTGTCCAGATCGTTGCCCAGGCTGGCGCCCGTCATCAGGCTGATCTTCAGCGGAACTGTTTTGGCGCGTTCGGCCAGCGCCTGGGGCACGGCCTTGGCTTCGCCGGCGCGGGTGAAGCCGCTCATGCCGACGGTCATGCCGTCCTTGATCAAGGAAGCGGCGTCGGCCGCGCTCATTATCTTGCTCATCAGCGAGGGCAGACGGATTCGTTCACGGTGCATGTTGTTTAATCTCATGACAAAGATGCGTGAGCGAAGTCTAGAGAGTTGAGGAGCGTTCGTCCCGCTACCAAGGTCGCACTAAAGGCTCTAATTAGCGCCTTTGCGCGAGAAACACTTTTACCCGGGCTGTAAAAAACCCTCGGCCATCACCTGCGCCGAGGGTTGTTTCATCGCGAGTTGCAGCGATTATTCGATCGCTTTGACCATGTCCTCGATGACCTTTTTGGCGTCACCAAAGACCATCATGGTTTTGTCCAGGTAGAACAGTTCGTTATCCAGGCCTGCATAGCCGCTGGCCATGGAGCGCTTGTTGACGATGATGGTCTTGGCCTTGTACGCCTCGAGAATCGGCATGCCGGCAATCGGCGACTTGGGATCGTTTTTCGCCGCCGGATTGACCACATCATTGGCGCCCAGCACCAGGACGACGTCCGCCTGACCGAACTCGGAGTTAATGTCCTCCATCTCAAACACTTGATCGTAAGGCACCTCGGCTTCCGCCAGCAGCACGTTCATGTGCCCCGGCATCCGGCCGGCCACCGGGTGGATCGCGTACTTCACCGTAACGCCCGCGTGGGTCAGCTTTTCGGTCAGCTCTTTCAGCGCGTGCTGCGCTCGAGCAACCGCCAGCCCGTAACCCGGCACGATGATTACGGTGTCGGCGTTGGTCAGCAGGAAGGTTGCATCGTCAGCCGATCCCGATTTAACCGGACGGGCTTCCTTGCTGCCGCTCGTAGCACCGGCATCCACTGCGCCACCGAAGCCGCCGCCGATCACGTTGAAGAACGAGCGGTTCATTGCCTTGCACATGATGTACGACAGAATCGCGCCGGATGAGCCGACCAGAGAGCCGGCGATGATCAGCATCGAGTTGTTCAGCGAGAAGCCAATACCCGCCGCTGCCCAGCCCGAGTAACTGTTGAGCATCGACACCACAACCGGCATGTCTGCGCCACCAATCGGGATAATCAGCAGCACGCCAATCACGAACGCCAGGATCAGCATGACGCTGAACGCGAACAGGCTACCCGTCAGCATGAACGTGATGCCGAACAGCAGCGTCGCCAGACCCAGAACCAGATTGAGCTTGTGCTGACCGGCAAACTGCACCGGTGCGCCCTGGAACAGGCGGAACTTGTATTTGCCCGACAGCTTGCCGAAGGCGATGACCGAACCGGAGAACGTAATCGCCCCGATCGCCGCGCCCAGGAACAACTCCAGACGGTTGCCCGCAGGAATCGGATCGCCCAAGTGGTGAACGATGCCCAGCGACTGTGGCTCGACCACCGCAGCGATGGCGATGAACACGGCTGCCAGACCAATCATGCTGTGCATGAAGGCGACCAATTCAGGCATCTTGGTCATCTCGACGCGCTTGGCCATGATCGAACCGGCAGTACCGCCGACCAGCAGACCGATAAGGATGTAGCCAATGCCTGCGCTGGCGCCGTCGGTAGATAGCGCAGCCAGTTTGAACACCAGTCCTATCGTAGTCAGAACAGCCAGGCCCATGCCGAGCATGCCGAACAGATTGCCTCGGCGCGAGGTGGTTGGGTGAGACAAGCCCTTCAGCGCCTGGATGAAGCAGATGGCCGAAACGAGGTACAGCAAGGTGACGAGGTTCATGCTCATTACTTGGCCACCTCGTCTTTTGCCTTGGGCGCTTTCTTTTTGAACATCTCAAGCATCCGCCGGGTGACGAGAAAACCGCCGAAGACGTTAACGGCCGCCAGCGCAACGGCCAGGGTGCCCATGGTTTTGCCCAGTGGCGTCACTGTCAGCGCGGCGGCAAGCATGGCGCCGACGATGACGATGGCCGAGATAGCGTTCGTGACTGCCATCAGGGGCGTGTGTAGTGCAGGCGTCACGTTCCAGACCACGTGGTAGCCGACGTAAATGGCCAGCACGAAAATGATCAGGTTGTAGATGCCGGGTGAGATGAACTCTTCCATTATTTTTATCCTCAGCCGTTCTTGCGGATGACTTGGCCATTGCGGCACATAAGGCACGCGGTAACGATGTCGTCTTCGAGGTTGATCTGGAACTGGCCTTCCTGGGTGAAGAGCAGCTTCATGAAGTCCAGCAGGTTGCGGGCATAAAGAGCCGACGCATCCGCCGCGACCATGGCGGGCAGATTCGTGTGGCCAACGATGGTCACGCCATGCTCGACCACCACTTGGTCGGCTACCGTCAGAGGGCAGTTGCCGCCCTGCGCTGCCGCCAGATCGATCACCACCGAGCCGGGCTTCATCTGCGCGACCGTTTCAGCGCTTAACAGCACCGGAGCCTTGCGACCGGGAATCAGCGCCGTGGTAATCACGATGTCCGCCTGTTTGGCGCGCTCATGAACGGCCACAGCCTGACGCTGCATCCAGCTGGCCGGCATCGGGCGGGCGTAACCGCCGACGCCCACGGCAGCTTCCCGCTCCTCGTCAGTCTCGTAGGGCACGTCAACGAACTTGGCCCCTAGCGACTCGATCTGCTCCTTCACCGCTGGACGTACGTCCGAGGCTTCAATGACCGCACCCAGTCGTTTGGCAGTGGCGATGGCCTGCAGCCCCGCAACCCCCGCTCCGAGAATCAGCACGCGCGCTGCTTTCACTGTACCGGCCGCTGTCATCAGCATGGGCATGAAGCGCGGATAGTGCTGCGCCGCCAACAGCACGGCTTTATAGCCGGCGATGTTGGCCTGGGAAGACAGCACGTCGAGGCTTTGCGCGCGAGAGGTACGTGGCGCGGCTTCGAGGGCAAAAGCGGTGATACCGCGTTCAGCCAGCTTGGCGATCATGTCGTTATTGAAAGGGTTGAGCATCCCGACCACCACTGCGCCGCTTTTGATCAGCGGCAACTCGGCGTCGTTGGGAGCGGAGACCTTGAGGATGAGTTCAGCGCCGAACGCATCGGCGGCGCTGCCCATTAATGCACCTGCCGCCTCATAAGCACTGTCGGTCACGCTCGCCGCAATGCCCGCGCCGTTCTGCACAGTCACGGTGTGGCCTTGGGCGACGAGCTTTTTGATGGTTTCGGGAGTGGCGGCGACCCGGGTTTCACCAGGCTGGGTTTCGAGGGGGACTCCAATGTGCACGTCAAATCTCCTGCGTGATCTTATTGTCTTAATTAGGCCAGCGCGCTACGGCCCGAGGGCTGGGATTGCGATCACTACGCCCGTTAAAACAGCCGGGCGCGGCATTTTGCAGGGGATGCCAGAGGCCTTCAAGGGTTTCTGTAACTGAACGAAAAATGTACTACAAGTCACCCTGTGACCGATTGACGCACAAAACCGGTTAAGTCATTGATAACAGACGCATTTTCATGGTTACGGTTTCTCACAACCGTGGTAAGGCAAAATTTCTAAAATGAATCGAAATCAGGCTGTAGAGCGCTATTTGTATGACTATTGGGATAACGCGAGCACAAAGAAGCGTGTGTCGCAAATGCGACAAATCAAGATATATGTAGGTTTTAGGATCTTCGTACTACACGGAAACGTTCGTGTTGTGGATAGGCATTCAGGGCAGGGAGTAGGTCTTGGCCTGCTGAATCAGCCAGTCACGAAACGCCTTCAGCGACGCTGATTCCGTTTTGCGCTCCGGAATCATCAAGTAATAGGCCTTTGAGCTTGAGAGCTGGTGAGGGTTGGCAATCACCAGGCGTTTTTCGGCCAGTTCATGCTGAATAAGAAATGGTGGTATGAGCGCCACACCCATGTCGTGCATGGCTGCCTGAGCGAGCATGGAGAATAGCTCGTATCGGGGACCTGTCATGTCGCGAGCCACCCCCATGTCCAGCGAATTGAACCACTGCCGCCAGGCGTAGGGCCGAGTGGTTTGCTGGAGCAGCGGCATCTCGGCCAACTCTTGAGCGCTGATGCTGTGCCGTGCCCCAAGCAGTGCCGGACTGCAGACCGGCATGGGATTTTCGCCCATCAGTCTGTGGGACTCGGTACCGGACCAATCAGCATCACCAAAGTAGATCGCTGCGTCGAATTCGGTATCGGCAAACAAAAACGGTCGCGTGCGGTTGGTCAGGTTGATAGTGACGTCAGGGTGGTTCTTCTGAAAATCCTTTAGGCGTGGCAGTAACCATTGCGTGCCAAAGGTGGGCACTACCGCCAGTTCGATCACATTGACGCCCTGATGACCCATCACTGACAGCGTGTCGCGTTCAACAGCGTCAAGTTGCGTTGCGATGCGCCGGCTGTAGGAAAGGCCAGCCTCCGTAAGCTTCACACCCCTTCGCGAACGTCGGAACAGGCCGACATTCAAGAACGCTTCCAGGCTCGCGACCTGGCGGCAGATCGCGCTCTGGGTCAGAGAAAGCTCCTCAGCCGCCTTGGTGAAGCTCTCGTGCCGCGCGGCTGCCTCGAAGCTCACCAGCGCAGCGGTGCTTGGGATTTTACGACGCATGTACCTTTGCCTCACTCACAGCGACGGCTCGGTGGCACCGGCCGTGTCTCGGAGTGAGAAATTAGCACAGGGTGATGCGAAATCGTCGTTTGCTCGATCCCGGGTTCAGGCCTAGGCTCGCTTCATTACTTCTCCGGCAGGTCCGGAAGCGCATTTGGTGAGGAGAGAGTCATGAGCGGCAAGGCAAGTTTCAGTTGGATCGACCCCCTGTTGCTGGACCAGCAACTCACCGAAGAAGAGCGCATGGTTCGCGACAGCGCCGAGCAGTTCGCCAGGGACAAACTGGTACCGCGTGTGCTTGAAGCCTTCCGCCATGAAAAGACAGACCCGGCGATCTTTCGCGAGATGGGTGAGATAGGTCTTCTCGGCGCCACGATCCCGGAGCAGTACGGCGGCAGCGGTCTGAACTACGTGTGTTACGGCTTGATCGCTCGCGAAGTCGAGCGCGTCGATTCCGGTTATCGCTCGATGATGAGCGTGCAGTCCTCCCTGGTCATGGTGCCTATCAACGAATTTGGTACCGAAGCGCAAAAGCAGAAATACCTGCCAAAGCTTGCGTCCGGTGAATGGATTGGTTGCTTCGGCCTTACCGAACCCAATCATGGTTCGGATCCGGGCGCGATGATCACCCGTGCGCGGAGCGTCGAAGGCGGCTACCGTCTAACCGGCAGCAAAATGTGGATTACCAACAGCCCGATTGCCGATGTCTTTGTTGTCTGGGGCAAAGATGACGCTGGGGATATCCGCGGCTTCGTACTGGAAAAGGGCTGGCAAGGCCTGACTGCTCCGGCGATTCACGGCAAAGTCGGCCTGCGCGCTTCGATCACTGGCGAGATCGTGATGGACAACGTGTTTGTGCCGGAAGAGAACATTTTCCCGGACGTCCGCGGTCTTAAAGGTCCGTTCACGTGCCTGAACTCCGCCCGCTATGGTATTTCCTGGGGTGCCTTGGGGGCTGCCGAGTTTTGCTGGCACGCCGCGCGTCAATACACACTGGACCGTCAACAATTCGGCCGTCCCCTCGCAGCTAATCAGCTGATCCAGAAAAAGCTCGCTGACATGCAGACCGAGATCACGCTGGCGCTTCAAGGCTGCCTGCGTCTTGGCCGGATGAAAGACGAGGGCACTGCAGCCGTTGAAATCACCTCCATCATGAAGCGCAACTCCTGCGGCAAGTCGCTGGACATCGCGCGTATGGCGCGTGACATGCTGGGTGGCAACGGCATCTCTGATGAGTTCGGTATCGCCAGGCATCTGGTCAACCTGGAGGTGGTGAATACCTACGAAGGTACCCACGACGTCCATGCGCTTATCCTTGGTCGCGCGCAAACCGGCATCCAGGCCTTCTATTAAGGAGCCAGCAATGGGCGCGTTATCGCATTTGCGTGTGCTGGACTTGTCCAGGGTCCTCGCTGGCCCTTGGGCAGGGCAGATTCTGGCTGACCTCGGCGCCGAGGTGATTAAAATCGAGCGCCCGGGTAACGGCGACGACACGCGCGCGTGGGGGCCGCCCTTCCTGAAGGATCCGCGCGGAGAAAACACGTCTGAAGCTGCGTACTACCTCTCAGCCAACCGCAACAAACAGTCCGTCACCATCGACTTCACCCAACCCGAAGGCCAGAAGCTGGTCCGCGAACTGGCGGCGAAGTCCGATATCGTCATCGAGAACTTCAAGGTTGGTGGGCTGAAGGCCTACGGTTTGGATTACGAATCACTGCAACTGGAGAACCCCAGGCTCATATATTGCTCCATTACCGGGTTCGGTCAGACGGGACCCTACGCCAAGCGAGCAGGTTACGACTTCATGATCCAGGGGCTCGGTGGGCTGATGAGCCTTACCGGTCGTCCCGAGGGGGAGGATGGCGCGGGACCGGTGAAGGTCGGCGTGGCGCTGACGGATATTCTGACGGGGCTGTATTCGACTTCTGCGATTCTTGCTGCTCTGGCGCATCGGGATCAGGGAGGGCCTGGTCAGCACATCGACATGGCGTTGCTGGATGTGCAGGTCGCCTGCCTGGCAAATCAGGCAATGAATTACCTGACGACGGGCGTATCGCCAAGGCGACTGGGTAATGCTCACCCGAATATCGTGCCCTACCAGGATTTCCCCACCGCCGATGGCGATTTCATTCTCACGGTGGGGAACGACAACCAGTTCCGCAAATTCGCGGAAGTGGCCGGGCAACCGCAGTGGGCCAGCGATCCGCGGTTTGCGAGTAATGAGCAGCGCGTGGCGCATCGTGCCGAGCTGATCCCGCTGATCCGGCAGGCCACCGTCTTCAAGACCACGGCTGAATGGGTCACGGCGTTGGAGGGGGCCGGAGTACCGTGTGGGCCTATTAACGATGTCGCCCAGGTGTTCGCAGATCCGCAGGTGCAATTCCGCGGTCTCCAGGTCGAGTTGCCTCATGCATTGGGTGGGACTGTTCTTCAGGTTGCCAGTCCGATCCGTTTATCTGCCACGCCTGTTGAATATCGGCGTGCGCCGCCGTTGTTGGGGGAGCACACACTGGAAGTTCTAACCGGATTATTAGGATTACCTGACGCTGAGGTAATTGCCTTGCGTCAGAGGGGCGTTCTCTAAGGGCTGGTGCTCTTGCAGGAGTCTTTATCCGGTCTCTATATAAACAGAAGGAAGTATCGGATTTCCTTAGGGTTTTGGCTTTTTCGCCAAAAGTTCAAATTAGGTGTTGACGCCCCTCTGGATCTGTCTATAATTCGCCCCACTTCCGGCGCAGACGAAACGGAAAACTCCTTGATAATCAAAGAGTTGGACGAAGTAAGCAGCGAGGAATGCTTCGGTTCAGATGCTTGAATCGACAGCGGTGAAAAAGGCAGTTGACA